>JAITMM010000179.1 GCA_031277335.1 Tannerella sp. | reverse complement strand
ATTATTAATATTATATAAATCAATTTTTCATATTTAGCAATTATCAACATTCAGTCGTACAGTCATTCAATTATTCCGTCATTCCGTTATTCAGTTATTCATTTATTCCGTCATTCATTTATTCCGTTATTCAGTTACTCAGTTATTCAGTTATTATTTTATGCTTCCCCCCAACTCAATCATTAACGTCAACGCCCACCTCCACACCCCGTACTCCTTCAGCGCCTTCGAGAACCTGACGGACGCACTGGATCAGGCAGTCCGTGAAAATGTCAACGTCATCGGTATCAACGATTTCTATACGACGGACGGATACCTTGAATGGCATGACGAATCGCTTAAACGTCGTCTTTTCCCGCTCTTTAACATCGAAATGATCAGCCTGCAGGAAGAAGACCAGACGGCCGGAATACGTGTCAACGACCCGAATAATCCCGGACGTACATACCTGAGCGGCAAAGGCTTGCGCTATCCTGCGTTTTTCTCCGAACCTTATGCCTCGCTGCTGGACGGCGTCCGCCTCGCATCCAACCTTCAAGTTGAGCGCATGTGCCAAAAGCTGAATGAGTTGCCGGAGATGAAGAAATCCGGTTTTTACCTTGATTTCGAGAGAATTAAGTCCGAATTGACCAAAGGCTCCGTGCGTGAGCGCCATTTAGCCAAAGCATTGAGAATGGAAGTGTACCGGCAGATGAATGACGGCGCCGAAGCGATTTCAGCCTTTTTTGAACAATTATTTGGCGGTAAGCCGCTAAAATCCGGCGTCAACAATCATGCAGCCGTCGAAAATGAAATCCGCGCCAACCTCCTCAAAGCAGGCGGCCCGGCTTTTATCCCCGAAGACCCAAGCACATTCCTGCCCTTCGGGACAGTTTGCGAAATGATCCTTGCCGCCGGAGGCATCCCTACCTATCCCTTTCTGGCCGACGACCCCAAAGGCGAATTTACCGATTTCGAACGCGACCTCGAAAAAGCGGCAGCCATTTTAAAACAGCGAAACATCTTTTCCGTCGAATTTATAACACCCCGCAACAGCCCCGAAACGCTCGAAAAGTATGTCAACTATCTTCCTGCCAACGGTTTTATAGTCACCTTCGGCACTGAACATAACACCCCTGCCCCCGAACCCATCGAATTGTTCGCGCGAGGCAGCACCCCGCTCTCCGACCGCCTCAAACAGATCAACTACGAAAGCGCCTGCGTCATCGCCTCCCATCAGGAACGCGTCAAAAACGGCCTGTCAGGTTATGTCGCCTACAACGGCCTGCCGGAACTGTCTTACCGTGAAGATTTCGTTAGTGAAGGCAATGATTTAATCCACAAAACATTAAACATAATAATTTAAATTACTGTCAAATATGTGGGAACAGGTTTATTATAATAACTCACTGAAAGAGTGGGGGATATCGTTACTGATAATTATCGGGGCGTTTTTGGTCAATAAGTTGATATTTGTTTTTTACAAGCGTGTCATTCAGCGCATTACTTCTAAATCGTCTTCCCGCTTCGACGATAATTTCTTCGTTTCGATGGAAAACCCGATTTACATGGGGGTACTGCTGTTGGCTTTTTGGGTTGCCGCTAACCGTCTACAGCTTGATAAAGAGGTGTTTGAGGCAATCAAAAAATCTTATGATGCCTTGGTTGTGCTCAATTTCACCTGGCTGATTGCCCGTCTGGCGGGTGCTTCCATTGCAAAGGAGGTCGTTGAAGATACCGGCCGGAAAAAACGGAAACGGTTTCGCGTCGATGCCAAACTTTATCCGATTGTCAAAAGGACCGTCCTGATTGTTATTTGGGTATTCGGCATTATAACAGCGCTTTACAACGTTGGAATCAAGGTCACTACCTTGTTGGGCACATTGGGAATCGGCGGGATTGCCTTTGCACTGGCGGCGCAGGATACGATCAAGAATATTTTCGGCGGATTCACGATTTTTGCGGACAAGACTTATCGCATCGGCGACACCATCAAATTCGATTCCGTCGAAGGCACGGTCATGGATATCGGCCTGCGATCTACACGTATTCTCAACTACGACAAACGGTTACTGACCATTCCCAACTATCAGCTTATGGACAGTGTCATTACCAACATATCGTCCGAAAGCGGAAGGCGCATCGTGATGGAACTGGGACTGACTTACAGCACATCACTGGATAAAATGCAGGAAGCCATGCAGATACTAAGGGATATGCCGAACCGTATCCCTGAAATACGTAACAAGGACGTGGTCGTGTCGTTTACCGACTTTGGCGATTCGGCGCTGATTATCACCTTTATATATTTTATTTTAAAATCGTCGGATATCTACGAGACACGCTCAAAGGTGAATATCGAGATTCTACGTGCTTTTAACGAGGCCGGGCTTGACCTGGCCTTCCCGACGCAAACGCTTTATATTGAGAAGGGAGACGTGAACTGAAATCAGGCACGTTTCGCGTATTCAACTGTTGCTTAATTGATTAACTTCTGATTTGGCCGTTGCCCTTGATGATATACTTGTAGGTGGTGAGTTCGGGAAGCGCCATGGGGCCGCGGGCGTGCATTTTCTGCGTGCTGATCCCGATCTCGGCGCCAAAACCGAATTGTGCTCCGTCGGTGAAAGCCGTTGATACATTGGCATATACACAGGCCGCATCTACGTGCTGTTCGAATTTCACCAGCGCTTCTTCCGATTCGCTGATGATACACTCGCTATGCTTTGAACTGTGGCGCGCAATATGTTTCAAGGCCTCGTCAAGCGAATCTACTGTCCGTATACTCATCTTGTAATCAAGAAATTCCGTTCCGAAGCTGTCTTCCGTTGCCTGTTGCAGGAACGATTCGGGGTAATGGCCGGTCAGTGCGTTGAAGGCAGGCTGGTCGGCATAAATAATGACCTGACGTTCAGATAATTTACCGCAGATATAAGGCAAGTCTACCAGCCTCTCGCGATGAATGACTAAGCAATCAAGTGCATTACAGACACTTACGCGACGTGTTTTGGCGTTGAATACAATTTCGCGTCCCTTTTCCTTATCGCCGAAGCGGTCAAAATACGTGTGGCAAATCCCGGCTCCCGTCTCGATGACGGGTATCCTGGACTGTCTGCGTACGAAATCAATCAACCCGCAGCTTCCACGTGGAATCACAAGATCAACATAATCAACAGCTTGCAGCAATATCTGCGTGGCATCATGGCCGGGTGGCAACAAGGTGCATATATTCGGATTAACACCATGATCTTCAAGTACATTGCGGATAATTCCCACCAGTATGCGATTGGAAGAATCTGCATCCGAGCCGCCTTTCAAGAGGCACACATTTCCCGACTTGATACACAGCGAGAAAACGTCGAAGGTCACATTCGGCCGCGCTTCGTAGATAACGCCAATCACTCCGAAAGGTACTGTTACCTTGTTGATAACCATTCCATTCGGTCGGGTTGCTTCGCTTAGCGTCTTGCCTAACGGAGATGGCAGCAACGCTACCTGCTTCATATCGCCTGCGATGCCGTCGATCCGTTCCGAGGTGAGTTTCAGGCGGTCGTATTTGGGATCGGCCGTGTCCATCCGCGCTAGGTCTTCGCGATTGGCTTTCAATACGTTATCCTTTTCTGCCAATAACCTGTCCGCCGTGTCGTTCAGTATCTTGGCAATCTGTCGGTCATCCATGTTGATCAGCGAATTGACGGCTTCGGCAGCTTGTTTTATGACCGCATTTACCGCTTCGTTGGCGGTATTTGCCTGTTCGTTTTGTTTACTTTCCATTGCTTCTAAATTGTTGATTATGAGTTAGCTTAACAATTATTTAACGTTAACTTAACGTTATCTTAGCAATTATTTAACATTATCTTAATAATCACTTAACAATAACTTAACGTTGACTTAACAATCACTTAACAATAATTTAACATTGATTTAATAATAACTTAACAATTAATTAACGTTGACTTAACAATAACTTAATTATAACTTAACAATAACTTAACGTTAATTTTACATTAAATAAAGGTAGTCGTAATGCACCAGCGGCTTGTTAGAGCGCTTGCCGATTCGTTCGCGCGCTTCATCGCTGCTGTATGCTACACATCCGAGACCGATTTGCTTCCCTGTCTCGTCGAGTATCTTGATGATGTCATCCTTCTCAAAATCACCGGAAATATGCGTGACGCCGACCGGCAAAATACTTGTCGCTCTGGGTTGAAACAACGCTTCGCGGGCGCCGGCATTCACTGTCACCTCTCCTTTGGCAAACCCTTCGGAATGGGCGATCCATTTTTTGACATTGCTGACCGGCTTCGCTGAAGGACGGAAACGGGTGCAAACCGTTGAGCTATCGTCCGATAACACATCTGTCAGGATATTGTTGCGCGTGCCGTTGGCGATGATGACGGCAATGCCCTCATCAGCCACTTTTTGCGCAATGTTGAATTTGGTCAGCATGCCTCCCCGCCCGAAATGCGACTTTCCGGTTTGGATATATGCCGATATATCTTGCTTGCTATCAACTATTTCCCTAAAAACACGTGATTCGGGAGAAGCAGGGTCGCCATCGTAAATCCCGTCTACATTGCTCAGAATCACAAGTGCATCCATGCTCATCATGGCGGCAATCAAGCCGGACAGTTCATCGTTGTCCGTGAACATCAGTTCCGAAACGGACACCGTATCGTTCTCATTTACAACAGGAATGACACCATTGTCAAGCATCACTTCCATACAGTTCTTCTGATTGAGATAATGCCTGCGCGTGCCGAAATTCTCCTTCATCGTCAACACCTGCCCGCAAGGGATATTGTGCTCGCGAAACAGCTCATAGTACCGATAAATCAGTTTAGCCTGACCCACAGAGGAATACAACTGTCTGGTCGAGACGGCGTCCAGCTTTTTACCGATCTTTATTTCGCTCCGTCCCGAAGCCACAGCCCCCGAAGATATCAATATGACAGCCACACCGTTGCGATGCAACTCGGCAATCTGGTCAACCAAAGCCGACATGCGCGTCACATTCAACGTACCATCGCTGCGTGTCAGGACATTACTTCCCACTTTGATCGCAATTCTCTTATATCGAAACATTTTTTGCTTGCATTAATTCATCAAAATCGACTGCAAATATAAAGATAATTCATCTACAAAACCCTTCGGGAATAACATTTCTATCTAATTCATACAACAAAACAACCTCAGTAGTGTAAATGAGTGATCTCCATCATTAACCTCATTACCCCATTGACCGTACACTATATTAAATGACAACTTTGGCTTTTTATTCGTACATGGATGAAATCATAATACAAAAAAGCGGTCATATTGACATACGCATAGAACTAATTGTGCCAATATGTCCGATTTTGGATAAAAACTTCACTTGGTACACTATTTGAAGAATATGATTACGAATTTATTTACAAAAATTATTAACAAATTATAGGAGAAATTGATTATGAGTAATTTAATGAGAATGGGAGGTTTTTTCCCCAGAGCATTTAACGATTTTTGGAACGATGACACATTCAGCAAGTTCATCACTGAAAATCAACCGGCTACGAATGTGTCGGAGAATCAGAACGGCTTTAACGTAGACTTGTCGATCCCCGGATTTGACAAGGGCGACATCAATCTTGAGATAGACAAGAACATCTTGAAAGTCACCGGAAAGATTGAGGAGAAGAAGGAAGAAAATGACGGAGGCCATAAAGTATTGCGCCAGGAATTTACGCATGCATCCTTTGCCCGCAGTTTCGTCTTGCCCGAAAACATCGACGTGGAAAACATTTCCGCAAAACATGAACACGGCATCCTGAAAATCGTCCTCCCCAAAAAGAAAGTCGTCCTCGAAGACAAGGTCAAGACCATCAAGATTGGGTGAGAACTGATATAAAGTCAATTATTTAACTGAATTAAAGGGCATGGAACAATCGTTTCATGCCCTTTTTTTGTCAATTATACTTTTATTAAAAAAAAACCGTTATATTTGCAGTGTTTCTTTTAACTAAACGATTATGCTTTACAATCTAAAAATCGCATTTCGCAGCCTGATAAAGAACAGGTTGTATTCTATTATCAACGTTGCAGGTTTAGCCATCAGCTTGGCTACTTGCTCATTTATCCTGTTATGGGTACAGGATGAGATGAGTTATGACCGTTTTCATAAGGATGCCGATGAAATTTATATGGGAGTAGCACATTTTACAAATGCTGATACAAGACGTACGGTGGAAGTGACTTCCGGATTATTCGCGCCCGAAGCAAAGGAGAATTTCGGTGAGGTAACATCCTTTTGCAGGATTCGGAGTTTCTCAACTGACTATGTCCTTGCAGATGGTATAAAAACCGGTTCTCAAAGAGTTTTTGTCGCGGACAGTTCATTTTTTACCTTTTTTAATTTTCATGTTGTGAGAGGAGATTCGCCAGATTTATTGCAAAAACCGGATGAAATAGTCATCAGTCAAAGACTTGCAAATGAGCTGTTTGGAGATGACAATCCGGTTGGGAAAATTATTCGTATAAAGGGAATGTCGGAATCTTATCGGGAAATGGAAAGGCCATATCATGTTGCCGCAGTAATGAATGACTTACCTGCCAATACCTATCTTCCTCGCGCAGAAATAATAATTCCTCAACAGTCAGATTCACATAATATTATGTTTTCGTCCTATTGGAATAGCTGGAGTGGCTGCGAATTTCTTTCATTTATTAAAGTGAAAGAGGGTACAGACGTTGAAAAATTGGCTAAAGATATTACAAATCTGCAAACTAATTCACAGGATTTCCGTTATTTTACCTTACAGCCGTTGGTTGGATTGCATCTCTATACACTTGATGGTGAGCCTGCCGGTATACGTACAGTATGGATTTTCGTTTGGATTGCTGTTGCAATATTTATTATTTCATGTATTAACTACGTAAATCTTGTTACAGGCAGGAGCGCGAAAAGAAACCATGAAGTCGGGCTAAAGAAAATACTTGGCGCAAGGAAACGCGAATTGTTTTTTCAATTGATGACTGAAGCAATGATACTATTTCTGACGGCAATCATAATTGCATTTTTATTAAACCTCTTATTTACAGGAATTTTAAATCAATTATCAGGCAAAGAAATTTATTTCGGATGGAATAATCAGAATGTTTGGGTGCTTTATGGAGCAATGTTAGTTGCCACCCTTATCCTTGCCGGTATGTACCCGGCTTTGTCTATTTCTTCGTTCAAATTACTTAATATGTTGCAAGGAAAAATGATAGCCGGAGGGAATGCTTTTGTGCGTAAATTGTTGATTATAACACAATTTATTGCCTCTATAGTGCTAATAGCTTCAACAATTACGATGGAATCTCAATTAACATTTATTCGTCAAAGAAATTTAGGTTATAATCAGGAACAGGTATTCACGTGTCAAACTTTTAATATGAGTAGTCATTATCAAGCGATTAAAGCAGAATTGATGATGGACCCGTCAATTCAGAACGTAAATGGTGCAAGTGACAGAATAACAGATGTCAGACCAACTAATTTAACCGGTGAATGGGAAGGTAAAACAGGTGAAGATGTGATAAGTTATTATCGTTTTTGGGTTGATAGCACCTTTTTTGAAAATATGGATATGCCATTTGTTGAAGGTTCAGGTTTTGGACCTGGTGAAGAGACGCAATACATTATAAATGAGACGATGGCTAAATCTATGGGGATGGCCGAACCGGTGGTTGGCAAATGGATGGTAGCCGATTTCGGGCAACGCGGTACGATCGTTGGAGTCATCAAAGACTTCAATTTTCACAGCCTGTATAGGGAAATAGAACCATTGATAATTTTTCCGGCTCCCGATTGGGCTTCAACACTTTATATCCGCACAACTGCTAAAGATGCAGCCAGAGCAATTACCGCAGTCGAAAAGATTTGGAAAGAATACAACCCAAATTATACATTCACCTATAGCTTTATGGATGAATCGTTTGAGCAATTATATCGTGCAGATATACGCACAGGGAGACTATTCGGAATATTTGCTTTTATCGCAGTGTTGATTTCATGTTTAGGTTTATTCGGCCTTGTGACCTATACCGCCGAAGCGAAATTCAAGGAGATAGGTATCCGTAAAGTGCTGGGTGCCAGCGTTGGTGATATTGTCGCGCTGCTGACAATGGAGTTTCTGCTGCTGGTAGGGATAGCATTGTTAATTGCTTTTCCGTTAGCTTATTACTGGTTACAGACATTGCTTCAGGACTTTGCTTACCGTATTGCAATCGGATGGCAGATATTTGGGCTGACGGGGGTTATAGTGATCGTAATTACGCTCTTAACCGTAGGCTGGAAAGCGGTCAAGGCTGCTTCGGCTAATCCGGTTGATGCGATAAAGATGGAATGAAGCCATTAATCAAGTAAATCCCTGAACTTGCTGAAAATCTTTTCCTTGATGGATTGGGAGGGTTGGAAGTTTTCGGAAGCGGTCAATTCTTTCATTTTTTCTTTTTCGGTGCCGGAGAGTTTTTCGGGGATATAGACGCTGATGTTGATCAGCAAATCGCCGTAGCCGTAGCTATTGATGGAAGGCAATCCTTTACTCCTCAGCCTGAGCACTTTGCCCGGTTGTGTGCCGGGTTCGACCTTCACTTTGGCCTTCCCGTCGACGGTAGGCACTTCTATCGTATCGCCCAGAATAGCCTGTGGGACGGTTAATAAGAGGTTGTATACCAAATCATTATCCTGTCTGATCAATTCGGGATGACGTTCTTCTTCGATGACGACCAGTAAATCGCCGTTGATGCCTCCCCTGCGGGCGGCATTGCCTTTGCCGTTGAGTGCCAGTTGCATACCTTCGGCTACGCCGGCAGGGAGATTGAACGTGATCACTTCTTCGGCCTGGACTATCCCTTCGCCGTAGCAGGCCGTGCATTTCTTGGTGATTGTCTTGCCCGAACCGCCACAGGATGAACATGTTGAGCGCGTTTGCATCTGCCCGAAAACGGTATTTGCAACGCGTACGACATATCCCGAACCTTTACACGTCGGACAGGTGGCGATGGATTTGTCGCCGTCTTCGGCTCCGCTGCCATGACATTTGGCGCAGGGCACATATTTCTTCACCTTGATCTTCTTCTCTACGCCTGTGGCGATCTCCTTTAATGTCAGCTTCACTTTCACGCGCAAGTCCGAACCTCTTGATACAGACTGTCTTTGCGATGAACCGAAACTGCTGAAGCTGCCAAAACTGCCGAAGCCGCCGAAGAGGTCGCCGAACTGCGCAAATATATCATCCATCGTCATGCCGCCGCCGTAGCCTCCTTGCGAAGCGCCGCTAAGTCCTTCATGTCCAAACTGATCGTAAATCTTTCGTTTTTGATCGTCGCTTAACACGCTGTAGGCTTCGGCCGCTTCCTTGAATTTTTCTTCCGCTTCCTTGTTGCCGGGATTTTTATCCGGGTGAAACTGTATCGCTTTGGCGCGATATGCCTTTTTTATCTCGTCTATGGCGGCGGATTTTTCTATCCCCAGCACCACGTAGTAATCTCTTTTTGCCATTCGTTCTCTTTCAAGTTTTCAGTTCTCAGTTTTTTTTCTGTCAACCGATAAAACTAACGACCCATCTCCCTCAAAGACAGGTACATATTGTTCATTGTTCATTATTCATTATTCATTGTCCATCACGCTCCCACCACCACTTTTGCATGTCGTATCACCTTGTCATGCAGCGTATAACCTGTCTGGACACAATCCAATATCTTGCCTTGCAGGTCTTCCTCGGGTGCCGGAATGGTTGCAATGGCTTCATGCAGTTCTGTATCAAAAGGTTGCTCTTGCGTTTCAATCACTTTGACGCCTTGCTGCGACAGGTAGGAAGCAAACTTGGAGTATATCAATTCAATCCCTTGAATGATAGCCGATAAATCCTCCGTTTGCCGCATATTGCTCAATGCCCGTTCGAAATCATCGATGACCGGAAGCAGGTTTGTCAAGGCCGATTCGCCGCCGTTTCTGATCAGATCGGCCTTTTCGCGCAGCGTCCGTTTCCTATAGTTATCAAATTCAGCCATTAACCGAAGGTAAGTATCATTCAATTCATCATATTTTTCTTCCCAATCGGGCGATTCGTCGCTGTCATTTTCATCGTCAGCCGCATCCGCCATTTTGTCGTCATTTTCATCGACATCTGACGTATTTTCAGCATTTGTCTGAAAATTTGTCATATCTTCCCTTGATTCGGAATGTCCGTTTTTCGAATCATACCTCTTTTTCTTATTATGCATGTCTAATCAATTGTTGATGTATCTATATGAATATCATTTGCTTTGCAGCTAATTTCGCTACACGGTCAGTGTCATAAATAAGCTGTTTTTCAACACATATATCTCAAATATGTTGCCAATCATTTCCGGCGATACGGAAAAAAAATATTATCTTTGTGCACTAAAAAGTAAGTAAGTTCGATTTTAACATTTCTGAAAGATGAAAAAAATAATTTTTTTGGCGCTTGGTCTATGCAATGTCTTTTTCATTGCAGCCCAGTATGATATGAATTGTCAGCTGGGCTTCAGCTACGAGATAAGTAAAAACAACCAGTGGGGCAAGGACAGGCCTGTCATCATGAAAGTCTATCAAAACTCGCCTGCCGACAAGGCCGGGATCAGGCAATACGATATTATTGAGGAGATTGACGGCAAAAAGGTAAGTGAGATGACGGTGGATGATGTGGATTCGTTGTTGACGGATATGATGAGTTCCGAAACCACGCTGGGCATACGCAATTTTACAGACCGCCTCAAATCCATTCCGATTAAGAAAGAATGTCGCTCAATCTATTCATTTTCAGAGAATCAGCTGGCTACGGCATTCTCCATGTACAGCGTCGAAAATACGCACGACCGGCTGTTTGTATGCCCTTTTACGACCTCGGCCACACAGGATGAAGTGGATTTTTCGAAGTTCAGTTCATTCGATTTTGCACCGGTCGAAGACACGAGCATTGTTAAAATCGAAACAACGCTGAATGAAATACTCAAAACCGAGCTTGTAAAGAAAGGCCTCACATACAATACATTAAATCCTGACTTTATCATTTATACGTATTATAAGTTCGATAAGAACGCCAACTTCAAGCGAAAAAGCCGCGAGACTGAAAATCAGGCTCCTACCATTCGCTACGATATTACGCGCGACAGACTTGTCAACTTGCCTTTCTACAACATGTCTACGCCCGAATCGGAATCGGAATACATCCTCCAATTAGGAGTGCGATTTGTTGATAATCAGAACGTTCGCGGCCGTGTACTATGGGAAAGCGAGGCCAATGAATTGATGAGCGCCCCCTATGCCATTGAGGAATATGCCACGATCCATCTCCCGCTCATGTGCATGCAATTTCCGTATATTAAATACAACCGGAATGCCCAGTTTATCCTTGCCAAGAAAGGATTTAACTATACGGGTATCAACTACAGTATCAATCAGATAAACCAGGTAATCGGTGTCGACGCCGATTCTCCGGCAGCCGAAGCCGGTATCCTTCCGGGCGACGTCATCGAAAAGATTGAGAACAGACGGATGGATTATTCTGTAGAGGAATTTACAGCAGCCTACCGTACATTTATCTCAAATACAATGAAATACAGAGATTTTAATACCCGTTTCACCGATGCCAACGGTTTCCCGAACTGCATGTTTTGGGATACGTTCAAATATACGCAGATATCCAAGGCGTTGAATCAAACGAAATACAAGTCTGCCTTTGCCTATCTGTACGGCTTCGCGTCTTACGTGAATCCGGAGAGAAACAGCGTCTGCACCTTCAATATCCGCCGCGCCGACGAAAAGCTTGAAATCATCGTCCGCCCCGTTTTCTATTCGGAGACGACGATAGAGATTAATTGAATAGTATCTGATCGGCAATCATTATATGTATACGTTATTTCAAATTTCCAAACGAATAAGATATGAAAAAGTCCATGCTGACGGTGTGGTTCCTCGCCTTGTCTCTCTTCGTTTTGAGAGGGCAAACGGCTCATGACGATTTACTGTGGGAGATTGCGACGAATTTTGAAAATCAGTTGGCGACTTTCCCTCAGGAAAAACTTCATGTTCATACCGACCGTGATGTTTACGTTTCGGGAGAGAAAATATGGTTTAGAGCGTATGTGACAGATGCAGCGACGCTTATGCCGGAGACGGAAAGCCGCTATGTGTATGTGGAGTTGATAGATTCTCGCGATTCACTTGTCAACAGGGTGATGATCCGTCGGGAAAACGGAATGTTCTGTGGATATATGCCTTTAAATGAGATCGTTCCTGATGGAGATTATACGCTCAGAGCTTACACAAAATATATGGAAAACAAAGGGGATGACTTTTTTTTTAAGAAAAATATAAGGATTGGAAACATTGGTAGTTCTCAGTTTTCAGTTTCCGGTTCTCGAATTGAAAACGAAGGGAATGGGAAGAAAAAGGAGATTGCGGGTCATGTCCGCAACGACGAGTCGGGAAAGGTGATTGCGGGTCAGGCAAAAACAGATTTCGATGTCTCGTTTTTCCCCGAAGGCGGAAACTTGGTGGAAGGCGCTTTTTGCAAAGTGGCTTTCAAAGCATTAAACTCAAAAGGCTACTCCGAAGCCATTTCAGGTGAACTTATAGACGAAAACGGGACAGTCATCACCAATATCGAAACATTCCACGCCGGGATGGGTGCTTTCAGTTTTATGCCCAAACAGGGCAAAAGGTATATGATAAAGTGTAGGAACACCGACGGACTTGAAAAACAGTTTGAATTGCCTAACACTGAACGAAATGCAATCTCGCTGACTGTAACACAACATAATAACAGGATTACAGTTGGAGTTTTAAAAACCATCCAAACGTCGCTTTCTCCCTATTATCTTCTTGCTCATTGTCGTGGAGCGGTATTTCATTTCTCCTCAATAAAAAATCTCAGCGAACCCATTGCTTTTCAGTCAGAAGATTTGCCTGAAGGCGTTCTCCAACTGATATTATTAGACGAACAGATGAATCCGCTTAGCGAACGGTTAGTATTCAATAAAAACCATATCAATGAAAAACTTGATTTTAAGACCGATAAACCGATATATGAAAAGCGAGAAAAAGTAACCGTCACCATAAAGCCTCCTCAAGCCCCTCCCGAGGAGGGGCAAGCTCCCTCTCTTTCGGAGAGGGTTGGGGTGAGGTGCTCCATCGCCATTACTGATGATAAAGACATTCCCGCAGATTCCACAACCACCATCCTTTCAACCCTTTTACTCTCGTCCGAATTGAAAGGCTATATCGAAAATCCGGCATATTATTTGCAGGACAATATCGAATCTGCCGTCGCTATGGATTTGCTGATGCTGACTCATGGATGGCGTCGATATAATATCCCTGAAGTCGTAAAAGGAAATTACGAAGATCCACAAATTCCATTTGAGAAAAGTCAGACCATATCCGGTCTTGTCAAAAGTCAGGCACGATCCCTGCCGGTAGCTGACGGCGAAGTATTGATGATGGCCAAAAACGGGGATACCGGATTGACTGCTACGGATATAGATGGAAGATTTGTGTTTCGGGATTTCGAATATCCCGACAGCACGTCTTATTTTATTCAGGCGTTGAATAAACGCGGAGGAAGCGGGGTTGAACTTGCTGTGGAGCGAGAAACGTTTCCAAAACTTGTTTATGCCCCGCAAAATCCGGTTTTGGATAAGACGGTGGATGCCTTAAATATAGAGACGTTGCGCGCAACGTCTCTACAACCGAACGATTTTATAATCAAAGCCGAACAACGTTCCAAATACGACGAAGCTATGCGCATGATCTATTTAAATGAAGTGGAAGTCACAGCGCCAAAAATCAGGAAGGACGAACCGAGACTTGAATATTGGATGAATAAAATATCAGATTTCACCATCCGAAAAGAGGATTTCGAGAGAACTTACCCCACTTTTGTTGCAGATATACTACGCAGATTTTCTTCAGCACGTGTAGATTCCAATGGAGCTGTAATTGTCAATCCGGGTCCTTATGTTCCCTTAGCACTTATTTTAATAGATGGAGTCGCAGTTGAATGGCCTGAAGAATTGAATACCCCATTTGATTCGCCATTGGAAACGGTTAATGTCAATGAAGTAGAAAGTATTGATATATTAAAAAATGCTAGTTCGGCTATGTTTGGATCACGTGGAGCCGGTGGCGTCATCAGCATCACTACCAAAAAAGGACCGGATATAATCCCTGAAAACGAAACGCCTAACACGCTTGTTTACACTCCATTAGGCTATCAAAAACCTGTCGAGTTTTATTCACCCAAGTATGACACGCCCGAAGCGAAGCAACAATCCATACCAGACTATCGAACAACAATTTACTGGAAGCCTGATCTGATAATTGAAAGCGAAACCGGCGAAGCGAGTTTTGAGTTTTACACATCAGGTTTTTCGACAACATATTCTGTTGTAATAGAAGGAATTATGAATGATGGCACAATTATCAGACAGGTGGAAAAAATTAGGGTTAAGTAAATGAAATAATAAATGTACGTTTTTTTTACGGTTATTTTTTGATATATTTTTGACAATAGGTATATTTGTACGTTAATTCACCATTTCAAAACGAATAAGATATGAAAAAGTTGATGCTCACAGTCTGGTTTTTGTCGCTGTTTCTATCAGTTTTGACGGGGCAAACGGCTCGGGATGGTATGCTGCGAGAGGTTGCTTCAAATTTTGAGAATCAGTTGGCGGCCTTTGCGCAGGAAAAGATTTATGTGCATACCGACCGCAATGTGTATGTGCCGGGCGAAAAGATATGGTTTAAGGCGTATGTGGCGGATGCGGCAACTCATATTCCGGTTACGGCAAGCCGGTATGTGTATGTGGAACTGATCAGCGCGGCGGATACGCTGATAAACAGGGTGATGGTACGTCAGACAGATGGTATGTTCTACGGATATTTGCCTTTGAATGAGATTGTTCCGGAAGGAGATTATACATTGAGGGCTTATACCGGATTTATGGAAAACATAGGAGATGATTACTTTTTCAAGAAAAATATAAGGATTGGGAGTATTGATAGTTCTCGGAGGGAACCGGAAGGGAATGGGAAAGATCGGGAGATTGCGGGTCAAGCTCGTAATGACGCTCTTCAACAGGGGATTGCGAGTCAAGCCCGCAATGATGCCCAATTAAAGCAGCACGGAGACGATTATGACGTATCTTTCTTCCCGGAAGGCGGGAATCTGATTGAAGGCGCTTTTTGCAAGGTCGCATTTAAAGCGTTAAGAAGTGATGGAACTGCGGACAATGTTTCCGGCGAAATTGTGGATGAAAGAGGAACTGTAATAACTTTGGTAGAAACATATTATGCCGGAATGGGAGCGTTTAGTTTTATTCCGGCAAATGGAAAAACGTATAGGTTGAAATGCCGAAACAGCAAAGGAAGTGAAAAACAATTTGAACTGCCTCAATCTTATCCAAATGCATGTGCATTGACTGTTTTACAGCGCAATAAACGTATTACAATTGAAGTTAGAAAATCTGTCGGCAATGCCGAAAGTCCCCATCATTCCGCCGCCACGCCCTGCTACCTGCTCGGTCATTGCAGAGGGATGGTGTTTCATTTTACCGCCCTTGACAATCTAAAAGAACCGATTGCCTTTTCGGAAAAAGACCTGCCTGACGGTGTGCTCCAATTTGTTCTGTTTGATGGTCAGATGAACCCCCTTAGCGAACGGTTAGTATTCAATAAAACCCTTATAAATGAAAACCTTGAATTTCAAACAGATAAACCAATCTATGAGAAACGGGAAAAAGCAACCGCCACATTAAAGCCACTTCAGAACCCTCCGAAGGAGGGTCAATCTCCCTCTCTTTCGGAGAGGGCCGGGGTGAGGTGTTCCATTTCCGTCACCGATGACAAAGATTGTGCTGTCGATTCCTCAACCACCATCCTATCAACCCTTTTA
Organism: Tannerella sp.; assembly: GCA_031277335.1. GTDB lineage: Bacteria > Bacteroidota > Bacteroidia > Bacteroidales > Tannerellaceae > Tannerella. The sequence continues at coordinate 3,341 of JAITMM010000179.1, read as the reverse complement.
CTCTCATCCGAACTGAAAGGTTATATAGAAAATCCGTCCTATTATTTGCAGGATAATCTGAATTCAATCATGGCTTTAGACCTCCTGATGCTGACGCACGGCTGGCGAAGATACGATATTCCTGAAGTTGTGAAAGGCAGTATGCAATATCCCCAAATCCCTTATCAGACAAGTCAGACAATCACCGGCAGCGTTAAAAGTCCTGCACTTGGCAAACCATTATCAGGCAGTGAATTACTGATTATGGCAGACGAAGATGTCGGTTTTACAACATCGGACGAAGCCGGTAAATTTAGAGCGCAGGATTTTGAATATCCAGACAGCACCACTTATTTTATACAGGCTTTAAGCGCAAAAGGAAGCAAAAGAGTCGAACTTGTTGTGGATGAAGAAAAATTTCCGCAACCTGTTTATGCACCGCAAAGTACAAATCTCGAATCAAGGTTATCCGAAAGAGAGACACATGCAGAACCGAATAATACCCTGTCTCAACAGTCAGACGGTTTTTTCGCAAAAGCCGAGCAGCGTTCGCGGTATGACGAAGATATGCGGATGGTTTATTTGGACGAGGTAGTCGTTTCCGCTCCAAGAATCGAACAAAAAGATGAATCGCGACTGCAACATTGGGCAAATCGATATTCTCATATAACAATCCGAAAAGATGACGTTAAAGAGAAAAATCCTCAACAAATTACGGATATGTTACGCGGGATATCAGGAATGTATGTAAATTCTCAAGGAGATTTAGTCATAAATGGAATACTTAGTGCGCCAATTGTCTTAATAAATGGAGTACCTATAGAATGGCCCATAGTAAATGAACTCCCTGTACCTGCAAATAGTCCCTCATCGCCTCTTATGCAGGTCAGTGTCTATGATGTGGAAAGTATAGATATTATCAAGGGAGTCGAGTCTCTGATATTTGGTGTACGTGGTGGTGTTGTAATCAGTATCACAACCACAACCGGATTAGATGCCGTAAACCGGGCAAATAGAGAAAGGTTACAGTTTCATACTAATTACACAACATACACCCCCTTAGGCTACCAAAAACCGGTCGAGTTTTATTCTCCCAAATACGAAACGTCCGAATCAAAGCAACAATCCATACCCGACTATCGCACAACCATTTACTGGAAACCGGATTTGAAAATAGACGAAGAAACAGGCGAAGCGAGTTTTGACTTTTACACCGCCGACTTCCCGACCACTTATTCCGTTGTTATAGAGGGATTAACGAATGATGGCAGAATAATCCGTCAGGTGGAAAAGATTCGGGTGGAATAAAGACCGAAAGATATTACGTCATACCAAAAAAAGTAGTTGAATGAATACGATTGTTAAGTAAAAGATGTAATTTTGCACTGTGAACAATCAAAAGGAAGCTTCAAAAGATTTGGGACGTTATGATTTATCCGGAAAACTTTGAACAAAAAATCGGGTTTGACAAGATAAGGCAACTTGTTGATGATAAGTGTCTCAGTCAGTTAGGCAAGGAACACGTCGGGAAAATGCAGTTTTCGGCAGAAAGAAAAGTTGTCTTGGAGCAACTTAATCAAACTGACGAGTTTGTCAGAATCCTGCAAGGAGACCGTGAATTTCCTGTTAATCATTTTATTGACGTAAGATATTCGTTGCAACGGATCCGCCCTGAAAGTACTTGGCTGAACGAGAACGAGTTGTTCGATCTCAAACTGTCGCTGCAAACAATCCATGACATTATCCGATTTCTTCGTCCCGACAAGGAAGAAGGTGAAAACCGATACCCTGCACTGACGGCTTTGGCAGGCAATATCCCTGTCTTTCCGGAACTTATCAAAAAAATAGATGCCATTTTGGATAAGTACGGACAGGTTAAAGACCACGCCTCCCCCGAATTGGCGAAAATCCGCAGGGAGATACAAGTCACTTCGGGCAGCATCTCGCGCACATTGCAATCCATACTGCGTGCGGCACAGGCAGAAGGGCTTGTGGATAAAGACGTTGCACCAACGATGCGCGACGGTCGGCTTGTCATTCCCGTTGAGCCTGCCTTCAAACGCAAGCTGCGCGGCATCGTGCATGACGAATCGGCTTCGGGCAAAACGGTCTATGTCGAGCCGGAGGCTGTCGTTGAGGCGAATAACCGCATTCGTGAACTTGAAAACAGGGAACGGCGTGAAATAATCCGCATCCTGACTTTGTTTACCGATTCGGTGCGTCCTCTTGTGCCGGATATGCTTTACTCCTACGAATTTATGGCTGTGATTGACTTTATACGTGCTAAAGCATTGATAGCAAATAATATAAATGCTATAATACCGAGTGTTTCTGATAAACCTCTGATAGACTGGACACAAGCAGTCCATCCTCTGCTGTATCTCACCCATCAAAAACAAAATAAAACGGTTGAGCCTTTGGATATTATCCTATCGGAAAATGCCCGTTTGCTGGTTATTTCGGGACCTAATGCCGGCGGAAAGTCCGTTTGTCTGAAAACAGTCGGATTGTTGCAATATATGCTGCAATGCGGCATGTTGATACCGTTGCACGAACGGTCGCATGCAGGATTGTTTTCACGGATATTCATCGATATAGGTGACGAGCAAAGCATTGAAAATGACCTTAGTACCTATAGTTCACACCTGATAAACATGAAGTTCTTTATCCGTAACTGCAACGAAAACACCTTATTGCTGATAGATGAATTTGGCACCGGGAGTGAGCCGTTGATAGGCGGCGCACTTGCCGAATCGCTTTTGGAGCGGTTCAACAACAACAGGAGTTTCGGCGTTATCACAACCCATTATCATAATTTAAAGCAGTATGCCGATCATACTCAGGGAATTGTCAATGGCGCCATGCTCTATGACCGTCATCTGATGCAGCCTCTTTTCAAGCTTTCCATCGGCAATCCGGGCAGTTCGTTTGCCATCGAGATTGCTCGAAAAATCGGTCTGCCGGAAGAAGTCATCAACGACGCATCCGTAAAAGTAGGCTCGGACTATATCGAAATGGATAAATATCTACAAGATATAGTAAGAGATAAACGATACTGGGAAAATAAAAGACAAAGTATCCGCTTGCAGGAGAAGAAGTTAGAGGAATTAACGGCGCGATATGAACAAGAGCTTGAAGCCGTCAACCGGCAACGCAAGGAGACGTTAAGTACAGCCAAAACGCAAGCTGCACAGCTACTTACGGCTGCCAATGCCAAAATCGAACAGACCATCCGTGAAATCAAGGAAGCCAATGCCGAACGGGAACGGACAAAGGCTATCCGCCGAGCTTTGGAGGATTTTAAACAATCTGCCATGTCGGAAGAAGATGTTGAAAAACAATTAGTTAGTAACGTAAGAGCA
>JAITMM010000094.1 GCA_031277335.1 Tannerella sp. | reverse complement strand
TGTACTTTTGTCATAGCAACTGTAAAAGTAAGAAATTTTTCCCAATCTCTTGGCGGGGCATGCCCCGCCAAGAGATTTTTTTCCTACATAAAGTTGCATTTGTTAGTTGAAATTATAGTTCGACCTTGTGTGTTTAATGAATTTTTGCAGGCTGCAGGTGAGATACAACTCGAAAAAGCATTGCTCAACATGCAGATACCGGAAGCGTTGCACAGTAAGACCATGCGTTTATTTAACACATTTACACTCATTGGCGGGATGCCCGAAGTAATAGCAGATTATATTGAAAATAAGGATTTTGTAGGTTTAAATAGTATTTATGAGAGTCTGATGACAAGTTACAAGGACGATGTGGAGAAATATGCAAAAAATGAGACAATGAGTCAAACAATCCGTTATATCTTACAAGCAGGATGGATGTTTGCTGCTCAACGTATTACGCTCGGTAGTTTTGCCGGATCATCTTATAAGGCACGCGAAATGGGTGAAGCGTTCCGGACATTGGAAAAGACTTTTGTATTGGAGCTTTGCTATCCTGTAACTAATGCTAATATTCCTATTATCAAGGACATGAAGCGTTCACCCAAATTGCTTTGGCTTGATAGCGGTTTGATAAATTATGCTGCAGGCATCCAAAAAGAAGTATTTGGCACTGTTGATATTACAGATTCGTGGCGAGGAAAAATCGCAGAGCAGGTTGTGGCGCAGGAATTGCTTGCATCGGATAGTCGTGTATCCTGTCAGCGCAATTTCTGGGTGCGAAACAAGAAGGATTCTGACGCCGAAGTTGATTTTGTCATTCAGCACGACAGCAATTTAATCCCAATAGAAGTCAAATCAGGACACAATGCCAAGCTCAAATCACTTCATCTCTTTATGGACGAAGCATCGCACAACATCAGCATCCGTGTCTGGTCTCAACCTTTTTCAATCGACGAAGTCACCACATCAACAGGCAAAAAATTCCAACTGCTCAATGTGCCATTTTACTATGTTGGAATACTTAAAGAATTGATTAAGAAGCATATTATTCAATAAACAATTTCAAAACTTCCACTGCACCATCAAATCCAGATTGGTGCGGTTCTTGCCTTCGATGGTTTCGAGGGTGCTGCCGATGATGTCGCGATTGAGATAATGTGTCCATCCGATTTTGGTGGAGAAGGCAAGTCGGTCGGTCAGGAAATAGCGGAGGACTGTGGACAGGTGGAGGCCATTGTCGTAAAACGACGTTGAGCCATAGACGTAGGTCAGATTTTTCTCGTATGAAAAGATGCGGCTGGCGTAGTCGTCAGTATTGAATAAGGCTGCGTAAAGGTCTGCTTGGAAGCGTTTTGGCGAAGGACGCCAGCTAAAACTTTGCGAAATCATCCAGCCGCGACTGACCGTGTCCGGCAGTGTAAGTCGTGCTTCGCTGAAAACGGACAAGTCGATAGAGGTGCGCAACGAAAGCGCTTTGGAAGGTTCGTAAACCATTTGGAGGCGAATCCGGTGCTGCCTGTCAGGCAAAATGGAGGCCTCCGGCAAGTTGTCCGATACACGATTAGATTCCTTTTGCTTGTAACGGTATCGGATATACATAGAAAACTTATCTAATTGAGTATATTCCAATTGCGCCATATATTCGATTCCTGACGAAGGTGCGTCCACACCGAATTTCATCCAAGGAAAACGAAAAATATCGGCATAACCGGTAAATTTCCAACGCGCAACCGGCGCCAACTGGATCCCAAGATACAATCCCTCTTCATTTTGCACCAAGGTGTTTTGTGAGAATGCATTGCCGTAAAAAGCCTGATAATCACGTGTATAATTACGATAAAGAATGACTCCCGTAGCATACGACGCAGGCGTCCACTGCAACGCATTCAACGTGGCAATAGCGCCGTTAGCCGATCTGGCTGTTTCGCCGAACAACTTGATTTGCTTGTGTTTAAATTGATAATCGAGGCTGATATTTGAGTTACGATTTCCACGAAAATAATACACGTTGTATGGCTCCGGATTGGGCTCAACTTTCTTACTTCCAAATTGATACCCTATAGCCGTCAAGCCTATCACAAATTGAGGAGAAGAATAACGTATATTTCCGCCAAATGTCTGAGTAGGAACATTGTGACGTTTTTCCCAATCTCCCTGTGTTCGGTGCATACCATCTGTTTTGAAAGAAGAAATCGTGAGGCTGTCGGAAGTTGCATCCAATAGTCTATAAGAATAGAAAAGGCTGAGTTCTAAGTCTTTCCATTTCAATGTTGCAGCTGCACCCCGGAAAAAATCTATTTCATTTGTAGAATAATGACGTCTAAAACCGTTGTTGCGACGTTGAATCTGCGACATAAAAGCATTCCGCGAAGGTGTAAAATCATGGCTCAAAACAAGACCTTGACCGAAAGATGCTTTATAATCACCTATGGATAAAGTCTTTAGCACTCCAATATACCTCAATAATATATGAGCCGAATAGTAATCGTATCCTTTATGAAAACTGTTGAGGAATGGTTCTCCGGCATCTTTTTCGGCCAACAAACCGGCCTGGATTCGCTCATCGAATGTGTAGGAATAACGAATGGATTGATAAAAAGGCTCGCCCAAGTATTTCCTGTTAGGAGATTTTTGCAGGATACTGTCAGGCAGCGATTGATAACCCTGCTTTTGTTGAAGCGTTTGTGAATATCTCATTAGCAGTTCGTTGGAACCGTATTTCAGTATATTGGCCGTCGAAACAGGACGTTGACCCGTCTCAGGTGCCCCGGTATAGACAAACGGCAAAAGCAGTTCAATGGTAGGCCAATCCAATGCCGAAATATTTTTCAATTCATAGATTGACAACATATTACCATATCGTTGACGATAGGTTATAATTGCGTCTATCTGCAAATCCGACAAAAATGGTAATCGGCGAAACATTTCCTCAGTGGCTGTATTCAAGTCAAAAGGATGTTCCGACAAAAAAGACAAATCGGTAAATAAGGTCTCGATGCGCTCGTCACCCTCTTCAAGGTCTTCGGCCATATCTTCAACATATTCAACCCATTTGTCATTCGACATGCTCGTTTGACCAATAGCATGATTACCATAAATCATTATGATGCAGAAAATAACGATTAAAACCTTCATATACAACTTATTATTTTGTTTTAAACCTACTGTTGGCGTGTCGAAAAAACATTTTGCCATCACGTCATACTGAACATATTTTCAGCATTCCACAGACAGAACATTCATCATCAAATTACTTAAAACCAAACGAATATGACAATCCTAAACCTGTGCTGAATCCCAACACAGAGTGATAAACCATGACTACGTCGGCTGTCAAGTTGGAGAATCTATATCCGATGCCGAGCGAAGGTCTGAAAGGAGCTGACCTGAGACCTGCACGAAGTTGAAAATCAGTAAATGGCTGATATTCCATACCTATCCCGGCCTCAAACGCATTTTCCTTATTTCGCAAAGCGCCTCCGGTTATCAACAGGTTGTTCATGACTTTCCAGTTAGCTCCCAATTCTACAGCCCAAGCCGCAATACGTTCGCTATCAATATTTTCAGAATCAATTATAATTGATGGCATGTTGATAACTGACGCTGTTATCAACCAGTTGTCAACGATTTGCCAGCCGAGACCTATATCTGTCGAGAGACGTGATGCCGTTGTTTCAAACAGTTCCGACTGCAATAATGAATACTGCACGCTGATTCCTAATGCAAGCCTGTCATTCAATTGCTTACCTGCCGAAAAACGAAACATGCTTTCACGATAAGCGTCGTAGCCGAACGACGCAATATGCAGACCCACAGGCAATTTATCATTAAAAAAAGATATTCCGCCACTTACGGTAGCTAATTCCTTCAAAGAGTAACGATTATAATAATCGATTCGCATTTCGCTTTCAGTCCTGAAGGCCAGCAAGGCGGGATTGAAAAGTGTGGAATGTGAAGACCCAATCCCACCCATACCTAATGTTCTAACATCAGGAATACGCAGATTGTCAGCAGTATAACCATATCGGCATACGAGACAGCAGCAGAGTATTATCACCCAGCGTTTCTTCATAATATGAGAATTGAAACGCTCAAATATATGAATTTTTTTTAAATAAACAACTTCTTTTCAAAAAAATATCGTAAATTTGCTACATTTTACAATAAACCTCTAACATATTTAATTATGAATAATATGCTAAAATTGAAGATGTTATGCCTTTTCGTACTACTTACGCAAGGCTTATTTTCGCAACAAGGTATGCCGGATAAACTGCCGGTAGACCCTAAAGTCAGGATTGGAAAATTACCCAACGGAATGACTTACTATATTCGGCACAATGAATTACCTAAGGAAAGAGCCGATTTCTATATCGTTCAAAACGTTGGTTCTATGCAAGAAGAAGATAATCAGCGAGGATTGGCTCACTTTCTGGAGCACATGGCATTCAATGGTTCCAAGAATTTCCCTAAAGAAACTCGAAGCATAGACGATTTTACAGAAAGCATCGGAATGCGAATGGGTGAAAATCTTAATGCTTATACAAGTTTTGACGAAACAGTTTATATGTTGTCTAATGTCCCTGTAAATGTGCAGAGTAACATAGACTCTTGCCTGCTTGTTCTGCATGATTGGTCGGCATTTCTGACGCTGGCAGATTCAATGATAGACAAGGAACGCGGAGTGATCAGAGAAGAATGGCGTACCAGATCGGATGCTCAAATGCGACTTTGGGAGCAACAATTGCCTAAAATGTATCCCGGAAGTCGTTATGCCAATCGGCTGCCTATCGGCTCGATAGATGTTATCAATAACTTTAAATACGACGAACTGAGAGCATATTACAAAAAATGGTATCGCCCTGATTTACAAGGCATAATCATTGTAGGAGATATAGATGTCGACAAGATTGAAGAATTGATAAAAACGACGTTCAGCGATATCCCGGCTCCCGTTAATCCTGCTCCTCGCGAATTGGCGACGGTCCCCGACAACAAGGAACCTCTCATCTCAATTGCAAAAGACAAGGAATCTCCTAACACAATACTAAGTATCTACTACAAACACAACGTATTGCCTGACGAAGCAAAAGGCACGATGATTGATTACTTATCAAACTTTATGCGTCAGATAATTTCGCACGTGATGAGCGAACGATTTACTGAGATGCTGCAAAAGGCTGATCCTCCGTTTATTGCCGCTTATGCAGGTGATGAAGAATTTATGATTGCCAGAACGAAAGATGCCTGGGTTTCGGCCGCACTTGTTAAGCCTAACGGGATTGATCAGGCCATGAACGCGTTAGTGACGGAAACTAATCGCTTGAAACAGTTCGGTATAACAGAAGCCGAATACGACCGCGCCAAGTCAAATATATTGATGAGCATGGAGTCACTCTATAAAGACCGTGATAATCAAAAGAATAACTCTTTCACCGAAGAATATGTGCGAAATTTTACTACTAAGGAGACAATTCCCGGAATTGAAATGGAATACCAACTGACTCAACAACTAACATCATCACTTCCTGTGCTTTACATAAATCAATTTATCCAAAATGTAATAGGCAAAGAAAATATTGTCATTTCTCTGATGGGACCTGATAAAGAAGGCATTACATTTCCGACTGAAGCAGAATTACTGGACAAATTCGTTCAAGCTCAATCTATTGTAGTTGAAGCCGCAAAGGAAGAAGTCACGGGCGAACCTCTGATTGCCGCATTGCCTCAACCCGGAAAAATCACAGATGTAAAAGAAAATCAGCTATATGGCTCCACAGTTTATACGCTGAGTAATGGTATCAAGGTGATTGTCAAGGAGACGGAATTTAAGAAAGATGAAATTCTAATGCGGGCCTCCAGCAAAGGCGGAAGTACGCTTTTTAGCGACAACGATGCGTATAACATGAAGATAATCAATCAAGTAATTGATTTAGGCGGACTTAGTGATTTCTCGGCAACTACCCTCAGCAAAATGCTGGCAGGTAAAAATATATCATGCAATGCTATGATAGGAGACGATTTTGAAGGAATGACCGGCTCGTCGACACCGAAAGACATGCGTACGCTTTTTGAGCTTATATATCTGTATTTCACAGCTCCACGAAGTGACGATGAGGCTTATGCTTCGTTCAGCGATAGAATGAAAGGTCAGTTGGAGAATCTTAAACTAAACCCGATGATCGCATTCAACGACACTATAATCAAAGCCATATACGACAATCAGATACGAGCAAAACGTCTCGAAGCTGAGGATTTTCAAAAAATCAGCTACGCACGTATCATTGAATTATATAAAAATAGGTTTGCCGATGCTTCCGATTTTATTTTCAGTTTTGTCGGAAATATAGAAAAAGACAGCATTATCCCGCTGATGGAGCAATATTTAGCTACGTTGCCTTCCTTGAATCGCATCGAACAGGGAGACGCTAACAGGCTACCTGTACAACGTAAAGGAGCCTATTCCTCTGATTTCAGTCGCCAGATGGAAACGCCTAAAGCCTCCATTATCAATATCTATACCGGTCAATTGGATTATTCTGTCGATATGGCAATAAAATCTTCGATGCTTAAACAAATCCTCGACCTTGTATATATGGAGAAAGTACGTGAAAATGAGAGTGGTACGTATGGAGTCCGCACATCTGTCGATATGTCTGTTTTTCCGGCAGGAAAGACTACGCTCCAAATTTATTTCGATACCGATCCTACTCTAAAGGACAAGCTTACTGCTATAATCAAGGACGAGTTGATGAATATTGCGAACAACGGGCCTCGTGAAGAAGATTTTATCAAGACACGTGATAACATGCTGAAAAGTCACGAAGAAGCCTTACAAGAGAATGCTTACTGGCTTAATGCTCTCGATACGTATAATTTCCGAGGATACGACCGCGTGACCGATTATAAATCGCGTCTTGAAAGCATCACGCCTGCAATGATTCAAGACTTTCTAAAACAATTAATTAACCAAGGAAATCTTGTGGAAGTATCAATGGCGAGCAATTGAGAAAGGTCAAAAATATACAGTAAGTACTTATGTTTGAAGGATATACGGGAATAAGTTTGGTTGAAGGGCAACCGATTCACGATATCCTTCTATTTGCACTAATCATCCTTATTGCAATATTCGCATTTGCATTTTACACAAGCAACCCTCTGTTTGAAAAGATGATACATGGTTTTGTATCTGTAAAGGAACGGCATAATCTTTTTAACACCCCGACACAGGAAAGTATCTATTTCGATTTGTTCATGGGGTTTCAGACGATGTTTCTTTGTACCGTCTTCATTTATCTGGCTATCAGTCATTTCTCGAATATTCAGATGCAGACCGTACGAGAGGAGCTTCTCCTATTTTTCACTTTGTTTGTCATCTTGACACTGTTCTATCTGTTGAAAAGATTCCTTTATTTTATATTTGGACGAGTTTTTGTTGACAAAGGAAAATTTACTCTTTGGAACTCAACTTACCATGCACTTTTCAGCCTCTGGGGAGTTGCACTTTATTTACCTGTATTATGGATAATGCTTGATAAAGAAAGTTTTACGGGAGCGATTATTTTGTTTTTAGGATTGTTTGCTGTGTTTAGAATTATTACCGTATATGTGAAAATTCGTATATTTTATCACAAAAATAACGGATTATTGTTTTTTAATTCGTACCTTTGCGCCCAAGAAATTATACCTTTATTGTTTTTATACGAATGTTTAGCTTATTTGTATAATATAATTGGCACGAGTATTATATGGCAGTAAGTATTAAGAAATTATTAGTTTCACAACCAAAACCCGAAACCGAGAAGTCTCCATACTTCGATATTGCGGATAGATATGGCGTTGAAATCAATTTTCGCCCGTTTATCAAGGTAGAACCGTTGAGCGCTAAGGAGTTTAGGCAACAACGCGTTAGTATTTTGGATTATACGGCAATCGTTTTTACGGCTCGCACAGCTATCGATCATTTTTTCAATCTTTGCGAAGACATGCGTATCTCAATCCCCGAAACGATGAAGTATTTTTGTATGACAGAGGCTATTGCCGTCTATCTTCAAAAATATATCGTCTATAGAAAGCGTAAAATTTTCTATGGACATAGTGGAAAGACTGAAGATTTGGTGCATGTAATCGGCAAACACTCAAAAGAAAAATATCTTATCCCCGTGTCCGACGTTCATAAAGATGACTTAATGGCGTTATTGACAACAAAAAAGATTCGTTATACGACGGCAGTGATGTATCGTACAGTCAGCAATGATTTTAATAAGGATGAGACATTTGACTACGATATGATCGTATTTTTCAGTCCGGCAGGCATTTCTTCCTTATTGAAGAATTTTCCTGAGTTTCAGCAAGATACGATTAAGATAGGCTGTTTTGGCCCTACAACGGCGAAAGCAGCACAAAGCGCCGGATTACGCATCGACGTGGAAGCGCCAACTCCCGAAACACCATCCATGACAGCTGCGCTTGAACTGTATCTGAAAAAAGAAATAGGAGAATTCAACGGAGAATTGCAAAATGAACTGTAACAGACAGACGTTTCACAAAAACGAACGCCTGTCTCGCAAACTCCTCATAGATAAGCTCTTTCAAAACGGGACATCAATGATCGCATATCCGTTTAGAGTGATATATCTATCTGTATCCCAAGAGATTGAAGCACCGGTTGCCATGATGGTCAGCGTGCCGAAAAAGAAAATCCGTCTTGCAGTCGACCGGAATTATATAAAACGCAGGATTCGTGAGAGTTACCGGCTTCGAAAGCATGATTTATTACAAATCTTCTCCGGACAGGATAAAAAACTGCTGCTCGCCTTTGTGTATCTGCATGATGAGCGGTCATCTTTCGACAAAATCGACAAGGCTGTTGCGAAGACGGTTCGTAATTTACTGACCGTAAATGGACTAAAGGAATAACTGAATAACTGAGTAACAGAATAACTGATTAACTGAGTAACAGAGTAACGGAATAACTGAGTAACTGAGTAACGGAATAACTGATTGACGTAACATTGAACTTTAAACATTGAACAATCTCTATCATGCGACTCATTTTAATCCGTATATTGCTGATACCCATTTATTTCTATAAATATTGTATCTCGCCGTTCACGCCGGCCTCGTGCAGGTATACGCCTACATGCTCGGAATATGCGGTTCAGGCATTAAAAAAACATGGCCCCACAAAAGGCTTATGGCTTGCTATAAAACGTATTACACGTTGTCATCCCTGGGGAGGCAGCGGGTATGATCCGGTGCCTTGAATGATTCAAAGATTCAATGATTCTATGATTCAAAGATTTGAAGAGTCAAGGATTTGAGTATTTACGGATTCAAAGATTTGAGGATTCAAAGTTTTGAAGATTCAAAGTTTTGAAGATTTGAAGAGTCAAGCATTTGATTTTGCTTGTTTGCATTTGGCCACCGTCAACGATGCATAGCCGGGTTTGAAGTGTCAAGGATTTGAATTGCTTGTTTGCATCCTGTAGGGATGCATCGCTCGGTAGCTTTTTCGGTATCACAAAGGATGCATTCCGTACGGAATGCAACCCGTAACGTAATCTGTTTTCTACCAAGCGATACAATCCTGACGGATTGCAATTTAGGACTATTAGTTTGATATTTATTTGGTCGTTCCAAATTCAGTTATTCTGTTACTCAGTTATTCAGTTACTCAGTTATTCAGTTATTCAGTTATTCAGTTATTCAGTTACTCAGTTATTCAGTTACTCAGTTATTATTTTTATGGTCTCTTACGACATACACACGCATCATAACCCTGAACATCAGGACATAATAGCCATTGTTTCCATTGATGCAACAACTGATATATTGCCATCCACCGGCTATTGTTCCGTTGGCATCCATCCTGACCGCGTCGGCGAAATTGACCTTAACTCATTGATAACCATTGCCAACCATTCCAACGTAGTCGCAATCGGCGAAACAGGACTGGACAAATTGGCTTCTCCCCTACTCCATCGGCAGGAAGAACTTTTTATCCGGCATATCGAATTAGCAGAAAAATTGCGTAAACCACTGATTATCCATTGCGTGAGAGCTTGGCAAGAATTGATTGCCATTCGAAAACGATTCACGGGCGATATCCCCTGGATCATTCACGGATTCAGAGGCAAAGGCGAGCTTGCCATGCAATTGCTTCGCTTCGGATGCTATCTGTCATTTGGTTGGCATCATAATAGCGAAGCGGTCCGTGCAGCTTGGGAAGCGCATCGCCTTTATGTCGAAACAGACGTTTTGAATATCAGTATAGAAGATGTATATCAACGTATTACATCTCAACTATCTATCTCCCGCGAAGCCTTGTCGCAAGAAATTCTCGAAAATATCCAAGCCTGGCCGCAGCCCATTAATAATAAATCTCTTATATAAAACTCTTAGTTGTCGGTTGAAGCAAATTCAATCAGGATTTTGAGGGTACGGGCGGGATTAGCCGTCCAATGCCGGAAAGCTTCCACCACTTGGGCAGGTGGGTAGATGGCGCTGATAAATTTTTCGACGGGGCAATCGCCTTTTTTGAGATATTCCATCACGGCGCGAAAATCTTCGGGCATCGCATTACGCGAGCCGCGGATATCAAGCTCTTTCTGAACGAAGTATCTTGTTTCGAAGGCAACTTGCTCCTTGGCATAACCAATACAAACAACACGTCCTGTAAAGGCTACTTCGTTGACAGCCATTTGATAAGTGGCAGGTGATCCGACAGCTTCAATCACTACGTCGGAGCCTGTATTTTCAGTGATCGTCTGCAGGCGGTCGTGTACATTGTTTGTCAGAGAGTTGATGGTATAAGTAGCGCCTAACTGTTTCGCTAAAAGCAGTTTATTGTCGTCAATATCGACTGCAATAACGCTTGCCCCCCGCTGAATGGCTCCTGCAATGGCGCCAATGCCGATCATTCCGCATCCAATCACCATCACGACATCATGAACAGTCACTTCTCCGCGTCTAACGGCATGAAATCCAACGCTTAATGGTTCAACCAAACAGAAGTCTTTCGGCGAAATTTCTGGGTCGGCAATGACTTTTTCCCGGGGTACCGCAATGTATTCGCACATCGCGCCATCACGTTGTACACCAAGCGTTTGATTAAACCGGCAAGCATTTGGCCTGCCGTTTCGACATGATGAACATGTGCCGCAGGCTGTATAAGGGTTGACGGTGCATGGGAGACCGATGGAAAAGTTTTCATTTAGCTGACTGTCTGACACATTACTCCCAACATCCACTATCACTCCGCCTATTTCATGACCGGGAATAACCGGCATTTTTGCCAGCGCATTTCCACCTCGATAGGTATTCAGGTCTGAACCACAAAATCCTGCATAGCAGACTTTTATCAATACTTCACCGGCCTTCAAAACAGGCTGTGGGATATCTATCGGTGATATATCTCCCGGTTTATTTATTTGAATTGCTTTCATACCGCTATTCCGACATATTTTTAATGTAAGGTATCTCGATAAGTTCCTTAAATCTGTAAAATTGAAGTGCATTTTCGCCGAGAAACAGTCGTTTCTCCGTTTCAGTCAAAAGATTGGTTTTCAGGATAAAATCATACGACATCCTGTATGTAATCGCCACTATCGTTCGGGGATAGTCCGAACCCCACATCAACTTTTCGATCCCGACAAGCGACGCTGCCTCCCTGATAGCCCAAACGGCACCGGTAAACGGATAGAAATCATTGTGAAATAGCCAGGTGATGCCTCCGGACTCAATCATGACGTTTTCATGCCTTGCCAGCTTGACCTGTTGCTGCCAGTCGGGACGCGTGACCATCGCAAAATGCCCGATGGCTATTCTCAAACGGGGATAGGCCGCAATAATCTCCTCCATTTCATCCACTTGCTTCGCTCCCGGCGCCAAGTCGATAGAAAGAAATATATCGTTGGATTCCATGACTTTAAATAGTTCCATCATCTCGTAGCAGGTCAGCCGGACTCTTTGCGTAGGCATAATCAGTCGCTCCGCCGGAATTTTTATTCCCTTGAAACCTTTGTTTATCAAGCTTTTGCCGTGTTCAAGAAAACCGGGCGTGCGTGCATCGACCATTCCGCAACAAAGCAGACGGTCGGGATATTTACGCTCCATCTCCCAAAGATAGTCATTTTGCTGACCGTCAATATATTCCTGCGTGACAACGGCACCCGAAACCTGAGCATAATCCATATTCGACAGCAATATCTCGGCCGTATTGCGTCCATCGATCATAAAAGGAGGTAACATCTGGCGTATCTCTCCCATAAACAATGATTTACCTCCGTCAAGCGTCTCGATTTTCTTGCCGTTGACTTCGGTATCCTGACGAAGCCATAGGTGAGTATGCGCATCGATTATTTTCATTGTATATCAACTATTTAACCATGTGTCACGAAAACGCGGTTCAATGATTCTCCGCACTTTTTCAAGCAATTCCAAGTCTAATGGTTCTTCTGCCCAACGAATGTTTTGCAAAACGGCTTCGGGACGGGTGGTGCTAAAGAGGGTCGTCGCAATACGTGGGTTGCTGACCGAATATTTAATGGCCAACTGTTCAATGGATATGCCATTTGCCCGGCAATGGTCGGCCGCCTTTCGGCACACATCAATAAGCGGTTTAGGCGCCGGATGCCAGGAGGGTACACCTCTATCCGTCAATAACCCCATCGAAAATGGAGCCGCATTGATCACGCCGATGCCTTTCGCTTCAAAATAGTCTAAATAATCCAGCAACGCATTGTCGCACAAACAATAATGACAAAATGACAGGACGGATTCGACCGTTCCGAAAGGGACATGGTCTATTACGTATTTAAAATGCCTGAGAGTAAGGTTAGTAATGCCGACGTGACGCACCAAACCGCATTGACGCAGTTCAACCAGCGCAGGGAGTGTTTCGTTGCATACCTGATCAAGGTCGGCAAACTCAATATCATGGACATTGATGAGATCGAGATAGTCAACGTGCAGACGCTCAATACTTTCATACACACTTTCTGTGGCTCTTTTCGCAGAATAATCCCAGTGTTTTTCACCGTTAAGGCCATAACGTCCCACTTTGGTGGAGAGATAATATGCCTGTCTGTCAATTGTTTGAAGTGCTTTTCCCAACACAGTCTCAGCTTTTAAAAACCCATAATAAGGTGAGACATCAATAAAGTTAATGCCGTTTTCGACGGCCGTATGGACGGCTTTGATGCCTTCTGCTTCTTTCAATTCGTGAAAGACGCCCCCAAGCGATGAAGCTCCAAAACTGAGGTTGGAAACCTTCATGCCCGCTTTACCTATTTCCCTGTATATCATGATATATTAGGGAATTTCCACGGCGCCCGATACGCCGGTTTGAGGTACTTGTTTGCTTCAGGTGCACCAACGAACGATTTGGCGACATCGTCATAAACCAAAGCTGCGTTCAGACGGGCTGCAATATTGCCGAGATGAGCATATTTGGCGCACAGGCTGCCGTTTTCAATCGTACAGGCCGTCTCAAAATTTCTTGTCTTCACGCAGTCGATAAAATTCCTGAGGTGTATCTTATGATCCTGATGATCAGCGCCTATCTTCATCACAGGCGTTTTAGGGCCTCTATTGCCGTCCTGTTCGGGGATGACTTCCCAGTTCTCGCGGTCGGCCACGAGCGTGCCGTTTGTGCCCTTGAAAAGTACGCCGTAATCGCGGTTGTAAGGGCCTGTCTGCACGCCTGCATTATGTTCCCAGCTCATGATGCAGTCATCAAACAGGTAACTGACTGTCTGCGAGTCCAATGTCTCGTGCATGCCTTCAGGATAGTAAAACTTGCCTCCGGTGGCCACAATCTTGTTAGGCATCTCCTTGACATTCAGACCCCAAAGTCCCATATCCAGCAGATGGACACCCCAGTCGGTCATCAGTCCGCCGCCGTAATCCCAGAACATCCGCCACAAGCCGTGAAAACGTTGCGGGTTGAACGTCCTCGCAGGCGTAGGGCCTAACCATGTCTCAAAGTCAACTCCCGCAGGGACATCGGCATCGGGCTTGGGCGGCACGGCTGCATAGTTGAAATTGCCCCAGATATGAACGCGGCCAACCGTTCCGAGCGCTCCGCCGCGCAGGTATTCGACCATTTGCTTCCAGTGACCGCTACTACGTTGCTGCTGACCTACTTGCACCACACGCTGATACTTTTTGGCGGCTGCCGTCATTGCATCACATTCGGCGATGCTGTTGGCCGCCGGTTTCTCGACATACACATCCTTGCCTGCAGCACAGGCATCTACCATCTGAAGGCAATGCCAATGGTCGGGCGTCCCGATGATGACCACATCCACATCCTTGCGTTCCAGCATTTTGCGGTAATCGCCATACAGGTCGGGCTTCTTTCTACCCATCTTGACCAATTCTTCCGCCCTCTCATTCAGGACGTTGGCGTCGATATCGCATAGGGCTACACATTCGGTATCGGGATTAACCAGAAAATCAGTCAAATCGCCCCAACCCATATTCCTGCAACCGATCAGGGCTGCATTTAACTTGTCGCCGGCAGCCACTGCTCCCAGCGCGCCTACCTTGATGGTGGGCAGCGCCATGGCGGCAACGGCCGTCGTTTTTAAAAAATTACGCCTTGTGATGCTCATAATCAACAGTTTAAAATCTTAAATTACTTAGATATTTCGCCGAAGAGGTCACACATTCCTGCGGATTGGCCGGATGGTCATGTTCGACGATAAAATGCTGTACACCTGCCGTTTGATTCAGTTTGAAAATCTCGCCGAAGTCTATTTTTCCCGAACCGACACATGCAAAATCCTTCTTTTCAGAGTGATCCATATCTTTGACATGATAGACGGGATACCATCCCGGGTATTTCCGGATGTATTCGATGGCCGACTGTCCGCCTTTCGTGATCCAGTAGAGGTCAAACTCGATGTTCACGAATTGCTTGTTCAGATTCGGGATCAGCGTGTCGAACGGGATTTGGCCTTCGACCGGTAAAAACTCAATGTCGTGATTGTGATACAATAACTGCAATCCGCTGTTTTTGCAAATCTCTCCACCCTTGTTAAGATTTTCTGCTACCCGCTTCCAATCGTCGAGCTTTTTGTTTTGACCGTCGTCAGTCCAGGGCCAGTAGCAGACAATGAATTGGTTACCCATCAATTTGGCTTGCTCGATGTCTTTTTTCAGTTGTTCCGAATCCAGCATGGCCTGCATGGAGGTGGAGCCAATCAACGGGTTCAGTCCCAGCTCTTTTAGGAGTTTTTTGAGTTCCGGCACACCCAGTCCGAAATCGCCTCCAAATTCGAGGTCTTTGTAACCCAGTCTTGCAATCTCGCGCAATGCCTCGCGCGGATTGTTTTTCACCCAGTCGCCTCCCGTATTGCCGGTAATGATCCCGAAGGAAGGCAGTTTGTTTGTGCCTTGCTGTGCTTGCACCAACCTTGGCAGCGCCACGAATGCTATCGAAGCGCATGCTGTTTTGATAAAATTTCGTCTTTGCATATTATTAAATATTTATGAATCAATGTCCTGTCCACGAATTTATTTTTTTGTCCACGAATTACACGAATTGCACGAATTTTTTTTTTGCCACGAATGACACGAATGGACACGAATGTAATATTATTTGTCAATTGTTCATTATTCATTGTTCATTATTCATTGTCAAAGGTTCATCGTTCGCGTCCTCGCTCTATCCGGCTTATAGAGAGGCTTATAGAGCAAGGTATAGGTTGAATTGTATTCGGGATGTCCTTCGACTTCGAGGATCATGTTGAAACGGTCCGTGTTTTCCCAATAAGGTAAACGGAATCGGACGGTTGGGCCTGCTACGTTCGTATTTGACGCTGCCGAAGGGGTTTCCCATTTCAAGATAATCTCTTCGTTCTGAGCGGTTTTGAGTTTAATCGTGATGTTGAGTGAAGGGATTTCAGCGAATTTGTCATTCAGCAGGTAGAGGTCGGCAAAAAATTCTTCGTC
>JAITMM010000091.1 GCA_031277335.1 Tannerella sp. | reverse complement strand
TACTTCCTCAATGGAAATGTAAGCCGGAGGACTGAGTTTTTGCGGGTTGTTGATGGCAGTGACAAAATTTTTCCGAATCTGACCCACCGAGGACGGCTCAATTCCATGAATCGTTCTGTCATCTTTCACGCCCAGCAGAATAGTACCGCCGTGCCGATTGAGAAACGCGCAGACAGTTTCGTAGACATCCCGGCTGAGTTGGTCACGGCAAGCCTTGAATTCAAGGTCGATGCCTTCGCCTTTTTGAATCAGTTCTTTCAGTTGACGCTCGTTTATGTCCATTTTTGTGCGCTGTCCTCAATCAGTTCTCTTTTTATTTCTTCGAAAACAGTGTTGTTCATCAATACTAAAAATAAAACATTTACCCTGTTGCTTAGCTCGGGCTAAACAAGGTCATCCCACGACGCCCATCCAAAAGCTAGCCTATAACAAATTCATTGACCTTCATTTCACTATTGCGCTGCCAATCTTAATATCTGCTTTTCTTAATCCTTTGATTAACACGCAGAAATTCATGCCTTCTTTTTGTTCTCGAAACACTTCTATTGCTACAGCATATTGTCCCTGTGTATGCTCTGTAAAAGAAATCAAGTCTTGTGGACGCAGCTCTCCCTTTCCAATTTTCCCGACGACGACCGTGCCGCGCCCCTCTATTTCAAAAGCCTCATCTACTGTCATGAAAAAGGAATAGTCTGAAGGAGAGGCATCGGCTTGTCCCGCTTCCAAGACACTGTTACGGCGTACTCTACGTTTCGCCATTCATGGATTCCCCTTCTTCGTCGTCACTGTCCCACATATCGCGATAGGCATAAACATAAGTTGAGACGAGTTCAGGATATTTCGGATACAGGCTTCGCAGAACTCGCTTGTACAGAATAAGCACATTATCATCAAAGCAATAATCAAGCATGAAATCAAGTTGATGCCCGATGTTATTCGCGCCTGCTATTTTGCCGGAAATAATATCTTCGGCAATTGGCGTGAACCTATACAACGCACTTTCTGCCATTCCATGCATTTGCTCCGCAATGGCTCCGAATCCGTCAACCACTTCATCAATGCCCATTTTATTATTCATAGGCTCTCTCCATTGTTACCGTTGTTTACTACTTCCCAGCGCCCGCTTTTCTTCGCTCCCTTGCGTTCTAGCAATCCTTTTTTCTGTAATACCGTCATATCCATTTTAACTGTCCTCAATGACCTGCCAACTGCCTTTGCGATCTCCGTCTGTGTGGCGGTCGGATACTCACGCAAATATTCCAGAATTGTTTTTTCTGTTAAAGTGCAATTTAAAGTGCAATCGTTGCCCTTTATTTGCACTTTACCCAGTCCGGCGTCGAACGAATAGCTCTCGTCGAGCGGCACAATTATCCGAAATACGTCGCCATCAATCAGCTCCGGTGGCTTGCCGGAATAACGCGGGACGTAACGATACAACCTTCTCACTCCGGAGCCGAGCTCGTCCGCAAGCCAAATGTTGCGAAAAAACGCCGCGATAATAGGATTTTTGGGATTCGGCTCTAAGTTGTCCGGTGTAATTACGCCGCCGGTGAGGGCACGGTTTGCGTTCTCGGTATACATCTTGTCTTTCTCAATGATAAACTTTGCGAAATACGAACTTGTAAACTCGCGGTGAATCAAGGTATTGACAAGCATTTCTCGGGCTATGACGCCACGTAGGCTGACCCGAGTATCTTCTTCCAAATAGAACTTATCCAATAGGTGTTTTTCCGCAAACTGCAACAGCATGTCGTAGCTTTCAATGAGGTTGGTTTGCACAATCACCCGGTCATCATAACGGTCGAGATTTACCTTACGTAAAATGGCGTCTGTGCGATATGCCGGACTGATGGAGCGGATAACCTCGTCCCGTCCAAGCAACATTACTGCAGCGAGGTTATAGCCCTGCTTGCCAGTTTCTTTGTCCTCGCTAAACAGCCCGGCGCTTCTCAGTAAATCCGCATCATTCAAGCTTTTCCATTCATGATCTTGAAAACGGTTTATGGCTCTTTGCCGAATTAGCGGCAGAAGGTCGAGCCGCAAATCGTCTTCGCGTACATAGGGGTACACTTTCTTTTCGGTGAAAATATTCTGCTTACGTATATAGAGCGCCGCAATTTGGCTTGTAGCCGACACCTTTACGTCCGAATCGTCCACTCGGTCATAAATTACCTTTTTGCAGCTATGTACTTCCGATGACGGCGGGACGTGTATGCGGATAATCTGCTTACCTTCGTACTCAATGACCTCCGGCACAAGATATACCGTCGGGTTGATCATCTCAGGGTTGCTGACCGTTTTAATAAAATTTTTCACAGTGTTCGGCACAGCGTTTTGAGGGATACCGAAAACTCTACCGTCATCTTCTACGCCGAGGTAAATGTCCCCGCCAAAACGGTTTAGGAACGAGCAGACTGTTACGTAGGTGTCCGCGCTTATGCCGTTACCACATCGCTTAAACTCCACCGCAATGGTTTCGCCGACGGCAAGGACATTATTTAATTTTTCAGCTATCACAGCTTGAACCCTCCTTCAGCTTGTTGTGAGCTTCAGCGTTAAGTATATAAACCCATAGACTGAATCGTTCCGTCGTCTTTCACGCCAAGCCATCTGTATAGAAGTGCACACAAGCCATAGCATCCAAGACACCAC
>JAITMM010000057.1 GCA_031277335.1 Tannerella sp. | reverse complement strand
ATTATTAGACAAGTTATTGATTCAGAAGCTTTATGGAGAGACTATGTTTTTGGCAAGCAAACCATTTTTCAACTCAGTGAACGGTACGGCATCAGCCAAAGTACGGTACGTCGCAGATTAGACAAAGTTGGTGTTCCCCGTATTATTTCATCCTCCAAAAACGTTGTTGTTTTGATGGATACGACCTATTGGGGTCGTAACTTTGGAGTTGTTGTCTTTAAAGATTGGCGCACCAAGCGTGTTCTATGGCGCAAGTTTGTCCGCTATGAGACCCTTTCCGATTACCGGGAAGGAATAGCGTGGCTTGAGGCTCACGAGTTTAAAATAGATGGTATTGTGTGCGATGGATTGAGAGGGATGTTTCAACAGTTATCCCGATACAAAGTCCAAATGTGTCAATATCATCAATTGCGTATCGTGCAACGCTACCTGACCCGCAGTCCGGAACTTCCTGCATCTATTGAATTACTGTCAATAGCAAAGTTGCTTAGTTGCACGGACAAAGAGAGTTTTATTGGCGCTTTTGAGGCGTGGCGCCGGCGATGGGATACTTTCCTGAAAGAGCGCACTCGCGACAGCAGAACAGGAAAGAGTCGTTATGTTCATAAACGGCTGCGCAGCGCTTATTTGAGCCTTAAACGCAATATGCCTCACCTGTGGACATGGTACGATCATATAGAGATTGGAATCCCCAATACCAACAATGCGTTGGAGGGTATGTTTACCGGTTTGAAAACCAAACTGCGAAACCATCCGGGACTGTCAAAAAAACACCGTAAAAAATTTATAGATGAGTACTTCAGAGAACCCTTTAAATTTTTTCGTGGGGATTAATCCCCACGAAAAAATCACCACTTTTGAGCATTAGTGAAAAAATGAGTGATTTCATCAACACTTTTGACTATTAGACCTCCCTTCGGGACAGATCAATGAAACATCAATCATTGTATTGCATAATTTTTAGATTCTTATACGGACATTCATACTCTATAATATCCCGGGCGAAAGTCCTCCCGAGGGCAGCGCTGTTAAGTTCTGTATTTTCCATTCCCGTAGGGAATATCGCTCGGTAGAAAATGTATCCCATTGCTGGTTGCATTCCTAACGGAATGCCAAACAGAGAACTTGACAACCCTCCTCCGGGGTAGATTTAGAGGGTTTGGATGTCCGCAGGACGGGGTGTTTAAAGTAAAGGACACTTCTAAAAACTACATTCCCCGTTATTGCGAACTGTGGGGAACGAAGCAAGACGCAATCCGGTGAAAACAATGGAATTAAGAGATTGCTTCGTTCCTCGCAATGACGGCGATGGCACAGATTGTTTCGGGTTATCACCCTCGCAATGACGTTTACGGAGGGTTTTTAGAAATGACCATTATTCCAAAAAATCCTCCAGACAACCATTTACCAATTTCAGTACTTTCATCATTTTGGTCAGGTCTATTTTGTCGCGGGTATCCTGCGGCGTGTGGTAGTCGCTGTTTGCTCCGGCGTAGAAGGTCATCACGGGGATTCCGCGCGAGGCAAAGCCTACGTAGTCGCTTTCTCCGTTTCCGTCGGTTTCCCAGATGTCGAGGGCAAGGTTGATATCCGGGGCTGTGTTGTTGCGATTGACGATTTCTCTCGTTCGGGTATCATCCTTCAGGATACCCACACTCAGGATATTACAGGCGGTATCTTGCGGGTCGCTACGCGAAATCATGTCCAGATTTATGTTGAGCAAAAGCGTTTCCGCTCCCGGGGCAAAATGGCTTACGAAGTATTTGCTGCCCAATTGTCCTTTTTCCTCCGCCGTCCATGCGGCAAAAATAAGGTTGCACGGTGGAAGTTTCCCGCGGCTGTTCCAGTGTTTGGACAGCGCAAGCAAGCCCGACACGCCGGAAGCATTATCCTCCGCTCCGGGATAGATAGTCTCGCCCCGCATGCCCAGATGGTCGTAGTGTGTTCCGATGACCACATATTTTGTCGTGTCGCTCCCTCGAATCATTCCCAACACGTTGCGGACAATTACTTTTTCTTCTCCTCGCGTCAGTTCAAAATCCTGAAACCACTCTGTCGCGCCTGCCAAAGTGTCTCCCGCTGGCAACAAACCGTTCTGCAACATGACCGACGCGATATATTCCGCTGCAATCAGGCTGCCCCGCGAGCCTGCCTCCCGCCCTTCGAGCAGCGGCGAAGCGAGAAAGTAAAGCGACCCCTCAAGTTCCTTCGGGTCGGGTTGCCATCCGGTTTGAGCGGTTTGAGGGGGTTGCGTGGACGCCGAACAGGAGAAAAGCAATGTAATCCAAAGTAAATGCAATTGCTTCATATTCCTTATCTTCTGACGATTACGGCTGTTCCCATTCCTCCACCGATGCAGAGCGCCGCCAGTCCGAGCGATACGCCGCGCCGCAGCATTTCGTGCACGAGGGTTACCACAATACGGTTGCCGGACGCGCCGATGGGATGCCCCAGGGCGATGGCGCCGCCGTTCACGTTCGTAACCTCGCTTAGCCATTCGTCGCTCACTCCGTGGTCGGCGCAAAGTTGCTGCATGACGCCGAGAGACTGCGCCGCAAAGGCTTCGTTCAATTCTATCAATTGCATGTCCGACAGTTTCAACGGCGTTTTTTTCAAGGCAGAGGCGATAGCCGGCACAGGTCCCATGCCCATGATGGCAGGATCAACGCCGCCCTGACCGGTAGCGATGATTTCAACCAGCGGCGTCAAGTGGTATTTCTCCACCGCTTCTTCGGATGCTAACAGGACAAAGGAAGCGCCGTCGTTCAGTCCGGAAGCGTTACCGGCTGTGACCGTACCGTCTTTCTTGAATGCCGGTTTCAACTGGGCTAATTTTTCGAGCGAAGTGGTGCGATTCGGAAACTCGTCGGTATCGAAACTCACGGTCTCCTTTTTTGAAACAATCTCCACCGGCACGATTTCTTCCCTGAACCTCCCGCCGTCAATGGCTGCAATTGCCCGTTGCTGCGAGCGCAAACTGAAAGCATCCTGCTCTTCGCGCGAAATATTGTATTTTTCGGCAATATTTTCGGCGGTCATTCCCATGTGATAGTCGCCAAAGGCGTCGGTTAGTCCGTCGCTAACCATGTGGTCAATGATATTAAAATGGTTCATTTTCTGACCTTTGCGCATGATATTGCCGGGAATCACGTAGCCCGAATTGGACATGTGTTCCGTGCCGCCTGCCAGAATCAAATGCGCTTCTCCGCTTCCGATACTCTGGAAAGCGTTGATGATGCTTTTCATGCCGCTGCCGCAAATCATGTTGATGGCATAGGCGGGCACACTGTACGGAATGCCCGACCACACTGCCGCCTGCCGGGCTACACCTTGCTTTTGTCCTGCCATCAGCACGTTGCCGACAAGGACTTCGTCCAATTCTGCCGGGTCAATGGCTGTTTCTTTCAAGATGTCCTTTATCACGGGCACAGCCAATTCTGCCGGGGAAAAGGGGGATAACGTACCGAGAAATTTTCCGATCGCCGTACGTTTGGCGGATACGATGTAAACGGGTTTCATAAAGAGTGTAGTTTTTAGAGTTTGATAATATTGTTGCATATTCTGTTGTTATTCCGGGATGTTTAACCCTGGCAGGAACAAAAAATCACACACATCGCACAAACTGTTGATAACAAGTAAAATCAATTTGTGTTTGTTATGTAATCATTGTTCTGTAAAAGGCTTGCAAACCCGTAATCCCGGTGCAAATATAACACTTTTTTCCACACAAAACAAAAATCTTCCCCCAAAAACTTGCATTTGTTGGTTGAAATCAAGGAAAACGTTTCTTATCCGCGTTTTTGCGCTTCGCACCATTTCCGGGCATTCACAAACGCTTCCATCCAGGGCGTAACTTCATCCTTACGACGTTCTTTGGGATAATAGCCACATTGCCAGGGAAATAAAGTACGTTCGGGATGCGGCATCATTGCCAGATGACGACCGTCGGCGGAACAGACGCCCGCTGTTGCCCAAGGCGAACCGTTGGGATTGCCGGGATAAGCGTCGTAATTGTATTTCGCCACGATGCTGTATTTTTCTTCATCGCAGGGGAAATCAAATTTCCCATCGCTGTGTGCTATCCAAACGCCTAATTTGGAGCCGCTTAACGAACCGAACATGACCGAATTGTTCTCCGGAATTTCCACCGTTACAAAATTCGATTCCAGTTTTTTCGAGTCATTTTGCTTCATGGTCATCTTCTTTTCATGCTCCGGATAGATGACGCCCAGTTCCGCCATCAACTGACAGCCGTTATTGACGCCGAGACTCAGCGTGTCCTTGCGTTGGTAGAATTGCTCGATGGCGCGTTTGGCTTTTTCATGGTATAAAATACCTGCTGCCCAGCCTTTTGCGGGACCAAACACGTTGAAATTCGAGGAGCCGCCGCCGAAAACGGCAAATTGAACGTCTTCGAGCGTTTCGCGTCCGGTGACAAGGTCGGTCGTATGAACGTCAATCACGTCAAAACCTGCAAGATACAGCGCATACGCCAGTTCCCGTTCGCACTGGGAGCCTTTTTCGCGGATGACGGCGGCTTTGATTCCGCTCTTGCCGCGACGATCCGCCGTCAAGCCGCAGGATGCAAGTGTGCCTTGAAAATCTTCCGGAAATTGATATTCAACCGGTTGCAATACATAATTTTCAAACCGGCTTTCAGCGCACTCTTTACCGCTTTGGCGCATATCCATCAGGTAGGAGGATTTATACCAGACGTCACGCAGGTCATCAATATCAAAATAATACGTTTCGTCATCTTGAGAAATTTGGATGTGCCGCTCGTTGGTCGGTTCACCAATGAAGGCAAAACCGACGCCGGCTTTCAACATCAGTTTTTCAAAAGCAACCGGATCTGTAACCTGCACAATGACGCCCGGATTTTCGGCAAATAACCGTTTCATGATATCTTTTTCAGCCAAACTGTCCAAATAGATGAGCAATCCGCCTTCCAAATTGGCAAAACACATTTCCAGCAGGGTGGTAATCATGCCGCCTGCCGAAATATCATGACCTGCCACAATCAATCCTTCGTTGATGGCATCCTGCACGGCGTTAAAGGCTTTCACGAAATAAGCCGTGTTTTTGACGGTCGGCGCTTCGTTGCCCAACTTGCAGAGCGACTGCGCAAATGCGGAACCGCCGAGTTTACAGGAATCCTGCGAAAAATCTATGAAATAAATGTCTTTTTCCGGGTCGTTCACCAATACGGGCGAAACGATTTTTTGCACATCGCTCACTTCGCCGACCGCCGAGATGATGACCGTTCCGGGCGACAGGACTTTGTCGTTGCCGTATTTTTGCGTCATGGAGAGGGAATCCTTACCGGTCGGAATGTTGATGCCCAGTTCGCAGGCGAAGTCGGACGCAGCCTGTACAGCCTTGTAGAGCCGGGCGTCCTCGCCTTCGTTGCGGCAGGGCCACATCCAGTTGGCACTGAGCGAAATGCTTCTGATTTTTTCCGTCAGAGGGGCGAAAACGATATTTGTCAGCGCTTCGGCAATGGCTAATACCGAACCGGTCGCCGGGTCAATCAACGCCGCCTGGGGCGCATGTCCGACGGAAGTTGCGATACCGGCTTTGCCGTGATAATCAAGCGCAACGGCGCCCAAGTCGCTCAGCGGCAATTGCAGACGACCCTGGCATTGCTGGCGGGCAACTTTCCCCGTTGCCGAGCGGTCAACCTTGTTGGTGAGCCAGTCCTTGCAGGCTACGCCTTCGAGTTGCAGCACATTTTCAAGATATTGATGAAGTTGGGTGTATTTATAGACAACGGGCGAGAATTTTTCTTCCACCGTTTTATCGTTCATCAACGTGCGCGGCGGTTTGCCGAACAGGTATTCCAGCGGGATATTCAACGGTTTTTCGCCGTTCTTTTGCTCGAAAACAAGTTTCATGTCTCCGGTCGTTTCGCCGACGACGTACATCAGCGCCCGTTCGCGTTCAGCCATCCGGCGGAGGCGTTCCACGTCGCCCTCTTTTACCAACAGTCCCATCCGTTCCTGACTTTCGTTCCCGATGATTTCTTTTGCCGAGAGGGACGGATCGCCGACGGGCAGTTGCGACATGTCAATATGTCCGCCCGTGGCTTCGACCAGTTCGGAGAAGCAGTTGAGATGTCCGCCCGCGCCGTGGTCGTGGATGGAGGTAATCGGGTTGTCGTCGGATTCGGCGGCGCTCCGTATCACATTGGCTACGCGAAGTTGCATAT
Source organism: Tannerella sp. (assembly GCA_031277335.1). GTDB lineage: Bacteria > Bacteroidota > Bacteroidia > Bacteroidales > Tannerellaceae > Tannerella. The sequence goes on along the minus strand of JAITMM010000057.1, from coordinate 3,322 downwards.
CGGGATTGGAGCGTTGAACGGCGTTCAATTCGATTCCGCCGGCATATTGCCCGGTGTTCAGCGACGAGCCTGCGCCGCCGCCCATGCCGATCCGGTAGTTGTCGCCTCCGAGCATCACGATTTTTTCATGCACTTCGGGCGTTCCCTTGAAGGCGTCGCGACGGTTGCCGAAGCCCACGCCGCCGGCTTGCATGATGACCTTGTCGAAAGCCAGTTTCTTGCCGTTTTCGGCATGTTCAAAGGTGAGCAGGGAACCGCAAATCAGCGGTAACCCGGACTGATTGCCGTACATGGACGCGCCGTTGGAGGCTTTGATTAAAATCTGTTCCGGCGTCTGGTAGAGCCATTTGCGCGGGTCGAGAACCGATTCCCACGGGCGACCTTCTTCCGTGCGGGGATAGGAGGTCATATAGACAGCCATTCCGGCGAGTGGCAGAGCGCCTTTTCCGCCTGCCATGCGGTCGCGAATTTCGCCGCCGGAACCGGTTGCGCCGCCATTGAACGGCTCGACGGTCGTCGGGAAATTGTGCGTTTCGGCTTTTAATGATAAGACGGTGCTGATATTTTTTACGCCGTAGAAATCGGGTTTGTCGCCCGACTGCGGCGCGAATTGTTCGATTTCGGGACCTGCGACGAAGGCGACGTTGTCCTTGTAGGCGGACACCAGTTTGTTCGGATTGACCGCCGAAGTCTTTTTAATCAGGGCGAAAAGCGTGCTTTCCATTTCCTTTCCGTCAATGATGAACGTGCCGTTGAAAATTTTGTGGCGGCAATGTTCGGAATTGACCTGCGAGAAACCGAAAACTTCGCTGTCCGTCAGTTTCCGTCCCAGTTTTTGGCTTACGTCGTTGAGGTATTCCACTTCGTCGTCGCTGAGCGCAAGCCCTTCCGCGGTATTGTAAGCCTCTATATCTTCGATGAAAAGAATGGGTTCCGGTTTTCTATCGTCGGAAAAGACGGTCTGGTTTAATCCGTTGCAAATTTCCTGAAGCAACGGGTCGTACGGATTTTCGGCAGAGGGCACGCTAAAAAATTCTTCCATGCGGATGACGCTATTTATCCCCATGTATTGCGCGATCTCAACCGCGTTCGTACCCCACGGAGAGATGATTGCCAGGCGCGGTCCGACAAACCATCCGTTTACAGCCTCTGTCTCGACGGGTTTTCCGCCGCCGAATAACCAAACTAATTGTTCCGTGTCATTTTGTGTTAATACTTCTGTCGTTTCAACGGCAATAATGCTTTTACTTCCTGATACAAAAAACTTTACCATACTAATTTATTTATTTTTTCCCTGCAAAGTTACGATTTTTTTTTCGAGAAATTTCCTGAATAATAATTTTTTTTTGAGACTGAGGCATTAAAATATGCTTGTTTAGAGTTTAGTTATTGGAGTTTAGAGTGTAGAGTGTAGTTAATGCCGGAAAGTCCGTTTACCCGTTCTCCCGTTTATCCGTTCTCCCGTTTCCACCCCCAATCGCTTCGTTTCATTGGGGGTTATTCATATTCATCTCCTTTCGGAGATGCTTCCGTGTGTCGGCATGTGCTGAAAGGACGGACCTTCATAACCGCAGCGTCAGAGACCTGCGGCGTTTCTTGCATTCCGTAGGAATGCATCGCTCGGTAGAAAAGCAATCCACACATAGGTCGCATTCCGTACGGAATGCGTCCTGCGCGTACCACCTTTCTACCGAGCGATGCATCCCTAACGGGATGCGAACGTCCTGAAAGGACGAATCTTCATAACCCCCAATGAAGCAGGGCGATTGGGGGTATTTTTCCGCCCGGATGAACGTCGGGTGCGGAAAATTGATGCGATGTAGGGGCAGACCTGCGTGTCTGCCCGTATGCCCCTATTGCCCGTATGGTCTTATCCTGCAAATCCTGTAAATCCTGCAAAATCCCGGTTCAGACATTGTATTGTTTCAGGGCAGACACGCAGGTCCGCCTCTGCGGGGGGAACGGTTTTCCACAAAAAAAACAGGAAGAAAACTTTTACGTTTTCTTCCCGTATAAACCCGTTAGGAGCGATTTTTTTAAATTTTACATTTTTTTTATTATTCTCTTACCTTATCCGAACCTTTTTCGTTTCAATCCTGCCTCCCTGCAGGGAAATTTTGATGATCAAAACTCCCCTGGGAAGGTTTTCGATTCTTATTCCGGCGCCGCTCGTCCGTATGGAACGGAGCAACTGACCGGAGACATGATAGATTTCAACCGATTTCAGTTCGATATTGTCACTCTTCACGGTGAGGGACGAACCCTCCGTGTGAATCTTTACCCCGTTACCGCTTTCGATATGCCCGTTGGCGGTCTGATCATCTTTGTACGTCGCCGTGATAGTTGCGTTCGCACTTCCCATTGTGTAGGTTGTACTTGCGCTGTCTATTTCAGCAACTCCCGACACGTCTCCCGTCCATTTGTCAAAGACTTTGTTAATCGGTGGAGTATTTGCCGAGATGTTCACCACAGTCCCCGCCGGATAACTTCCGCTTCCCGTGCCGTTGTTCACGGTCAGGGTGTACTTTGTTGGTGGAGTTACCGTCGTTGACTCGAAGTTCGCGACAAGGTTTCTGTTTCCGTTCAAAGTGAACGTATAACTTGCACTTGTCGATACTGCCGTACCGCCTTCCGTCCAGTTTACGAACGTGAAGCCGGGATTGGCTGTCGCCGTTACGGTTCGGCTTGTACCACCATCATAAGTTCCGCCTCCGCTCGTTGTCCCTCCGTTTGTCGGGTTTGAGCTGAGGCTGATCGCGTACTGCGGCGTTACAGCATTCACCGTCACGTTACAAGTAAACTCATCAGTCTCTACATCATCATCTGTACGTACCGACACTGTATTACTCCCCGGAGAGAGATTAGGTTGTTACATCAGTACTAGCAGTATTATTACTCTTTACTGATCCATTTACTCTTACTGCATACGATTGTGATGAAGTCACAGACACAACAACAGACGTTCCCTCAGTCACAGTAATACTTTTAGCACTACTACGATCAAGAGATGTCCCGTTGACGCTTACTATCGCCACCTCGTGCATAAAAGAAAATAATAAAAAAGAAAATAAATAAAAAATACTCCGGGCTTAGTACAAGAAGCCCCTCCACTTACACTATAACTACCTGGAGCACTTACAGTCAAAATATGACCAATCCCGTCCTAAATAAATAAAAATTGAGAAGTTGCATATTTTGTACCCCATTGTTACCTTTGAGGTCTCAAATCAAAATAATAAAAAACAACTTCCCAATGACAAAAGTAACATTATTTTCTCAAATTATCGGCAAGTTAAACAAAGATATTTTCAAAAAACTTGTC
>JAITMM010000264.1 GCA_031277335.1 Tannerella sp. | reverse complement strand
TCCCATTTCAAGATAATCTCTTCGTTCTGAGCGGTTTTGAGTTTAATCGTGATGTTGAGTGAAGGGATTTCAGCGAATTTGTCATTCAGCAGGTAGAGGTCGGCAAAAAATTCTTCGTCCTCGTTCCATTGAAACTTCGAGAGGCGGGCGCTCGTCAGCACCGGTCTGCAAGCAGCTGCAACAGCTTCATAGGCAGGCTTTTTGATATTTGGATAGACGATAATGGAATTGTTTACCGCCGCCGGCCAAGGCTCGTTGTAGCACCAGTTCAGCGCCATGGCGCAATACGGCTTTTGCCGGCGCGCCTCCTCGAAAATGGCTTTATATCCTTCGCATTGCATTAACTGGCTCTGACGGACAAGCGTTTCGAGGTCGGGCGCTTTCCCGAAATAGCTTTCTATATCGTTCAGTGACAGCCATGTATCACCAACCCAGGCGCCAAACGCATGATGGTCGCGCCAGGCCGTATGGTCGCGCGGCGGAAAGAGGTCTTTAGCAGGGATGATGTTTTTCAGCACCTCGACAGGCGACATGCCGGGCATTCCAAACTCGGTATAGGCCGTAAATTTCGCCTTGTTCATATTTTCATACACTTCCGTACCGTCCAGATACTTAAATAGATAACACCCATGTCCCATCCCCATCAGCGGCGAGGTAGGGATATAGGGAAGCGTCGGATTCAGTTCGAGACAGAGGCTGTTCAGCAACCTCAACGGCAAGGATTGGTCGGTCATGCCCGACCAGTTGTTAAACAGCTCATTTCCACCACACCACATCGTGAGGGAGGCATGTTTTCGTAATCGCTTGATAATGGAGGTCGCTTCCTGTTTTAAAATCTTCATATAATGCGGATCGTCAGGGTAATTGTTGCAGGCCAGCGGAAATTCTTCCCAGACCAAAATCCCCTTTTCATCGCATAGCTCAAAGAACGATTCTTTGTTGATAATTCCACCGCCCCAAACACGGAAGATATTGAAATTCAGCCCAACAGCCAAGTCGATCAGTTCGCCATAGCGCTCGCGTGTGATGATGCCGGGGAATATCTCCGGATTCACCCAGTTGGAACCTTTGGCAAAGATGCGTTTCCCGTTGATTTCCAATTGTGTAGGAGGCACCGAACGCGACTTGGGAAAATCCACCGGCTCAACCCACGCACCTTCCGTCATCACCATCTTGACGCGCTTAAAACCTATCTTACTCGTTTTTGTATCAAGCACTTTACCGTCCGACCCCAGCAATTCGAAGGTAGAAGTATACAGATAGGGCGTCCCATGATCGTGGGGAAACCATAATATCGGATTATTGAAAACGATTGAATCACATGAGAATACGTCTCCATCAATGTTTCCTTGCTGCGATAGCGCTGCGCCACCGTTCTTGTCTTTCAACGTCCAGCGATACGCCAATCCCTTGACATTTCTACCTTCACCTTGCAGTTGAATAAATGCTTTGTCAAACGGTTCGTTCAAGTCATAAGAAACATAGATATCGGTCAAATGTTGGCTGCTACGTACCTCCAACCCCGTTTCGTCCCAAATTCCAAGCGGCACTAAGCGTGGATGCCAGTCCCATTCGTAGCTGACGGCCGGCTTGACCACGTTGGCCGCCTGCGAACGGTCGACAGGAAAAGGTCGCATCTTCGGAACGGGGTATACAATGACTTTCAATTCATTATCGTCTTTCAGCAAATCAGTGACATCAATATCCACATAAGTAAACATTCCTTCCTGTTGAAAAGCCAATTGTGAATTTACATATATTTCAAACTGATAATCAATCCCTTTGGACACAAAATACAGTCGTTCGGAAGTATTCAATACAGGCTTTTTAAAAGTTGTAACATACATATAGTATTTATCTTCCATCCAAGCAAACATTTTGTAATTGTCCGCAAATTCGTAGGGTGGATACTTCTCCGCTTTGGCAATATCCAATTGTACGGCACCCGGCACTTGCGCCGGAACATACTTCGCGGGCGCTATTGACTTCCCGTCCGAATAACCTACTTTCCATTCAAGCGGCGTCACTGCGCCAACAGTCATACCACTGATAATCAGTAGTAAACATAAAACATAAATCCTTCTATTCATTCTTTTTAATTAAATATCATTCTCTTTAATCGACAAAATGATTGTGACATTCTTTGTCCGTTTCATTTATTTTCAGTTTTTATCCTCCATCCTTATTCTTCATATTCAGGTTTTAGTCAAAGACGAATTGCCAGTTCAAGATGCCCGTTTAAACCCGATTCAATGATTTTTTGGAGAGTTGAAAGTCGTACTTCTTTCACATTATTTTCGATTTTGGAAATATATGATTTAGAAGTACCTACTTTTGTGGCTAATTCTTCCTGCGTCAACCCCTTTTCAAGACGTGCCTGCTGAAGTAGAAAACCTATTCTAAAGTTTTTGTACTCACTTTCAAACCTTTCTCGTTTGGAAGTACCACTCTCTCCATATTGTTGTTCAATATACTGGTCAAGTGATGTAAGATTATTTACTGTCCTTTTCATATTCTTCTTTTATTTTTAATGCTTTTGCAATTTCGTTTTTCGGAGTTTTGTTCGTTTTCTTATGGAAACCATTCATAATAATTACCAGTTGTTCAACATCAAAAAAACAAAAAACTCTAAAAATATCACTGCCTTGTTGAATTCGTATTTCATACAAATCGTCTGTTCCCTCGATATGTTTCAAATATAACTCCGGGACTATCGGCAAGGTTTCAATAAGTCTAAATATCCAAAGTATTTTGTCTTTAACCTTAGTTCGCTGTCTTTGATAAAAGTCATCAAAATAACTTTTGAAAAAGAATATTGTCCTATACTTTTTGATATTTTCCATGGGGCAAAGGTATGAAAAAAATCACTTTAGATAAACAATTTGTATTTATTTGTTCACAAGCATTTTTAAAACAAATTTCTTTAGTCTACAGAAAGCGCGGAAGCGACAATTGGCGACAGACATAAAAACACTCAATGCTTTTGCAGCAATGTCAATAACTTTCTGTCTAACTTATGTCCGTTAAAATCCTCATACTGAATGTCTTTTCTTCCTGAATCCATTACTCCGAACGAGCCTCGGAAATTCCACAAGCCCCAGCCGATGCCATGCGAAGTAAGGATATCCAACTGGTCGTTGAACCAGGCCAGGAATACTTCGTGCGGCGTTTCGCTAAAGCATCCGCACTCGCCGCAATGCACTCCTACTCCCCTGTTTACCAGGTCGATCCACGGCTGATAAAAGTCTTCTAACACCTTGCGGTTAAATTCCTTGCCGTCAATCACTCCCGGCCAAACCGGCATCGGCGCGTCGTCGGGATTTTTCCACACCCAACCGGCGCGATAATGCGATACATAATGCGGGTAATAGCCGCGACAGCTCTGAGCAATAGGCAGATCCTCCAGCTCGGGCGTCACCAATGAGCCTCCATGATTGCCGTCCGCCACAACAAGTCGGTCGGGATTGTATTTGTGAATCACGTCAAGGCAGCCTTTGGCCACTTTCCGGTACGTCTCGCCCGGAATGGGCGTCGACGGACAAAACTGGTCGTTCATATCCTCCTTATAGCAAGGCTCGTTGACGAGATCAAAACTCAACAAGTCGGCGGAAATATGTTGTAAACGCTTGGCCCACATCTCCCAATGCGTATAGAAAGCCTGTTGGGCTACCTCATCCTTCCACAGGTTGAAAGGTTCTTCAAACCCGGCATTGATGCAAAAACCTGGTGCCCGATGCAAGTTCAGGCTCACATGCAAACCGTGCCGATTGGCTGCCTCCACTGTCTTAACGATAATGTCAATCGCCTCATTATTAAACAATACTGTTTGCTCCGGCGTAATAGGCACCCCGCTTGCCGGATCGTACGTCAGATAACCCGGATAGGCAATCGGGAAACGGACAAAGTCGAATCCCCAATCCGCCATCCATTGAAAGTCCTGCACGGTAGCCTCAAAATGACTGTTATCGATGGGGCGTGGCGTAAAAAAGTCAAGGATATTAAACCCCCGCCAACGAGGTAATTTGTTTTTTATCACCGGCTTACAACTGCTTGCCCATCCGGGTAATCCGGCCAGCGCTACTCCGGCCGCCGCCGTCTTCAAAAAATCTCTGCGATCAAAATGTTGCATATTATAATAATGTTAAATGTATCGACCTGTTCTTGGCCGTAAATTTACGTAAAATTCACGAATTACAACTGTCACGCCGTCATTTTTTATTTTTTTCAATCATTACAACCTTATTATCTTCATTTTGACAAACGGAGACATTTCTTATTTCTAACCCATCAATATAAATACTAAACGTCGATATAAAAAATGATTAAAAACAAAAAATCGTTTAAACGATCTTATATTTTAATAAAGATTTTTTTCCTGTAAAGAAAATACATTACAAACCATACAAGCAATAATCCGCCTAAAGCCTGCAATGCAGGATGAAAAGCTTCCGGAACAGGAGCGTATAATCCCGAAAAGAGCATTTTTGAGATGGCTTCAAAATTCACAAACCGGTATAACAAATAAATCGTAATGGAATTTAGTCCGATGACATAAAAAAAGAATGACCATTTTTTTAATTTCCATACGTCTATTATAAGATAAAACAAAGCGATCAATAAAAAACCCATTCCGGAAGTAAGCAATATAAAAGAACTTGTCCACATTTTTTTAAAGATGGGAAAATGCAAGCTCCATAAGAGTGCAAGAGCGATGCAGACAATCCCGTAAATAGCCAAATTTGTTAATTGCTTGCCACTTGTTTTTTGATTACATAAAATACTTCCTGCCAAGACACCCAACATGCTCAAACACATGGCAGGTAACTGTGTTATAATTCCATTTTCATCGTATATTTTTTCGAGCAAACGGCCGGGCAAAAAATGCCTGTCAAATACACCCACAATATTGCCTTCGATTGAAAGATCGCCGCCGCCAAGTCCGGGCATAAACACCAGGAGGTAGTAAAACAGCAAGATTCCTGCTATCCAATATATTCTCTTTACAACCGATGATGTGTTCACAAAAAGCAAGGTGGCAAAAAAACCGGCGATCCCTATTCTGCCGAGTACGCTGGCCACTCTTATATTTTCAGGATCAAAAAATGTGATAGGTGTGTTTTTATCTATAATACCAAGTACAATTAAGATAAGCATCCTAATAAATGCTTTTTTCAATATTTTTTGTTTATTTACTCCTGCTGCAATGGATTTTTGAACAGAAAAAGGAATCGAGATGCCTGCAATAAATAAAAATAACGGAAAGATAAGGTCATACATTGTGAACCCGAACCAGGCGGGGTGGGTAAGCTGATTTGCAAGCGCATCTATCCACAATAGACTTGTTTTTCCTTTTAATGCAACAATAAATTCTCCGCCGCCGGCAATAAGCAGCATGTCAAATCCTCTCAACGCATCAATAGATGCGAGGCGTGAAGATGGTTCTTTTAAATTTGTTGAATGACTCATAATATGATTGATAATTATTAATTTAGAGGCTTAATTTTAATATCGTATAATACTCTACGCGGCAAAGATAATCAAAAGATTGTAGAAAGCAATGCCTATTTTAATCCGACACAATTTGAATAAGAAAAATAACAGAAATCTTTAAGGCAATGTACGCCGCATTTGTGTTTTTACTGAATTTTTCATAAGTTTGCGGTAAAAATTTCAATGGCTCCTTTTCTGCAACAAGTAGCTTCGGCGTTTTATGAACGGTACGGGTCGTCGATCCACCGGTTGACGTTTGTCTTTCCCAATCAGAGGGCAGGGTTGTTTTTCAGGAAATACCTGTCGCAACTGACAGAGAAACCGCTCTTTTCACCCTCTATCCTGACTATCAATGAATTATTTCTGCGGTTGAGCGATAAGCAACCGGCCGATCGCATCCGCATGTTGTTCCTGCTTTACAGGATTTATATTCGCCACAGCCGGTCGGATGAGCGTTTTGACGACTTTGTGTTTTGGGGGGATATGCTGCTGAACGATTTTAATGATATCGATAAATATCTGGTAGATGCAGCTCACCTGTTTACTAATATCAAGGATATACATCAGATAGACAGAGACTTCAGTTATCTTCAACCGGAACAGATCGAAGCCATCCGCGCTTTCTGGTCGTCTTTCCAACCGAAAGGTCTCGCCGAAAACAGGCAACAATTCCTGGATATCTGGCAACACCTGCATGATATCTATCGAGCGTTCAAACAGGAACTGGCATCTGAAGGCACAGGATATGAAGGGATGATTTTCAGGGAAGTAGTTGAACGGTTGAAAGAGAATGACAATAAACATATTAAAGATGGCGGCAATGAACATTTAAAAGAAGACGGCAATGAATATTTTAAAGAGAGCGGCAATGAACATTTAAAAAAATCCGGCGAAAAAACGGTAAAAAATCAACAGTCGATTGCAAAACAGTTCGAGAAAATCATCTTCGTCGGCCTCAACGCCCTTTCCGCTACCGAAAAATCACTCTTGAAATTCCTTCAACGACAGGGGATTGCCGACTTTTATTGGGATGCCGGTGCGGAATGTCTGACCGATACAAACAACAAAGCTTCTTTCTTTATCCGCGAAAACCTGATACTTTTTCCCTCAGAGATGCAACTGACGGACGAAGAAGTCCGTAACGGGTTGAAGGAAGAAAAATCAAGTTTGCAATTGCCTGAAGAACTGCCTCAACAACATTCTGAAAATCAGCCGTATTGGCCGGAAATTGAATTGATCGGCATCCCTTCGCGTATCGGACAGGCCAAACAGGTTTACTCCATATTAAAAGAGACTGTGGCCGGAAAGACTGATCTCGACCCTGAAGAAGCCTTGCGGACAGCAATCGTACT
>JAITMM010000061.1 GCA_031277335.1 Tannerella sp. | reverse complement strand
CCTGTAAGTAATGCCATCGTCACCTTTTTCAGCCAGGAAAATATACCCGATATAGCTTCGACAGATAAGAACGGACAATTTGGTTTTTATGGGTTTAACTGTCCCGATACGGCGGTATTTCTCCTGCAAGCGCGAAATAAAAATAATAAGAAAACATTGATAGGCATCGAATTAGACCGACCCGATAACCGTCATATCCCCATGAGCGTGCTCCCGCTTACCAAACAAACAACAGAAAGCAATGATACGCTGTTCGTCTCATATACTGAGCAGGCTACCGGTCAAATGAAAATTCAGGAAGGTATATGGACAATTGAATTGCCGGTATTGGCAGTGTCTGCAAAGAAAAAGTTGGATAGAGAATCGTTCGGAATAAGCAGTTATCGTTTTAGCGGCAAATTTATTGATAAAGCACAACCCATCAAATTAATTCTTCAGAGTTTACCTTCGCCTGCCCGTAATGGCGTCGCTACCATAAATTCAATGCCGGCTGTTCTATATGTTGTAGATGGACAAAGAATGACTCCTGATGCTTTTGAAGAAATTTTCAGTTCTTATAGAGCTGACATGTTTGAATCTGTAGAAGTACAACGCTCCGAAGATGCTTTTTCTACCTATGGATGGGAAGGCTCAAATGGTGCCTACGTATTTAAAACAAAAAGATTCACCGGCAATGACGAAATCCCTGATGCGTCGATTCAACTATATCGCCCCGAAGGATATTGCGTCAGGAAAGAGTTTTACATGCCTGCCTACGACGACCCTGAAGTCAGACAAAGCCCTATCCCCGATCTTCGCACCACCATTTACTGGAATCCTGTGGTATACACTGACATTGATGGCAAAGCCGAAATCATCTTCTATACCTCCGACCATGCGGAATCCTATTCGTATGTTATGGAAGGGATTGGCGGGAACATGGTCGGTTTTAAAAATTATTCTGTTTTTTAGTACACTATCAAAGAAATTTTTCTTATTTTTGTCTCACAATATATATAAGTTTAGATATAATGAAACAGTTAAACATTTTTTTAATTCTGTCCGTTCTGAATATAAGCTTGCTTTTCGGACAAGAGGCATCATTGAGATCGACGGTAGGTGAGTTTGTTAAATATACTGACAATCACCCCGTTGAGAAAATTTATCTGCATTTGGACAAACCTTATTATGCAGCGGGGGAATATATGTATTTTCGTGCCTATCTGGCTGATATGCAGTTGGATACAAATGGGGTGGGCAGCAGTATCATTTATGTGGAACTTGCCGATTCGGATAGGAATATAGTCAGACGCGCTACGCTTTATTCCGATGCGGGCGAATTTGCCGGCCAGATATTGCTGCCCGATTCATTGCCTTCGGCCGAATATCATCTGCGTGCCTATACGAACATGATGCGGAATGCAGGGGAAGATTATTTCTTCAATAGGGATATCTATGTCGGAAATGCTGATTTTCAGCAGTCTGCAACGGCGCCTCAGGCCTTTGACTATCAAGTATCTTTCTTTCCCGAAGGCGGCCGGCTGTTGGAAGGATTGGCCTGCAAGGTGGCGTTTAAAGCGTTGGGAAATGATGGTTTCGGCACTGATATATCCGGCGTACTGATTGATTCCGACGGTAATGAAGCGCTCCGGTTCGGCAGCCTGCATCTGGGGATGGGGGCATTCACGTTTACACCGGAAAAGGGAAAAACGTATAAAGCCGTCGTTGAGTCCGGCGGTCTGCAAAAAGAATTTGCTTTGCCTGCCGCAACAATAGGATATGCATTAACAGCGCGGCAAGACGAAAGAGCTGTCTATCTGACCATAAGGACTAATAGCGAAAGCCCCGGTTCGATATATTTGATCGGTCAGTCGAGGAATACTGTCAGTTATGCCTTGGAAGGCGTTATGACGGAAAAGCAAATTCAATACAATGCCAATAAGAATGATTTATCGACAGGGATTTTGCAGTTTACCTTATTTAAAGACGGCCTTCCCGTCAGCGAGCGGCTGATGTTTGTCGACTTCAAAGATGATTTACAGGTGAATATCGCGCCTGACAAGACACGATATGAAGGTCGTGAGGAAGCGATTGTGCAAATACAAGTCACCGACAAGTCAGGCAGGCCGGTGGAAGGCAGCTTTTCGCTTGCTGTCACGGACGATAAGACCGTCAGACCATCCGTCGATGAACAAAATATCAAGGGCAGCATGCTGTTGGACGCCGACTTGAAAGGATATATCGAATCGCCGGGCTGGTATTTTGCCGGCAATGAGCCGGAGCGGGCCGAGGCGCTGGACAATCTGCTATGCACGCAAGGATGGAGCCGTTTTGAATGGGATAAATTAGCCGACCAACCGACCGGGGCAGCTTACCCCTTAGAGACAGGTTTTCCGATTTCAGGCAAACTGATCAATCAGTCGAACGGCAGACCTATTGGAAATGCGTTGGTTAATCTGACCGGCGCAGGAAATCAGCCCGAATCGGCTATAACCGACGAAAACGGACGGTTTGTCTTCACCGTAGCTGATTGTCCCGAGACGGCTTCATTTGTGTTGCAATGTCTTACGAAGCAAGACCGCAAGACGGTTGTCAACTTCGAAATGGATAAACCTGATTTCATCCCGCCTCCTGTCAATATAATTCCTCACAATCAGGCAAATAGAAAGCGAGACTTGTCGCTGATGGCCGCTTATCTCAAACAATCCGGCGGCCAAGTCAACAGCCCGGAAGAAGCGCGCATCGTTCAATTGCCGGAAGTCACTGCCGAAGCCCGCAAAATCCCGAACCGCGAATCGTTCGGCACCGGCAGCCAGCGTTTTGGCGGGAAGTCTCTCGAACGGAGTATTACGATAGTAAACGTGCTGCGTACATTGCCTTCGCCGCGGCAAAAAGGCGTCCCTTCCATCAACACGGCAGGATTCTCAAACGTACCCGTGATTTACGACGTAGACGGGACACGCATGTATCAGGATGGTTTTGAAGCAACTTACGGGTCTTTACAGGCAAGAATGTTCGAAACGGTAGAAGTCATCTGCCCCGAAGACGCACTTCCCATCTACGGACGTGAAGCCATGAATGGAGCCTACGTATTCAAGACAAAGAAATTTACAGGCAGGGAAGAGGATGTAAGCCAGTTTGTTACAAATGGATACGTATTCCGTCCCGGAGGATATACCGTCAGGAAAGAGTTTTATATGCCGGCTTATGAAAATCCGCAAGTCAAGCAAAGTACTCTGCCTGACTTGCGGACGACAATCTATTGGAATCCGGTGATTTATACCGACCGGGCAGGAAAGGCCGAAGTCCGTTTCTTTACGGCCGATGATGCGACGGCGTCGTATTCATTTGTGTTGGAAGGGATTGGAGACGGAAAGGTTACGACTGCAAAGCAGCCGTAACCTCTTTCTTTAAATCAGCTTATCACCTGCGATGGTTGCGCCCGTAGCCGCCACTGTTGCGATCACCACGGTCACCACGTTCACCTCTGTCTCCTCTGTCGCCGCGATCGTTGCGATCATTGCGGTTGCCTTGACCTGAGCCGCCGCTTTCATGACCGCCGCCGCCGGTTCTCGGGGGACGTTGCGGTTCCTGATAGCCTTCCGGTTTGGGCATCAGCGCTTTGCGGGACAGTTTGAACTTGCCCGTTTTCGGGTCTATATCGACTAACTTGATAGAGATATTTTCACCTTCTTTAAGGTCTGTTTCTTCGATGGATTCGTATCGTTTCCAGCCTATTTCCGAGATATGCAACAATCCTTCCTTGCCCGGCATAAACTCTACAAACGCGCCGTAGGGCATCAGTGAGATGATCTTGCCTTCGTAAGTCTCGCCTACTTCGGGTGTTGCCACGATGGCACGGATAGCTTTCATTGCGCTGTCGATGGATGCCTTGTTTGTGGCGGCTACTTCGACTATGCCGACGCCGTCAATTTCTTCAATCGAGATGGTGGCTCCCGTTCTTTCCTGAATGCCCTGAATGATCTTGCCGCCCGGGCCGATGATGGCGCCGATAAACTCTTTGCCGACGGTGATGACTTCGATGCGCGGAGCATGAGGTTTGAGGTCGGGACGAGCTTCCGGCATGGCTTCGTTTATTTTATTCAGGATATGAAGCCTTCCTTCTTTGGCTTGAGCGAGTGCTTTTTCGAGAATTTCGTAGGACAGTCCGTCTACCTTGATATCCATCTGTGTGGCGGTGATGCCGTCTTTTGTGCCGGTCACCTTGAAATCCATATCTCCCAGATGGTCTTCGTCTCCGAGAATATCCGACAGGACGGAGTAGTTAGTTCCCTTATTTTCGGAGATCAGTCCCATGGCGATGCCCGACACCGGTTTTTTGATCTGCACGCCGGCATCCATCAATGCCAGTGTGCCTGCGCAAACGGTAGCCATTGACGATGAGCCGTTGGATTCGAGGATATCGGAAACGACGCGGAGGACATAAGGATAATTCTTTGGGATCATGCGTTTGAGTGCGCGATGTGCCAGGTTGCCGTGACCCACCTCGCGTCGTCCCACGCCGCGCGATGATTTGGCTTCGCCGGTGGAGAAAGGCGGGAAGTTATAATGCAGCAGGAAACGGTCTTTGCCGTATACAAGTGCGTCGTCCACAATCTTTTCATCATTTTTCGTGCCCAGCGTGACGGTCGTCAGGGATTGCGTCTCGCCGCGAGTGAAGATGGCTGCTCCGTGAGGGCCGGGAATGAAATCCGTCTCGATCCATATCGGGCGGATATCGGTCGTCTTGCGTCCGTCGAGCCGTTTGCCTTCGTCGAGGATTGCCCTGCGCATGGCTTCTTTCTCTACTTCATGATAATATCGGTTGATCATGGCTTCTTTGGCTGTCTGTTCCTCTTCCGTCAGCGTAGCTTTAAAATCGGCGACGATGGCTTCGAAAGCTTCTGCACGCGCATGTTTGTCTGTGCCGGAAACGGCTATGGCATAAGCTTTTGTATAGCACTGTTCGTGAACCTGACGGCGAAGTTCATCGTCATTTTCTTCGTGGCAATATTCGCGTTTGACGGTTTTGCCGCACGCTTCCTGAAGTTCCAGCTGCACGCGGCAATGGTCTTTGATGGCATCGTGGGCTACTTTGATGGCTTCCAGCATTTCAGCTTCCTGCACTTCGGCCATCTCGCCTTCTACCATCATGATATTATCGGCCGTGGCGCCTACCATTATATCTATGTCTGATTCTTCCAACTCACTGAATGTGGGGTTAATCACATATTTCCCGTTCACGCGGCCGATACGTACTTCCGAAATAGGCCCGTTGAAGGGTATGTCCGAGACGGCAATGGCTGCCGAGGCGGCCAATCCTGCCAGCGCGTCGGGGATATCGATCCCGTCGGACGAGAACAGTATTACATTAACAAATACTTCTGCGTGATAATTGTCAGGGAAAAGGGGCCTCAACACGCGGTCGACCAGTCGCGAAGTCAATACTTCATAATCGGACGGCTTGCCTTCGCGGCGCGTAAAACCTCCCGGGAATCGCCCGAAGGCGGAAAATTTTTCTTTATAATCGACCTGCAAAGGCATATAATCAACATCCGGATTTGCATCCCGGGCGGCGCAAACTGCTGCCAATAACACGGTATTACCCATTCTTACCGTTACCGAGCCATCTGCTTGTTTAGCTAATTTCCCGGTTTCAATGATGATGGTTCGTCCATCACCTAAATCAATCGTCTTACTAATTACGTTCATTTTCTTATATATATCTTCATCTTAAAAATTGCGCAAAGATACACATAAATTTAAAGTTTTGATTTTTTTTTATTAAAAATAGTTGTTTGTATGAAAATAAGTCGTATCTTTGCAACCCGAAAATCGAAAGTAAGATAAAGAATTTATAAAAATAGCGTTTAAAAATGCCTACAATTCAACAGTTAGTGAGAAAAGGGAGGGAGACATTGCCGGTAAAAGGCAAATCACCTGCACTGGATTCATGCCCTCAAAGACGTGGTGTCTGTGTACGTGTGTACACCACGACGCCTAAGAAACCAAATTCTGCCATGCGAAAAGTAGCCCGTGTGCGTCTGACGAATCATAAAGAGGTGAACTCTTATATTCCGGGCGAGGGTCATAATTTGCAGGAGCACTCCATCGTGATGGTACGCGGAGGTCGCGTGAAAGACCTACCGGGCGTGCGTTATCATATTGTACGCGGTACATTAGATACTGCAGGAGTAGCAGGCCGCACGCAGCGCAGGTCTAAATATGGCGCCAAGCGTCCCAAACCGGGAGCAGCTGCAGCAGTAAAAGGGAAAACTCCCGGCAAGAAATAATCGATAAACAATTCATTTATAATAATATAAAGTTTAAGTATTTGGATAGATACGCAGGTTGAGTAAATGATTCGGAGGAATCGTTGAAGCAAGGGCGAAAACCATTAGCCCATAAAAAGACCGACAACCAAAAACGTGAACAAAATTCTGAAAACAAATGAGAAAGTCAAAGCCTAAGAAAAGGCAGGTCTTACCGGACCCTGTCTACGGTGATGTGAGGGTTACAAAGTTTGTAAACCACTTGATGTACGACGGTAAGAAGAGTACATCTTACGACATTTTCTATTCCGCTTTGGAAAGTGTGAAGGCTAAATTGCCTAATGAAGAAAAATCGGCGCTCGAGATTTGGAAATCGGCGCTTGACAATATTACCCCGCAGGTAGAAGTAAAATCACGCCGTGTCGGTGGCGCCACATTTCAGGTACCTACTGAAATACGTCCGGATCGCAAAGAATCCATTTCGATGAAAAATATGATCTTGTATGCCCGTAAAAGGGGAGGCAAGACGATGTCCGATAAACTGTGCGCAGAAATCGTTGATGCGTTTAACAGTCAGGGAGGATCTTTCAAACGGAAAGAAGACATGCACCGGATGGCGGAGGCAAACAGGGCGTTTGCGTACTTCAGATTTTAAAATTTAAAGATTCAATAATTCAAAGATTTTGAGCAAGCTCGATGACATATTAAAATTCACCCGTAATATCGGCATTATGGCCCATATCGATGCAGGGAAGACTACGACCTCGGAACGTATTCTTTTCTACACCGGCTTGACCCATAAGATAGGCGAAGTGCATGACGGCGCCGCCACGATGGACTGGATGGAGCAGGAGCAGGAGCGCGGCATCACGATTACTTCGGCCGCTACTACCACGTTCTGGAAATATGGAGATGAGAAGTTCAAAATCAACTTAATAGACACTCCGGGGCACGTGGACTTCACCGTCGAAGTGGAGCGCTCGCTGCGGGTGCTGGATGGAGCCATCGCTACATTCTGTGCAGTCGGAGGCGTCCAGCCGCAATCGGAAACTGTCTGGCGACAGGCCGATAAGTATAATGTGCCACGCGTGTGTTACATTAATAAGATGGACCGTTCGGGTGCCGACTTCTTTGAAGTTGTCCGTCAGATAAACAAAGTGTTAGGCGCAAATCCATGTCCGATTCAGATACCACTCGGTGCTGAAGAGAAGTTTCAAGGCGTAATAGACCTCGTCAAGATGAAAGCGCTCTATTGGCGCGACGAGACGATGGGTGCTCAATATGAAGTGAGCGAAATCCCAGCCAATCTGAAAGAAGAAGCTGAAGAATGGCGCGGTAAAATGCTTGAAAGCATTGCTGAGTTTGACATAGACGTCATGGATAAGTATTTCAATGATCCTGCCACGATAACGGAAGAAGAAATATATTCATCGATACGTAAAGGGACGCTTGAGATGGCCATTTATCCTGTTATATGCGGCTCGTCATTCAAAAATAAAGGTGTACAAACGTTGTTGGACGCTGTCTGCGCATTTCTGCCCAGCCCGTCTGATACGACGAGCATAGAAGGGCACGATGTGGATGATCCTGAAAAGGTTATCGTCCGCAAGCCTATAGAAGAAGAACCGTTGACGGCGCTTGCATTTAAAATAGCAACAGACCCCTACGTAGGCCGACTGTGCTTCTTCCGTGTTTATTCGGGAAAGCTGAGTGCCGGTTCGGTTGTGTTAAACACGCGTTCAGGCAAGAAAGAACGCATCTCGCGATTGTTCCAGATGCATTCCAACAAGCAAAACCCGATGGAAGTGATAGCCTGCGGCGATATCGGAGCCGGAGTAGGATTCAAGGATATTCGCACCGGTGATACACTGTGCGATGAGAAACATCCTATTCTATTGGAATCTATTGTCTTCCCCGATCCCGTGATCGGCATTGCCATTGAGCCGAAGACGCAGAAGGACTTGGACAAGCTAAGCGTAGGACTTGGCAAATTGGCCGAAGAAGACCCCACATTCCGTGTCGAGTCCAACGAAGAGACCGGCCAGACCGTGATCCTTGGGATGGGCGAGCTGCATCTTGAAATCATAGTGGACAGATTGAGGCGCGAATTTAAGGTCGAATGTAATCAGGGGCGGCCGTTAGTATCTTATAAAGAGGCTATTACAGTTCCTGTCGAACTGCGCGAAGTATACAAAAAACAAACAGGCGGTCGCGGCAAATTTGCAGATATCATCGTCAGGATTGAACCTGCCGATGAAGATTTTGTCGGGCACCTGCAATTTATTGATAGTGTGAAGGGTGGTAATATTCCCAAAGAATTTATCCCTTCCGTACAGAAAGGATTTGAGAAGGCGATGCATAATGGCGTGTTGGCGAGTTATCCTATTGACAAGATGAAGGTTACGCTGATAGATGGGTCGTATCACACGGTCGACTCCGATCAGTTGTCGTTCGAGATATGCGCCATCCATGCTTTCAAGAATGCAGCCGCAAAAGCCGGCCCGGTCTTGCTTGAGCCGATTATGAAAATAGAGGTTGTGACACCCGAAGATAATATGGGCGATGTGATAGGCGACTTGAACAAGCGTCGCGGACATATCGAAGGCATGGCGGCAAGCCGCGCCGGGACACGTATCGTGAAGGCTAATGTGCCTTTGGCTGAGACGTTTGGCTATGTGACTACGTTGCGTACCATCACCTCAGGCCGAGCTACCTCGTCGATGCAGTTCTCACATTATGCGCAAATGTCTAATTCCATTGCCAGACAGGTGCTGACTGAAGTCGGAGGAAAAGTGGAATTGATCAATTAAGTCAAAATTAGAAACTAAAAACTTAAAAATAAATATGAGCCAAAAGATTAGAATTAAACTAAAATCGTATGACTATTCTTTAGTAGACAAATCGTCGGAGAAGATTGTCAAGACGGTTAAGGCTACGGGAGCAGTTGTCAGCGGTCCTATACCGTTGCCGACACATAAGCGGATTTTTACGGTGAATCGATCGACATTCGTCAATAAAAAGTCACGCGAACAGTTCGAGCTGTCCTCTTACAAGAGATTGATCGACATTTACAGTTCGACTGCTAAAACGGTCGACGCATTGATGAAACTGGAATTGCCCAGCGGAGTGGAAGTGGAGATTAAAGTATAAACAAACAATAAATTGATTCAAAGATTCAAAAATTCAAGGATTTAAAGATTCAGTTATTCAGTTATTCAATTATTCAGTTATTAGAAATGCCAGGATTATTAGGAAAAAAAATCGGAATGACATCCGTTTTCAGTGCCGAGGGAAAGAATCTTCCATGCACTGTTATCGAAGTAGGTCCTTGTGTAGTTACGCAGATCAAAACAGTTGA
>JAITMM010000170.1 GCA_031277335.1 Tannerella sp. | reverse complement strand
AAGGCAGTATTTTACTTTCCAGAAACTTCGGTTCCATTTTTTCCAAACCGGTCCACTGCGCAAGGACTGTTCCGTTTTCGTCCAGCAGCAGGAATTTGGGGAAAAGACCTTCACGGTTATATGTTTCAGCCAGTGTTGCATTTTTCTTTGTATCATCTGCCGAAAGCAGGTTCTTCTTCTGTCTGGGAAAATCAATGTTCATCAGCACTAATCGGGTATGCGAAAAATTCTGAAACTCATCCGTATCAATCACTTTCTTCTGAACGTTGATACATGGGACGCACCAGTCCGAGCCGGAAAACTTCATAAAAATAAGCTTATGTCCGGTTTTCGCTTCCAGTTTTGCAGTCTCCAAATCGTTTGTAACGGGTTCGCCCGTAGCTTCATCCAAAACTTTTCCGCTTATTTTAGCATCGTTTCCTTGACCAAGAGCAACAAGCGGAAGAAAAAAAACTGTTGATAGTAATAAATGTATTATCTTTGTCATGATTTTATATGTTTAAAATCAAGCGCCCTCCGATCCAATTTGCAGAGCGGGTACAGAGGGCGCTCTTTGTTAATATTTCTAATTGACGCCGCAAAAATAGTCCTTCTGAAAATGCCGTGAAATACCTTATTTTAGGTATTTTTAAGGTATAGAGTCTTACAATATTAGATAATTTCTTTTAAATCAATTAATTACTTGTATGGAAACAATTGACATATTTGGATGATTATTGATAAAAAAACAAGACTACGGCATATCAGTTTAATTATTCATTAAACCTCACTGCCCCCAACTTTCCCTGTCAAGATTGCGGTAGTTGATGGCTTCGGCAAGGTGGGAGGTTGTAATTGCCCGGCTGTCATCCAGGTCGGCGATGGTGCGCGAGACTTTCAGGATGCGGTCATAGGCGCGGGCAGACAGGTTGAGGCGTTGCATGGCATTTTTGAGCAGTTTCAATCCTTCTTCGTCGGGCACGGCATATTTATGCAGTTGGCGGGAGCTCATCTGGGCGTTACAATAAGTGGATTTTTCGGCGGCGAAGCGTTTGCTTTGGATTTCGCGCGCACGCATGACTCGCTCGCGTACGTTAATACTCTGTTCGGCCGGACGCTTTTCCGATATCTTCTCGAAAGGGACAGGCACGATTTCTATCTGGATATCAATCCTGTCCAGCAACGGGCCGGAAATGCGGTTCAGGTATTTCTGAACGGCTCCGGGGGCACAAAGGCAAGCTCTGTCGGGATGGTTGTAATAGCCGCACGGGCAGGGATTCATCGAGGCAACAAGCATAAAGCTGGCCGGATAATTGACGGCAAAACGTGTACGCGAGACGGATATATATCTGTCTTCCAGCGGCTGACGCAGCACTTCCAATACACTGCGGTTAAATTCCGGCAATTCGTCGAGGAACAGGACGCCATTGTGCGCCAGGCTGATTTCGCCCGGTTGGGGGAAAGAGCCTCCGCCTACCATGGCCACGTCCGAGATGGTGTGGTGAGGCGCCCGAAAGGGGCGTTGCGTCAGCAGGGACGCGTTTTTTTCGACCTTTCCTGCCACCGAATGAATCTTGGTTGTTTCGAGTGCTTCCTGCAGGGTGAAAGGCGGTAGTATGGAGGGCAACCGTTTGGCCAGCATGGACTTGCCGCTTCCGGGCGGCCCGATCATAATGAGGTTGTGACCTCCTGCGGCGGCCACTTCCAAGGCGCGTTTCACGTTTTCCTGTCCGCGCACTTCGGAAAAGTCAAATTCAAACTGCTGCTGATGCGAATAAAATTCATTCCGTGTGTCGATGACCGTCGGCTTCAGTTCTCCTTTGCCGCAAAAGAAATCGATTACTTCCTTGATATTTTCAGCGCCATATACATCCAGGTTATTGACTACGGCCGCTTCGTATACGTTCTGTTTTGGCAGGATCAGTCCCTTGAATCCTTCTTCACGTGCCTTGATGGCTATCGGCAAGGCGCCCTTGATGGGCTGGAGGCTGCCGTCGAGCGACAGTTCGCCCATAAGGACGAAATGCTCAAGCCGTTCGTTTTCAATGCCTATTTCTCCACCGGCAGCGAGGATGCCGATGGCAAGCGGCAGATCGTAGGCCGAGCCTTCCTTGCGGATATCGGCCGGCGCCATATTGATGACGATGCGGTTGCGCGGAAACTTGATGCCGCTGACCTCCAATGCCGAGACAATCCGCTCATGGCTCTCGCGCACAGCCACATCCGGCAGCCCGACAAGGAAGAACTGAATGCCTTTCGTGCTGCTGACTTCAATCGTAATGATTGTGGCAGCTATGCCCTGTACGGCGGCGGCATAAGTCTTAACCAACATGTCTGCAACGGTTTATAAGCAATTAGTTTCTGGATTCGGGCGGCGGCATGAGCTTGTCCAAAGTCTGTTGGAGTTCGACGCCGTTATCTGTTCTCATGACGATATTGCCCGTCCTGTCAATTAAAAAGCTGCGCGGCAACGCATTGATATTGTACGTATCCAAGAGCTTGATTGACTGTCCGAGCGAATCGGTCACAATATCCCATTTGATTTTCTCCTTCCCGGTGGAGTCGCGCAGGTGCTGCGGCTGTTCATCGAGTGTGACCAGCAGCACGTGGAGGCTGTCCTTGGGATAGGAAGAGATGATTTTATCGAGATGCAGATGGTTGGTATGGCACATGTCTTCCCATAAATAGGTAAATGCCAGCAAAAGATAACCATCGGAGAATGAATCTCTTGTATACCTGTCTCCATTGATTGTCATGACATTGAAGTCGGGCGCTTTGGCTCCGATGGCCGTCTGTTTTGCCTTTTCAACGTATTCCTTCAATTCCTGCACCACGTAAAACCCGCTCAGCTCGGGCATCAACGTGGCCAGCAGGGCTTCAATTTGCGGATGATTGTCCGGGTCGACAAAATAATCCTTAATCAGGATGGCCGAGGCCTTCTCGTCGGGATGTTTCAGGATAAATGCTTCGGCCTGCAACCGCAGTTCGTTTCTGATATTGGCAAGCCGCGTCATCCTGTTGACACCTTGCTGCGCCAACTGTTCGGCTGAAACACTATCAGCGAAAGACGTATATTCATCTAATAATAAAGCCGTTTCCTTTTTAAAATCGGAGAGCAGATCATTGATTCCGCCTCCCTTAACCTGCACGGAATGAGGCGTCGCCGCATCTCCCGACACGACTAATCGCCGCTTATCTTCCAGATAGACAGTCACCCACTTTGAAAAATTGTCGTAATACAATGTGAGCGTCCGGTAGTCGCCTTCCTTAGGCGACAAAACCAACTCGCCGTTGCCGTCATAGAGATACGTCTCTGCCGTCTTCATCATTTCCGATTCCAGTACGGCATAGACTTCCTGAGGCTCCAAGTTGGTTAAATTCACTTTGATATGATATGAGCTTTGCTCCATACACGAAAAAAGCAAGCTCAAAATACAGCCTAAAAATGTTACTTTTTTTAACATATTCACTCTAAAATCGAGATTTTCGGCAAAGGTATAAATATTTTTTAATATATGTTTGACTTTGATAAGAAAAATTAATCATTTTTATTTTTGTGTTAAAATTTTTTTTTGTACTTTTACGCAATCTTTTTGAGGTAGATTTCATGTCGGCTTTGAAAAAATCGAAAAAAAAAGTATTTTTGCCGGCTCAAATTGATTGATAAGAATAACATATAAAGAGTTTTTAAAGTTTCACAATTAAAATATTAGACAAATGACAAACAACCGGAAGTTAAAAGAATGGGTACAGGAGTGGGCAGAATGGTGTTCACCGGAAAAAGTGTATTGGTGCGACGGATCGGATGCTGAGAATCAGCGTCTTTTAGATGAAATGGTCGCATCGGGAATGGGCGTTAAGCTGAATGAGGCCAAGCGTCCCAATTCGTATTATTTCCAGTCCGACCCCAGCGACGTGGCTCGTGTGGAAGACCGCACGTTCATTTGTACTGAGTCTCAGGAAGATGCAGGCCCGACGAACAACTGGGCCGACCCTGCCGAGATGAAGAAAACGATGCGCGAATTTTATAAGGGATGCATGCAGGGGCGCACCATGTATGTGATTCCATTCAGCATGGGGCCGCTCGGTTCCAATATAGCCCACATTGGCGTAGAGATAACAGACTCTCCGTATGTGGTTGTAAATATGCGCATTATGACGCGTATGGGGCAAAAGGTACTTGATATACTCGGAGACGCGGGCGAATTTATCCCGTGCGTCCATTCGATAGGCGCTCCGTTGGCGCCCGGCCAAAAAGATGTCAAATGGCCCTGTGCACCGATTGAAAAGAAATATATCACCCATTTTCCTGCTACGAACGAGATATGGTCTTATGGCTCAGGGTATGGCGGAAATGCGTTGCTGGGCAAGAAATGCCTCGCCCTGCGCATCGCTTCGAACATGGCCAAACGCGAGGACTGGATGGCAGAGCACATGCTGATTCTCGGCATCACGCATCCGTCCGGCGAGAAGAAATATATCACGGCGGCCTTCCCCAGCGCCTGCGGGAAGACGAATCTGGCGATGCTGATTCCGACGATTCCGGGCTGGAAGGTGGAATGTGTGGGCGACGATATCGCGTGGATGAAGTTTGGCGCCGACGGACAATTATATGCCATCAATCCTGAGGCGGGCTTCTTTGGCGTGGCGCCTTATACCTCGCTGGAAACCAATCCCAATGCGATGCACAGTTGCGAGTCCAACTCCATCTTCACGAACGTGGGACTGACGCCCGACGGCGATGTCTGGTGGGAAGGCATCGGGTACGACTGCCCTGACGGCACGATCAACTGGAAGAACAAAGTGCATGACCCTGCCTCCGGCGAGCCTTGCGCCCATCCGAACGCCCGTTTCACGGCGCCGGCCAGCCAATGTCCTGCCATTGACAAGGACTGGGAGAATCCGGCAGGTGTGCCGATCTCGGCGTTCCTCTTTGGCGGTCGCAGGCCGAATACCGTGCCGCTCGTAAATGAGGCAAGTAGCTGGAATCATGGTGTTTTCATGGGGTCAATCGTCGGCTCTGAGGTCACTGCTGCTGCCATAGGGCTGAAGGCAGGTGTGCGGCGCGACCCGTTTGCCATGCTGCCGTTCTGCGGATATAATATGGGGGATTACTTCGGACACTGGGTTAATATCGGACTCCATACGGGTGCAAAGCTGCCCAAGATATTCAATGTCAACTGGTTCCGTAAAGATGAGAATAACAAGTTCCTCTGGCCGGGATATGGCGAGAATAGCCGCGTACTGGCTTATATCTTTGACCGTTGCAACGGTTTGGGTGAGACGGTGGAAACGGCCATCGGCAAGGTTCCGGCGACGAAAGCTATCAATATCGAAGGGCTGGCCGGCATGGACGAGAGCAAGCTTGGCAAGGCGCTCGAAGTGAATAATGACGACTGGAAAGCTGAAGTGGAGCTGATCGAAGAGCATTTTGCGCGATTCGGCAGCCATCTGCCGGCAGAGTTGACGGTGGAACTGGCCGGGTTGAAAAAGCGGCTTGGGATGTAGTTATTAAACTGTTATGGACGCTGCTTGCAGTGTCCATAACAGTTTAATCTACAAATATCTCTTTTAGAACACTTTTAATTTCGTGTATTTCAGATATTTGTAAACGTCCAATATGATTGACTAATCTTGATTTGGCAATTGAGCGGACATGGTCTAAAGCAACCATACCTGTTGAAATTTGGACACGCCAGAAAACGGATTTTAAATTTGAGGTTAATGGTGCGATGATAACTGTATTTAAGAAACCGTTCATTTCATCGGGACTAATGACCACACATGGACGTGTTTTTGCCATTTCGCTTCCTTCAACAGGGTCCAATTTGACCCAATAAATATCGTATTGTTTTATTTTTGTTCCCATTGCCACCAATCCAAATCTTCATTTTCGAAAAAATCGGGAAAAAATTCTTCTTCATTTCCGCTTTCTACAAACTCTTTTGCAGCCAAAGCCCATCCTTGGCGGGGCTTCGAATGGCCGCCATCAACAGTTTTCCCGGCTGCAAGATAAAAGAGATGACTACCGCGTTGGATGCAAATTTCTTCCATCAACGCCTTGTCAAAATACTTGTCGCAATTGCTGAAAAACTCCTTACTGCTAACTACTGTCATGGATTCATATATTTATTTATGATGGGGCAAAGATAATTAATATTTCTTTCTGCTTAATAAAATAGATGGCTTTTATTAATGTAGAGACTTTGCGCGCAACGTCTCTACTACAAATACATCGCCTCAATCTGCGCCGCATAGTTTTTTGCGATGACGTTGCGGCGCAGTTTCAGCGTGTCGGTCAGTTCGCCTGATTCCATTGTAAATGGCTGGGGCAGAAGCGTGAAGCGTTTGATTTTTTCGTAGGAGGCGAATTCTTTTTGACATTCCTCGATGATGGATTGATAGAAACGGATGATTTCGTCTTTGGCAATCAGTTCTTCCCGGTTGAGATAGGAGATGCCGCTGAGGATGGCGTATTCTTCGAGCGCCGGAAAAGACGGCACAATCAGGGCGCTGACAAACTTGTAGGCATCGCCGATGACGGCGCACTGCTCGATATATTTTCCACCGCTTAGACTAAGCTCAATGGCTTGAGGCGCAATGTATTTACCGTTTGATGTCTTGTACAGATCCTTGATCCGCTCCAGGAAATAGAGCGTGTCGCCTTCGAGACGGCCGGCATCGCCTGTGCGGAAAAAACCGTCGTCCGTAAATGCTTTGGCCGTCTCTTCGGGATTATGGTAGTATTCCGTCGTGATTGTTTTGCCTTTTACTAAAATCTCCTGATTATCAGGCGATATCTTCACTTCGAGGTCGGGCATGATTTTTCCGACGGAGCCGATTTCGTAGTGCACGTCAGGGAAAAAGCAGACGGTTGCCGTCGTTTCGGACAGGCCGTAGCCGTATTTCATGGGGATATTGACGGACAGCAGAAATTCGGTGATATGGTCGGCCAACGGGGCACCGGCGATGGGGAAAATCCTGCCGCGCTCAATCCCCACTTTCTGTTTCAGCAGACTGAAGACCGTCATATCGTAAAAATGAAACTGTGCGGCGAGCTTGGCCGGTGGTTTAATGCCTTTTCTCTTATAATCAATATTATACGTGCGTCCGACGATCAAGGCATTTTCGAATATCTTTTTCATCACGCCGGTGGCGGAATTGATTTTTTCAGATACGCCGGCGTACACCTTCTCCCAAAAACGCGGTACGCTGCACATCACCGTCGGCCGCACCTCCTTGATGGTCTGTTGCAGGATTTTAGGGTCTCTGTTCACTGTATTTGTCACCCCTCTGTGAAAACACAGATACGACCAGGCTTTCTCGAACACGTGCGTGAACGGCAGGAAACACATCGTAATATCATGTTCGCTGAGCATCGGCAGGCGGATATCGTGCGTCCGCATTGCCTCCAGATAGCAGGAATGTCTCAACACGACGCCTTTCGAGCCGCCCGTCGTGCCGGAGGTGTAGAGGATATTGGCAATGTCATCGGGAGATGCCTGATTGCGACGGATTTTCACTTCGGTATCGGCATACGTGTTGTCGCCCATCCTGAGAAATTCATCGAAGAAGACAGACGTCTTGTCGGCCGGATTGCGGACGACGGCCGGGTCGAAAATCACGATTTGCTTCAGAATCCCGCCAACTTCCTGCTGCACCTTGAATGCGTTGTTGTATTGCAACTGCTCGCCGACGAACAGCAGGCTTATCTCCGCATCGCGAATGATATATTCGACTTGCGCGGGCGAACTTGTCGCATACATGGGTACGGAGATGGCTCTGGCGCCGTAACAGCCATAGTCACAATAGAAACACTCCGGCATGTTCTGCGAATACGTCCCGACCCTGTCTTGCGGCCGGAGGCCAAATTCGACAAGCGCCTGAGACGTAAGACGCACTTTCTCAGCAAATTCATTCCATGAAATCTTGAGCCACTTCCCTGTGGAGTCGTCTCTGTAAAGTATCGCCTGTCGGGACTGATATTTTTCAGCCTGCCTGTAAATTAAATCTGCAAAATGGTAGTTGAACATCATCTTGGGTTTAGGAATTAATGAGCAAAGATAACATTTATTTATCGGAAAAACCCAAATTTCCTATGAACTTTTATTCCGGATTGCTTCCTGCTTCGTTTCTCACCGTTTGCAATGACGGTGTCGTCTTCCTAAAGCCTCAATCCCCTTTCTGCATGGCATGAATGATGTCGAGTTTCAATCCTTCGTCAAAATCGCTGCACTCAACGATACATTTTGTGATTCGCAGCAACAATTCATCGTCGATATGCGATGCGGCAACGTGATAAATTATGGCTTCCATACGTTGCATGAATTGTGTTGCGGCCCAATAATGTCGGTTTTTGTGTAAAAAAAACGTGCCAAGCGTAAGTGCAATACGTTTGTTGCCATCCATGAAGAAATGTCCCGAACAAAAGCGAAAAACCAAAAAGGAGAGTTTTGATACCAAATCGGGGTAATAGCGGTCATTTTGTACAAACTCCAAAACACTTTTTATGCCGCCTTCGTCGCGAATACCCGACAAACCGCCGCCGCTTGCTTCTATCGTTTTTTGATAGACGGTCAACGCCTCATCGTAAGAAATATATTGTATTTCATTCATCTACACCTTGTTTTAGCCGTTTCAAGACTTCCGTATTTGCTTCCAGAATTGCGTCAAAATCAATGGACTCGTTACCGATAAAACGTTCAAATTCTTCTGGCGTAACGGCTCTAAGGTATTCGGCAATGTTGCCGTGATAGGCGTCGCGGAAACTCAAATCACGCGAAGCCATTTTTGTACGGGCGTCGTTCAGATGCGGCTGAATCAATGGGCTATTCGCAAAATTATCAATGATATTGAAAACATCTTTTACTGACAATAATTTTTGGTTTCGCAACTGAAACAGTTTTTCTATTTCACAACTGACTGCATACTCAAACGCAGAAATCATCAATAGAATTTCAGCATACATAGTGCTTTTAGCACTTTCATTATGCTTCAATTGCAGTATTTCCTTGTACTCTTTTGTGTTTTCTTTGAATATTACCTTATAAATTTGGTCTGTTATTCTTGAAAATTCAAACTCTTTACATTCTACATAATTATAAATGGCATTAAAAAAAACTTTGTTGTAATTTATCTCTTCAATGGCACTTGTGATATAATTTACATCTCTTCGATTAATGAATTTTGTTCCACCACCTGTACGCTCATTTAGTGTGGCAATAACAACATCAAGTATTAAGTTACGAACTTGCTTCGCTTTTTCACTCTCTGTAAGCAACATACCAAGATTTAAAAACGCACGAAAATTAAACAAACCCAACGAGCGCACTTTGTGAGCGACATTAATGTCGCTCACAAAGTGCAACCTAAACTCTTTCAGTAATTTGCCCTTACATAAAAAGTATCCATTATGTTTTAATTCCTGTTCGTAACTTTCGAGGTAACGTTCGATCGTACGCTCGTCCACCTCATAAAAATCCGCTACCATCTTCTTGGTAAAACAGTACTGATCATCAAAAAACATTGCCTCAATATTCAACGCTTTTTGAATTGCCTCTACGGCAAAACGGTTATTCAACACGTTTTGCCGTTCTATTGTTGAAATTGATATCTTGTTATCCATAGATTTATACTTTTTTCAAATTTACAATCTTTTCTTTCCTTGTTGTTATGTGAGCGACATTAATGTCGCTCACATAATATAACTTTAATATTATCAACATTTTATCCTTACTTAAAAAATTAATCTATCATTTTCCCTTACCGATTAAGTCGGCTCGAAAACAGTAATTTTTGAAAATTGGCTATTGCTTAGTTCATTGCCTTAATGTTGTTTTGTGTCTCTTCTCAATCATCTCGCATTTCTTTATTATCCGACTGCAAAGTTAAGAAAATACCCCATAATCTTAAATAAGAGTTTTCTTATTTAAGATTTGAGCTGAAAAACTTAATTAACGAGTGCTTCATTTTACATTATGCTTTCTTTTCTTTACCAAAAAACTAAGCGACTTTCGGCACTGGATCATATAAATATATGACCTTTCAGATAGAAAAATACAGGCGTTATTGCGATTCCCGAAGAAATCATGGGAAATGAGGCGAAATTAACATTCATTCAAGCTGTAAAAACAATTGACATGGCAATCAAAATAGAGATAATATATTGGTTATGTTATTATTGTATCATATTCTAATCCAATCAATAAAATACCTCTCCTAAGCCGTAAATTTCATATATTTATATGATTGCACAGTGAAAATTAGCCGTGTACCTTTGCGGTGAAGTTTCAAACAAAAAAAGAACGATGATAAAAATAGCCATTTACGAAGACAATCTTTCGCTGCTTGAGAGCCTGTCGTATCTGATTCGGGGGACGGAAAATTTCAGGCTGTGCACGGCGGCTGCCAATCCCGTACATGTGATTGATGACTGCAAAAGGCTCTGTCCCGACGTCATTCTGATGGATATCGACATGCCCGAGATGACGGGAATAGAAGCGACAAGGTTGGTCAAAGCAGCTTTTCCCGACGTGAACATCATGATGCTCACCGTCTTCGAGGAGAGGGATAAAATATTCGAGGCGCTCTGCGCAGGCGCTACGGGCTATCTGCTGAAGAAAACGCCGTCGGCACAAATCATCAGTGCCGTCGAGGAGCTTCACCGCGGCGGCTCGCCCATCAGCAGCAGCATTGCGCGAAAGGTGCTCGAACACTTTGCAAGTCCCGGACATTCAAATCATAAGGATATGTATAAACTCTCGCCGCGCGAAACGGAAATTCTGAACCGCCTCGTCCTGGGCGACAGTTACAAAATGGCGGCTGACGCCTGTTTCGTCAGTGTCGGCACCATTTACAGCCATATCAACAGCATCTACCGGAAGCTGCACGTCAACTCCAAATCCGAGGCAGTCATCAAAGCCATCAAAGAAAAATTAATTTAGAAATGAAAAGGAAAATTTTTTATAAAACGTCTGTTTGTCTGATCGTTATGCTGTCATTTGCGTTGCAGGCGGGGGCGCAGGATTTTTCGGAAAGCGCGGATTTTTCGGACACGCACGACGGGGCTACCTCAATGCTTCACGGCAACATCGCGTTTTCGTTGAAGAAATTGCAAGACCTCGCCTCTCAATTGCCGGAAAACTGTCTGACTGAGCACGATACGATTTTGATATGCCCCGAAATCAGCGCAAACAAATCGTTGGTCATTGAATACAACGATAAAAAGCAGGTTTCGCATCTCGGTATTTCCATGTTCAGCAAGGAGATCAAACAGCTTATCAATGAGCCGATTTGCAACTTT
>JAITMM010000144.1 GCA_031277335.1 Tannerella sp. | reverse complement strand
TTTGAAACAACCTTGAAACAACCTTGAAACAACCTTGAAACAACCTTGAAACAACCTTGAAAGAACCTTGAAATTTGAATCTTGCATTTTGCACCTTGCACTTTGAATCATTGAATTTTTTTATTCCGGAAAGATGATGGACAATTGTCGCGGGTCATCGAGCATCTTTTTCTTTGTCGGTTCGGTCAATATTTTCTTGACGTATTCGGGGGATATCTCGTTGACAGTCTGCATGGGAAGTTCGCGGCATGTAATGAAATACTGTGCCTTTTTCATGACTACGCCTATTTTTTTCAACTGGGCGGCTGTCAGTTTTCCATAGCGGCGGGACGTGACAATGAGTTTAGCCGATTTGACGCCGATACCAGGCACACGAAGCAACATGCTGTAATCCACCGCATTGATATCCATCGGAAAATACTCGGGATGGCGCAAGGCCCAGGCTAATTTCGGATCGACTTCGAGGTCGAGATTTGGATATCCGTCATCTACTATTTCATTTACCTTAAACTCGTAAAAGCGTAGTAACCAGTCGGCTTGATACAGTCGGTTTTCACGCACAAGCGGCGCCTGCTTGAGGGCGGGTAGACGCGAATCGTAGGAATTGACCGGGATATACCCTGAGTAGTAGACTCTTTTCATGCTGGGACGCTGATAAAGGGCAGATGAAACGCGCAAAATATCCTTATCGCTATCGGGTGAGGCGCCGATAATCATCTGCGTGCTTTGTCCGGCCGGAACAAAACGCGGCGCTTTGCGAAATTTACGGCGCTCCTCTTTGCTCTCTAACATACCTTGTTGGATAAAACGCATCGGGGCGAAAATGCTTTGGAAATCTTTTTCGGGTGCCAGCACTTTCAGACTTTGCTCGTTCGGTATCTCCAGATTCACGCTCATCCTGTCGGCATACTGCCCGGCTTCGGCAATCAGTTCGCGGCTGCATCCCGGGATACTTTTCAGGTGAATATAACCGTTGAATTGATGCACTTTGCGTAGGTCTTTCACGATGCGAACCATGCGTTCCATCGTATAATCGGGATTACGCACGACGCCGGAGCTAAGGAACAGGCCTTCAATGTAGTTACGACGATAAAACTCGATGGTGAGGCTGACCAATTCGCTGACGGCAAATGTGGCTCGCGGGACATCGTTGCTTCTGCGATTGATACAGTAGGCGCAATCGTATATGCAATAGTTGGTTAGCATAATTTTCAGGAGTGAAACGCATCGCCCGTCGTCCGTAAAACTATGGCAAATACCCATTCCGCCGACAGTATTTCCCAATCCTTTGGAAGGGTTATTGCGGACGGTGCCGCTGGAAGCACAGGAAACATCGTATTTCGCCGATGCCGCCAGCACCTTCAACTTATCTAAAATACTATCGTTTAACACTATAATAATGAACAATTAATAATGAACAATGAACAAATAATAATTAACAATTAACAATGAATAATTAACAATGAATAATGGGTGGTTAAAATTGAACGTTAATCATTGAATCCTTGAATCAACTTCCCCCATGCCGCATCACTTCATTGGTGGCTTCCGAAACGAGATTTTCACCGACTTTTTTGTCGAAAGAAATCTTGAACGAATAGGCAAAGTCGCATGGTTTGGTCGAAGGGAAGGTTAATTGGAGACCTTTGTCAGTTTGTCTCCATGTAATCTTTTCATCCGATCCAAGTAGTTGAACAGCAAGTATTTTAGCATCTCCTATCGCCTGTTTGTCAAGTGATTTGACGAGCACGCCGGCTTTATCCCAATTGAGGACAATGACGTAGAAATCATTGCCTTTGGTGGTGAAACGCATATCGCGGGCAGAATAAGCTGTAGCTGTGTTGTCCGTAAACGAGCCTTTTGTCATTTCGGCGTCGCCTTCGCCAAAACGTTTCCAGCAGCGGGTGCCATAGATGGCTTCTCCGTTGATTTTCAGCCATTTTCCTATATCCAGCAGTACAGCCTGCTGTTCTTCGGTGATTGTGCCGTCGGCACGGGGGCCGATATTGAGCAGGAGATTGCCGTTTTTACTGACAATATCAATCAGGTCATGCACAATCTGTTCGGGCGTTTTATTCTCTTCGCCGTCAATATAACACCATGATTTCTTGCCGACGGAAGTATCTGTCTGCCAGGGATAAACCATCATTTTCTCCGCTTTGCCACGTTCCATGTCCCATACCTGAATATTGGTGGGATATCCTTGTTTTGTGTTGACTGCCACCTGTTTGCCCCAATCGAGCGCATTGTTGTAATAGTAGGCTAAAAATTTATTGAAATATGGCATTATCACCGGATTGTTGACAGTCCAATCGAACCATACGATTTGCGGTTGATACTTGTCAATCAATTCATAAGTGCGCGTAAGCCATTCACGTGCAACGCTTTCATCATACGTCTCCTGTTTGGGAAAGCGGCGTCCGTAGAGCGAAATGGACATATCCTGCACATCGGACGGGAAGGTCATGCCACCGTTATAGAACCACGCATTTTCGGCGCGGTGAGTCGACAGGCCAAAGATCAAATTTTCGCGTTCGACGGCCTGCTTGAGCAATCCGATAATGTCCTTTTGCGGCCCCATCTTCACAGCGTTCCACTCATTTAAATCGCTGTCATACATGGCAAAACCATCGTGATGCTCGGCTACGGGCACAACATATTTAGCACCTGCTTCCTTGAAAAGTTTGGCCCATGCATCGGCATCAAATTTCTCGGCTTTGAACATCGGAATGAAATCCTTATATCCGAACTTCGTTTGGTCGCCATATTTTTCGACATGATGCTTAAACTCTTTAGAATCTTGCTGATACATGTTTCGGGGATACCATTCGTTGCCAAAAGCAGGCACGGCATAGACGCCCCAGTGGATGAAAATGCCGAATTTGGCATCGCTAAACCATTCCGGAGACTGATAGTGTTGCGCGATACTGTCCCAGTTGGGTTGAAACACTTCGGTCCCTTTTGGAGACGCCACAGAATCAATGTTGATTGTCGGAGCCTTGTTGACTTGACACGAAAACAACACATAAATTGCTAAAAAAGAAATGGGTAAAAACTTCATAAGATGCTTATTAATTGGAATAATACTTCGACCAGCAAATGTACGTCTAATTTTTCAATACATAAGCAGATTGATATAAAAAACTCAAAAAAAACATACATGAAAAATAGATTTTTTTATTTAACAGCACTAAAAATTTGGTGGAATAAAAAAAATACTGTAATTTAGCGCTCGCTTAACGAATTAATAATTAGATTAATAGTGATTTTGTGAAAAAATATTGTCTTTTTTTGCTTCTCTTTATCTTTAGCATTACGGCTAAAGCGCAGGCGCAACTGAGCGAACAGGCTCAAATCAGTCTGATGACTTGTTCGCCGACGGACGAAGCAGTTTATACGCTTTACGGTCATACGGCTTTGCGCGTGTATGATCCTGATAATAAAATAGATATAGTTTTCAACT
Organism: Tannerella sp.; assembly: GCA_031277335.1. Classification (GTDB taxonomy): domain Bacteria; phylum Bacteroidota; class Bacteroidia; order Bacteroidales; family Tannerellaceae; genus Tannerella. The sequence goes on along the minus strand of JAITMM010000144.1, from coordinate 94 downwards.
ATGGGTTGTTCGATACTTCAAGGCCTTTCTTTATGTATCATTTTGTCAAGGGAGAACTTGATTATATGCTTGGCTGGACGTCATTTAACAATTT
>JAITMM010000117.1 GCA_031277335.1 Tannerella sp. | reverse complement strand
CCCTGGCTATCTTTGCGTTGAGCACTTGGCAGATTTTCAGATGCTGCAATAGCCCTAACTTCGCGTTTTAAAAGACGACCGATGGGAAACATCAGCTTAGCAATCTGTAATTCAGTGATCTGAGCAAGAAAATCCGTTTGGTCTTTTAATTTATCTTTAGCTGTTGACAACCAAACTTTTCCATTAATATCAGTAGTCGTAGCATAGTGTCCTGTGGCGATTTTATCAAATTCTTTACCCCATTTCTCTTCAAAACATCCGAATTTTATGTACTTATTGCACATCATATCGGGATTGGGGGTAAGTCCGTTTTTAACAGATTCGATTGTGTAACTGACCACTTTGTCCCAATATTCATCCTGTAAAGAGACTTCTTCAAATCGGCATCCGTATTTCTTTGCTATGAAAGAGGTTATCTCAATATCTTCTTCAGCAGGGCAATCAATATAACCGTCTTTGTCCTCCATTCCGATACGTATGTAAAAAATAACAGGGTCGTAACCGGCCTCTTTTAATAGATGAATCATCACGGAACTGTCAACTCCGCCGGAAACTAATGCAGCTATTTTCATGATTTACTGACAAGTTTATACATCCTGTCGGATGGACGGACTTTCTCATCAACCTTTATCGAAAAGCGCTCGCCTTTCGTCGTTGTCATCACACTTTGCAGGTCGACCCTGATTTCATCGATAGTTTGAAAAACTGCACCTGTCGTTGGGCCTGTTATGACGATTTCATCGCCGATATTTAATTGTCCGCTTTCCATCTCAAATTCAGCAACTCCCAAATTATTGAAGAAATTGATTCCACGAGCAACATATTCTTTTCGTTTTGAGGCACTGGAGCCATATTTGTGGGTCCATTCTCCCAATCGTTGTCCCAGATAATATCCATCCCAAAAGCCACGATTGAAAACAGATTCAAGTCTTTTGTCCCAATCTTTTATTTTATCCTCGTCATACTTGTTCTCGCAACAAGCGTTGATGGCTTCACGATAGCACGAAGTAACTATTCGCACATATTCCGGGCCACGAGCGCGCCCTTCAATTTTAAAGACCCGCACTCCTGCATCTATCATTTTATTTATAAAATGTATAGTTTTCAGGTCTTTAGGTGACATGATATATTGATTGTCTATTTCAAGTTCCAAATCAGACTCCTTATCCTTAACAATATAACCTCTACGGCACAACTGCATGCAGGCTCCTCTATTGGCCGAGTAATTCATTTCATGTAGACTCAAATAACATTTCCCGGACACGGCCATACAAAGCGCTCCATGACAAAACATCTCTATACGAATCAATTCGCCTTTAGGGCCTTTGATTGATTGAGACTCAATCTGTTCGTGTATTGCTTGCACCTGTTCCAAGTTAAGTTCACGAGCCATCACAACAACATCGGCAAAACGGGCGAAGAATTTTAATGAGTCAGTATTTGAAATATTCAATTGAGTTGAGAGATGCACTTCCACTCCCATACGATTGGCATAATCCATGACAGCTATATCAGCAGCGATAATAGCGGAGACCTCTGCCTCTTTTGCAGCATCTATAATCTTATACATCAAAGATGTATCTTCATCATATATTATGGAATTTACAGTTAGATAACTCTTAATACCATTTTCACGACATATAGATGTTATTTGCATCAAATCATTGATTGTAAAATTATTGGATGAGCGGGAACGCATGTTTAAATTCTCTATCCCAAAATAAATAGAATCGGCGCCTCCCTGAATGGCTGCCATAAGCGATTCGTAAGAACCGACAGGAGCCATCACCTCAAATTGATCTTTTTTTAATGTGGACATAACGGATATTTATATCTGACTAAATCAAACGATTAAGTATCTATTTAATTCGCACTTATTAATTTGGCAACAACTTCATTATTCTTCTCTTTGAGAATATCTATTGATTTGCCTCCGTTATAAGATACATAATAAGCCAAATTTAATACTCTGTTTTTCAGCAATATAAAATTAATTGCACTAAGAATGCTTGATTCAGTCGATTCATTTTTATATTTCATCAGGACAATCATCGTCCGCACATTCGATTGAGGGATATACTTCTCTAAAAGTGCAGGTTGGCCGGCAGTTATTGTCCCGTAAGCCTCCTCTACCTTTGAACTGATCTGCTCAAAATTTTTGCCTTCAAAAAGCGTCTGTTCCAAATTCTTTTCTATAACTTCCAGGTCAGTAGGCACAGCACGATAATTCTCTCGCTGATAGTCTCCATAAATCATAAAATAATTGTCGAAAGTAATTTCGCTTAACTTTTCAATCTGGCTATACGTCTCATCATTAAGGTAATATCCCAATACAGGGCCTGTAGTTAAATACTGTGCGATGATTTGCTGCACATTAGTATTTGTTCGACACTCAGTCATTCCTTTTATCTCAGGAAGACAAATATTTACATATCCATACAATGCTGAATTATTGCATGATTTGTTCACATTACCCGAACAACCGGCCAACATGATTATACTCAATAAAACTACTACACGATTCATATTCAATCAATTTTTTCTGCAAAGTTACGACTTATAGTCAAAAAACAAACAGTGAATGTTGAGAAATTCTCTTTATCTTATCAAACTTATGACAAATAATCGACTAAACAAGCGATCGAATAATTGTTTTTGTAACTGGATTTAATTAATTTTGTGCCGATATTTTTATATGAATTTTAAAATTTAAAATAAATGAAAAGGTTGTTTTTCCTATCAATTTACGTTCTATTTCAAGCATTTACTATATTAGCGCAAAAGAATCAAGTTGTAGATAATATAATTGTGAACGCCAAAAATGACAATCAAACCATGCGCCATTTGGACGTGCTGACCAACCGCATCGGCGGACGGCTGATTGGGTCGGATGCTTATGAGACAGCGACTTACTGGGTTGCCCATTTATTGAAGTCGTGGGGGCTGGAAGTTGAGATTCAGGAGGTGGGTGAGATACCTGTCGGGTTTAACCGAGGGCCGTGGTTTGGGAAAATGCTGGATGGGGACGGGATGGATTTGCATTTTGCTACGCCGTCGTTTACGGCCGGGACAAAAGGGTTGCAACGGGGGCATGTCGTGACCGAACCGAAGACGCAGGCGCAATTTGACCGCATGAAAGGAAAACTCAAGGGTGCGTGGGTGCTGATTTCGGGGACTAACGATGGTTGGCCGATTGACTATTCGCTGCGCGGAGATTCGCTGCGACGTATTATCATCGAGCAGAATAATGAGATTCAACAATATAACGATTCAATTTCCCGTATTAACAGGGAAAACAGGTTTGGTACGCCGCTGCCCTTGAAAGAACTGGACGATACGCCTGCGCTGTTCTACAAGGAGATGCGGGAGGCCGGTATTTTGGGAATTATTCAGTCGTCTGCCGTCCCGATCAGGGCGCTGTATGACAGGCGAAATGCGATGGATATGGATTTTTATACGAATCTTCCCGATTGTCCCGATATCAAATTGGATGAGAATCAGTATAAAATCATTGCACGGAAGGTGGCCGAAAGGCAATATTTCCTGTTGGAATTTGATATCCGCAATCATTTTAAACCGGGGCCGGTGAAATATCACAATGTCATCGGCAAGATTCGTGGCAGCAAATATCCCGATGAATACGTTATGTCCGGCGGTCATCTGGATGCTTTCGATGTTGCCACAGGTGCTGTGGACTGCGGTACGGGCGTAGCTCCCAATCTCGAAGCTGCCCGTCTGTTGACCCAGGCTAAGGCTAAACCGCTGCGCAGCATCCTTTTCTGCTTTTGGGCAGGCGAGGAATTTGGCTTGTGGGGGTCGAAATTCTGGGTGGAAAACAATAAGGACAAATGGCCGAAGATATCGAACTATTTCAATCGCGACGGAGGTCCCGTAGTGGCGAACTCACTGACTGTTCCGCCTGCCATGTATGAGGATTTCAAAAAAGCGACCGTTCAGCTGAACGATATCAATCCCGACTTTCCGTTTACGCTCACCGAACGGACTGCCAGTCCCAACAGACCTGCCTCGGCAGGAGGCTCCGACCATGCTTATTTTGCAATGAACGGCATCCCCGTGATCAGCTTCGGGACAGGCGATCCTTTAGGATATGACTTTGATTACCAGGAAATATGGCATACTGAGCGCGATATTTATACGATGAGCATTCCCGAATATATGGATCATACTTCGGTCGTCACCGCCATCGTACTTTACAATCTGGCCAATATGGATAAGATTCTTTCGCGGGAGGGGTTGTATAGATAGCAGAGACGTTGCGAGATACGAATTTATGTGTACGTTGGGACAATATTGTGTGCTGTGATATTTGCTGCACCCATTGAGACGTTGCGCGCAACGTCTCTACAAAATGACGTCATCGGGAATCACAAAATCCTCTCTACCCACTCCTCCAGGCATCCCGTCCGTACGGCCACGTCGAGGATCGTAAAACGGCTGCGAAGGTGTTGTGCACGCAGGAAACTGTCACGCATCCGGTCGCGGCCGATGCCGATTTCATCGGGATTTGAAGGCGCTCCAACTAATTGCAACCGTCTCCTTACTTCGTCGGATGGCAATAATTGGTTGCGCAGCCGGTCTCTAATCGTCGACCACCCGGTTTTCAACACAGTCAATTGCTCTGCCAAGGCTTCTTTTGTAATATATTTCGCCTTCATCTCCTCCAGGACGGTCTCGATGAAATCGTCATTTGCAAACATTTCCTTCGCTCTTGCTTCCTGCTCTTCCCATTCCGGCCATTGCGCGCAACAGGCTTCAATATCAAGCTGATCGATGGGATGTTGCAGGAATTGCTCGTATAAGGCCGAGACATACAGCGTGGCAATGCCTACCTTAAAACCGTGTGAAGGCGCTATGCCGTTGTGCGTATGATGTTCCATATCCCAAAGATGGCTGAATTGATGCTCGGCGCCTGACGCAGGGCGACTTGTCCGCGACCATTGCATGGCAAAACCGCCTAACATCAGCCCTTCCACTAACGATGAAATCGCCTTTTCTTCTCCTTTTTGTACACCCTCAGGATCAGCCAATGCATCTTGTAAACCATCCTGGACAATTGCCCAGGCTGTTGATTCCATCGGTTCAATGCCCAGTTCATCCGCCAAAATCCAGTCGGCCCCGGCCGGCACTTTGGCAAACAAATCGGCATAACCGGCCGCCGACATCTCCGCCGGAGCACGACGGATGATATCAATATCAGCGATGACTACCTGCGGGGCCGGACACATAAATGTCTGTTTATTATTCCGATAAATGATGGAAGCTCCATAAGACGTATATCCGTCCATCGAAGCGGCTGTGGCTACACTGAAATAGGAACGCTTCGCGTGATGGGACGCCAGCTTGCAAAGGTCATTGATCGTGCCTGAACCGACAGCCACCGGAATCTCGTCGCCATGCTCCAGCGCTTCTGTCAATGCTTCAACGTGATGATATTCGGCATGCAAATCAGGTTCCGTGAAAATAAACGGCTCATCCTGAGCAAGTCCGGCATCTTTCAGCAATCGCAACACTGCCTCCCCCGCCACCCTGAAAGTGGTGGTATCTGCTACGATAATGGCTTTTTTCCCCGGAAACTGTCCGGCAAAAATCGCAGGAATCCGGGACAGGATATCCGATCCAATTTCCAATATTTTCGTCTCACGCGCCGATTTCAACGCTTCTTCTACTCTGTTCATATCATTTTATTTTTTTTCAAGACAGTTGAAATCTTCTTGATACTTACCTTTTTATGCAATCTACCATTCGTCGGTACGGAAAGACGATACGGGCAAATTTCCTTCGACCGTAAAAAGTTCCGTCGCCGAAGTATCATCCCAGCAATACCTTACAGCCACAGGCGATGCCACCGCCGGTGAAAATACGTAAACTTTGTTGCCCAAATAAGCAGCCTTGGCGGGATAGAATCGCTTGTCGCTGCCGGCAACGGTGAAATGCAATATTTCCTTGCCGTAGGCGGTCAATCCCGGATTGGCATCCAAATCAAAAGTCAGCACAGCAACACGTCCCTCCGTTTCAAACGATTTGAGTTCAGGGCTACGGTATTGCATCCCCTTGATGTCGTAAGTTTCAGCCAACGCCCACAATGCCAGTCGCTCACCGGCATCCTTCTTCTTCGGCGGATGAATGCAGGCCGGACTTTCGGCATCCATCAGGACGGCCATTCCCGTGTTGGGCGTCGTCTTCATTCCTTTCGACTGTGCCTCTCGGATAAAACCCGAATTTGTTCCTCCACCATAGTTGTAAGGCGCTATCTGACAGTAATAAAACGGAAAATCACCCATATTCCACAGCGTCCGCCATTCACGCACCATGGCGTCAAACATTTTCACATAAAGCGCCGGTTCGTCGCGGTTCGATTCGCCCTGGTACCAGATTGCTCCCCTTATTCCATATCCCAACACAGGATGGATCATTCCGTTGTAAAGCACTGTAGGTGTGCCGTTTTGCACCTTGATATCGGCATCGGTGGCAGGGACGGTTTTTTCAGGGATGTCCTTGAGCGATCGGGGTGTCATCCACGCTTCAATGCGCGAACCGCCCCAACTTGTATGAAGCAATCCTACCGGCACATTCAAGGTCTGATTGAGCAGCCGGGCGAAATAATAGCCTGTGGCTGTGAAATTTTGCGTCGTTCCGGGACCGGCTATCTCCCATTGGCCCGTACAGTCCTGCTTGGGAGTCGCCGTCGACATTTTGGTGACCGTAAAACAGCGTATCCCGTTATTTGCAGACGAAGCAATCGCTTCGGGACCGCCTGCAATCGGCTGGTCAAGAAATCCTTTCATCGGCATTTCCATATTCGACTGACCCGAACAAAGCCATACTTCTCCGATAAGGATATCCGATAGCGTCACGGCTTTTCCATCGCTGACAGTGAGCGTATAAGGCGTAAATCCCCCTGCAGGCGTGGCTATCTTTACGCGCCAGTAACCGCTTTCATCGCTTTTGGCCGTATACGTCTTCCTGTTCCATGAACCTGTCACACTTACATTTGCATTGGGTTTTGCCCAACCCCAGACATCGACTTGCGCCTGCTGCTGCAACACCATCTTGTCGGCGAAAATAGCAGGCAATTTGATCTCGGCATTCATCTCTCCGACCAAACTCAAAAAGAACATGCCAACCACATACAGAATTACTTTTTTCATTGTATAATATGTTAATAGTTATTGAATATCAATAGATAAGCTCGTTTACCGTTTGGAGAATGTGTTGACATCAAATTCACGGAAGACTATCCGCTGACGCTTCCAGGTATATGTCAACGCGACTCGGTTGCCGGAAGCGATGATGGCAGGATACGAATATTCCGCCTTTGGATCGTCATCTTTCTCCAATTCAATGGTTTGCGGCCAGGTCAAACCGTTGTCGAACGAAACAGCCAGGTTGAGCGAAGCCCTCGAAGCCCAGTTGCCGCTCACAGGGTTGTATGCCAACACCAGTGTGCCGTCGGCGAGTTTTACGAGATCGATGCCGCTGTTGTTGTTGGGCATGTCCGTCGCGTAGAACGCACCCCAAGTCACGCCGTAATCGTTTGAGTCACTGCGGTAAATCTTTCCATTGGTGCTGCGGACAAGGATATGTACGGTGCCCGGCGCCGATTCCCACAGCGTCGGTTGAATCACTCCTTTTCCGTTGAAGCCTGTACGGTCGAGCGAAATGTAAGGCGTTGCATGCCACGACTTTCCGCCATCTGTGCTACGGTCGACAAAGACATTCCATGGACCCTCTTCATGTGATGCTCCGGCTAACCACGTCCCATCTGACAGGATAATCGGTTTATTGCGCACCGGTCCGCGCCCTCCATTGTCATCCTTGACTAATTCAACCGCTTCCGACCAAGTCGTCCCGCCGTCTTTCGAGGCCATGACCCATGTTTCCCACGATGGAATCTCCTTTCCTACCTTGAAAAACAGATAGACCGTTCCCTTTCCATCGTTGAACAGCACGGGATTCCAGTG
>JAITMM010000051.1 GCA_031277335.1 Tannerella sp. | reverse complement strand
CATTGAATATTGCCGGTCATTTCTGATGGTTGCGGTGCAAAAAGGCTGCCGCTTTCATCCATATTTCTCTGCATATTTTCAAAATACTGATAAGAGCCTTTGTCTAACCGGTATTGAATGACTTTTATGCTGTACAAGTAGGAGTAACGGGAAGTCAGGGGCAACAGGGTGTGAATCTTGTTGTTTTTGATGATTGCAGACTCGAATTTCTCGCTGGACGCCAACAACATGGATTGAGAAGCAAACGAAGCCCAGCAATAATACCTGTTGTCACCGTTCAGATTTTGCTCAACCAAATTTCCCGTGATCGGATCAAATCTGGTAACCTGAAAATAACGCGACCTGATTTCCCACGTTTCCTCAAACGACCAGAGACAATAGAGCGTTTCGTCGGAGGGATCGTGAGTAGAAACCATGATGTCAACGCTTTTATCTTCATTCACCTGATAAGTCAATTCGTCGATTTCAGGTGTATCAACCGGCTCCATAAAGGCTGAACGGTATTGTTTGCCGTCTCTTATCGTGATGTCAAGCGCATATTTCATTCCCGGAACAAAAGCGATCTTTTCTTTTACGGTGTAAGGGGCAAAATTTGTTTCCTGTGTAGCAACGGCAATCGTATTGAGGTTTTCATCAATGATTTGGACGGTTGCCAGGTTTACATCGGGAAACAGGGTCGATGTGTTGATGTCTTCATCCAATTTGACGATTCTGCTTAACTTGACGCTTGTCCCTTCTTCCAAAATCACTCCGTCTACAACGAGAATATTCGATATCTCGCTCATGTCTTTCGGCGGTTCAAATAAAGAGATACAACCTGACAGTATGATAGTCAACGCAATATATCCAATCAGCGCGTTAATGCGTGAAAACATGTTTTTTGACATTTTCCGCAGATTTTTTGAGAGATGCAATTGTGTATATTCCATTGACAATCTTTTAAATTCGTTAGTTTCAAAACGGCAGATCGTCTTTCTGATACAGCATTGTTTCTCCCACCATCACATTGTTAAAATATACTTCTACAAAAAGGAAGTTGCTAAAATCGCCTTCCCAGTAGTACACCCTCAGTTCTTCAAAACTGCTGCTTCCCGACACAAATACCCTATACATGGTGGTAATATATTGATTCGGATGCGGAGTTTGGTCGACCGGATTGATATAAATGTGCGTAATCGGCACATTTTCAGTAGGTTCAGACATAGTGTAATCGCCTTCAGCGACGCCAAACGTCGAATGTTGAAAAGTGTATTTCCCGTCATCGCCAAAATAAACGGTCGAGATGACATTGTATTGAGAACGTCCCGTGTTTGGATCATTTATTGTTAAGTAGTTATACCACGTGGCACGCTTGACGAGCCAAGAATAATCAAGTTCCTGAGGCTCTACTTCCTTATCATTGCATGACAAAAAAACCGCACAGATGGCTCCCAATAGCAAAGTAGTCATGAAATGGCTTATTTTTTTTTGATTCATTATCATTATATTTAATATATATTTTTTACTAAATCATTATCAAAAAGTAATATGACGTTTTGTCGAGACAAAAATAATGATTATTTATGATGATACAAAAATAAATGGAAGAAAATGAATATTTTAACATATTGATTGTTTTTCTCAAATATTATTTATATCTTTGTCCCTCAAAAAAAACGCTATGGACATTAAGATTCAGGAACTTACAGATAAAATCTATCGCGAAGGCGTAGAAAAGGGAAATGAGGAGGCCGGTCGTATCATTTCCGAAGCGCAGGAACAAAGGCGTGCCATTCTGCATGATGCGCAGGTAGAAGCGGAGCAAATGCTCACTCATGCGGCCAAGCAGACGGAAGCGTTGAAAAAGTCTGCCGAGGCCGAACTTAAACTGTTTGCTGCCCACTTCGTGGAAGACCTCCGAAACGAATTGACAGACCTGATTGTAGGTAAAATAGTGAAAAACAACATACAACCATTGACGCAAGATACAGCTTTCATGCAACAAATCGTGTTGGAAATTGCCAAGAAATGGGCGGGCACGGAGGGGATGACCATCCGGTCGGCAGCGGCCGAGGAACTGCACAAATATATTGAATCAAACGCCAAAGAGCTGTTAGACAGGGAGAACGTGAAGATTGAAAAGATAAATGGCAAGCCGGCGTCATTCACCATCCTGCCGGCTGACGGCACGTACAAGGTGGTTTTCGGTGAAGATGAATTTATGGCTTTCTTTAAGGAATATCTTCGCCCGCAAATAGTTGCATTATTATTCTGATATGGGGCAGTACTATTTTTTGGTTTCCGGACTTCCCAATCTTGTGCTCGACGGCAGCAAGCCGCCGTTTACGACGGCTGAGTTTAGAGCAAAACTGGCTGATAATCTTCATGCAAGCGATTTGCGCCTGATGGATTATCTCCTCTTGCATATTGATAACAGAAACCTGCTTTCTACCCTTCAATATCCTGGATATGAGATATATGATACCGGAGTTTTTGAAATAGGGGAAATCAGTGAGCTTATTGAACATGCGAAAGATTCATTACAAGACGTTAAGTCATTTGAAGCGAACAGTCATTATGAGATATATTTCTCTCATTATATGAATATTAACCCCAAGTCTCGCATCCTTCCGTTCAACTTCCGGCGAAGACCGTTGCCTGCCTATATGGGACAATTTGCATTGGATTTTTTGCAGGCTGCGGCTGACAAGGTCGAGACGCCGGTTCCATGTGCAGATCGCTTGTCATCAATGTATTACGCTTATGTCATGAAATGTCCGAACGGATTTTCGTCTGCCTGGTTTGAGTTTAATTTGAATATCAATAATATAAATACTGCTATTACGTGTCGTAAATATCATTTAGACAGGGAGTTATATATTGTGGGCGACACTTTGGTTGCCGATATGCTGCGTGCATCCGTCGCAGCGGATTTTGATTTGAGCCGGACACTTGATTACTTGCCTGATTTATTGAATATTGCCGATGAGCCTGATTGGATGCAACGCGAATGGCTGACGGACCGACTTAGATGGGAATGGCTTGACAAACAGCTTTTTCCAAAGGTTTTCTCGATAGATAACGTCATCGCCTACCTGCTCAAGCTGGAGATGATGGAGCATTGGTCAAGCTTGACAAGGACGGACGGCGAACAGATGTTACATCAAATAATGGAATCTTTGGGGCATGGCGGCGACCATGCACTGGAGGAATTTAAAAGAAACAACAAGTGATAATTATATGACAACGAAAGGAATAGTAAGAGGAATCGTTGCCAACTTAGTGACGGTGGAAGTGTCAGGACATGTCTCGCAAAACGAGATTTGTTATATCTCCGTCGGGGGTGTCAAACTGATGTCGGAAGTCATCAAGGTAATCGGACAAAACGCTTATGTACAAGTCTTTGAGAGTACACGAGGCATGAGGGTAGGCGATGAAGTCACCTTCGACGGGCACATGCTCGAAGCGACATTAGGCCCCGGTATGCTTTCGCGCAACTATGATGGCCTGCAAAACGATTTGGACAAGATGGACGGCATATTTCTTCGCAGGGGACAATATACTTTCCCCTTGGATAACGATAAGCAATGGAGCTTCAAGCCTTTAGTGTCTGTTGGAAATATCGTGAAAGCCGGTGACTGGATAGGTGAAGTTGAGGAAAACTTCCTGCCTCTCAAGATAATGGTTCCTTTTGCTTTGAGCGGGATTTATACGGTTAAAAGTATTGTGCCGGAAGGGGTGTATACGATTCAGGATGTGATTGTTACGCTTGAATCGGAAGACGGTGCCGAAAAGTCGATCACCATGACGCAGCGATGGCCTGTAAAAAAGGCTGTTACGTGTCATCGGGAAAAGCTCCGTCCCTACAAGCTCCTTGAAACGGGCGTCAGAACGATAGATACGCTGAACCCGATCGTGGAGGGCGGCACGGGATTTATACCGGGCGCTTTCGGGACGGGGAAGACGGTGTTACAGCATGCCATCTCTAAACAGGCTGAGGCTGATGTAGTTGTGATTGCAGCCTGCGGTGAGCGCGCCAACGAAGTAGTTGAGATATTTGCCGAGTTCCCTCGCCTGATCGACCCGCACACGGGGCGCAAGTTGATGGAACGCACCATCATCATTGCCAACACCTCCAACATGCCGGTAGCCGCCCGCGAAGCCTCCGTCTACACAGCCATGACGATTGCCGAATATTATCGGTGTATGGGGCTGAAAGTGTTGCTGATAGCCGACTCCACGTCGCGCTGGGCGCAGGCGTTGCGCGAGATGTCAAACCGGCTGGAGGAACTCCCCGGCCCCGACGCATTTCCAATGGATTTATCGGCGATCATCGGCAATTTCTACGGACGCGCCGGCCAGGTTGTCCTCAACAATGGCGCTACCGGTTCGGTCACTTTTATCGGCACCGTATCTCCTGCCGGCGGCAACCTGAAAGAACCTGTCACTGAGAATACTAAAAAGGTGGCACGTTGTTTCTACGCACTCGAACAGGAACGTGCCGATCGCAAGCGCTATCCGGCCATCAATCCGATTGACAGCTATTCAAAATACATAGAATATAGTGAGTTTCAGGATTATATCGCTCAACATATCTCTCCCTCGTGGGTTGAAAAAGTACATGAAATCAGGACGCTTCTACAGCGAGGGAAAGAGATATTGGAGCAAATAAATATATTGGGAGACGATGGCGTTCCGGTGGAATACCATCTCACGTTCTGGAAATCCGAACTCGTTGATTTCGTGATACTTCAGCAGGATGCTTTTGACAAGATAGACGCAGTCACACCTTTGGAG
>JAITMM010000039.1 GCA_031277335.1 Tannerella sp. | reverse complement strand
CCCGTCACGTTGTCGATGCTGTCAGTTCCGAATGCAAGCACGGCATGGTCGACTACAAGCGAATGGAGTCTCGGCAGGTTGGCGTTATTCCAGAACTGGACGTTGATGGTATCAACGGCTGTATGTTTAGCCCACGAGCCGGTGCCTTTCTGGTGCGTAAAGCATGTCACGCAGTCGTCGGAGAAAGGAGGCGTGTAACGCGAATTGCCGAATTTTATGACCGGCATATTTCGCGGCATGGTGCTCCAAGTGTTGAATGTCGTTTTCGTACCGTCGAGGAGAAACTGTTCGCGAAGGATAAGGCTGTCCGTCTGGATATTGATCTGCGAAGCGGCCTTGGCGTCAAGTTCCATCTTGCCGATTACATCAACAACGGGTGAACTGACATATACTTTCGAGCTGCCAGCATTTATAGTCACGTCGCTATGGAACGTTAGGCGGGCTACCTGCTGGAGTGAAACGTTGCCGCAACCGACACCGCATCTGACGCCGCAGGCGCTAAAATCGGGATCTTTCCAGTTGTTCTTGTTGCCTTGCGTCTTAATGTAGAGACCGTAGCCTGCAACGCTTTCTCCGTGTAAACGACCGTCGGTCGGAGCATTGCTGACGTATGGATTAACAGTGACAGGAGATGGAACGGGTGCCATACCCGTTGAATTTTTTTCGCCGTCATAATACAAATCTTTATATATATCAATCTGGTCTGAAGCTACAATTCCAACACCACCGGAAGTTTTTCCTGTTGCATCATTAAATTCGATGCGCATGACTTGTGCATGATTTTCTTTCGGGTCTGAATCGCAATGGTATTTGCGGTAGCAGAGTCCGAATTCCGAGCCGCCATATCCTTGGTCTTCGCTCAGGAACGGGTCCTGCCATGTGCCGACGTCGCGAAGGCCGCCGTATTGCAGCTTGATATTGTTGTCGGCTCCGAAGTAGATGCTTCCATTGTTGATCGAACTGTTGAAAGTGGTAAAGTCAAAGTCCTGGATATAAACATTGTTGGACTGTTCGTCGCAGCCGCAGTCGATCTGTTTTTTGTTTGGGTTGCCGTTGTCGGCCAAGAAAACTACGCCCTGATTGGTGGGTAGGTTTGTAATCTTTGTTATGCCGCGCATGTCGATATCACCTTTGCGTGTACGGAAGAATCCATTGCCGCTATTCGTTTGAAAATCAAGGTCAGTACCCGTATTCATAATGATATTTCCTCTTAGACCGGCATCAAGCAGCAATTCACCGTTGTTGACAACAAATTTTAAACTGGGTACTGTCACTGTGCCTAAAACAGCTGCTCCTTCCACTCTTCCTCCATAGTTTGTAAAATCGTGATCATATCCGCAACGTCCTAACCCTCCAATGATACCTGCATGTTCATAATCCTGCATCGAACTGCCCGGAACATTTTTACGCAAATATAAAGGGTTCTCAATGTCATTACATACATATTGTAATGAATAAGGAATCATCAAATTTGCAGGATAAGCCCCGTCTTTTATCATTTTTGCATCAATAGAAGTGAAATAGATATTTCCACCACCTAAAGGAGCAGGAGATGTACTCATATTTGTATCGTCAAATCCGGCTCTGATATTTAAAGCTCCTGCATTTAATGGATCACTAATGGTATAGTCAAATATATCGGCTTCATCCTTACTGTATCCTAAATAAACATCTCCTTTTCTGGAAATGATATTAGTGATATCGTTGAATTTGTTAGCGCTTGAAAATTCGACATTGGCTGAACGGACATTGTTGGCAGCGACTATATTCAACTCTGTCCCCGATGTAGATACATTTTTCCTTGTAAAAGTAGAATTATCCTTCAAGAAGACATTTCCTCGCAGGCTATTGCGGTTTGCAACAGTGTTTGCGCATAAAGCAAAATTTACATCATTTTTGTCTTCGGCCCAGAAAGTAATCAAACCGCTACCAACGGCGTCAACATAATCACTTGCGATGTTGACTTGTTTTTCAGCTATAACATTACCTCCATCCGATAAGACATAAATATTATTACCCTGTCCGGTTTTTGTTATATTAACATCTTCCTGAACAACTACATCACTGAGAGCTTGTACTCTAAAAGCCCCAGTGCCTGCAGCAGTCTCTATCGCAGGTTGAATGACTGCCATTGCGCCAGCTTGTAAAGTAATTTTAGCATCACAAAAATTCAATCCGTTATTTCCATAATTTAAAATTGACAAATCGGCCGTGTTGTCTATATAGAAATTTGGCATTCCGCCCGATGCTGTTCCTAAAAGCATATTAAAATTTGTATTGGCAGTACAGTCTTCAAAATTTTTCAGCATTCCGCCCGAGTAGACATGAAAATGCACTTTTCCTGCGGTTGAAGGACCAATCTCAATTACACCCGGATTATTATCTACTCCAAGAGGAGCGTAAGGGGCTATCGGATCATGAGTTCTCGTTGTATGGATTTCAGGCATATTTGCAGTAAAAGCATAATCTGTATATACTCCGAAAATAGAAGCGATAGCTCCGGTTGCCGGAGCAGCAATTACTTTTGACGTAATGAAAGATGATATATTTTGAAAAGCGCCCAAATTACCAGGCATGTTAAAAATATGAGGTGTCGATGCCCCTTGATACATATAAATATGGTCATCCGGATTGGGAAAATCGGTAGCTTTATATTGAACATTATCTGTTGTTGGATAAGGAGTTGTATTGCGTTCGTGATGAATATTGGCTTGGAAAATCCCATGTGTACGAAGAGTAATCCGGTCGTTTGGCGGCAGAACAACTAATGCGTTTGTTTCCTGATATGGTTTAGGGGTTGCTGCGTTGTCCGTGGCGGCATCACTGCTTATCGCCCCTGTTGCATCCTGTACATGTCCTGAAACGCAAACCTGAGCACCGTTAATCAACTGAACGGCAGCGTCTAATTTAGTGTCTCCGGGAAATATGCCTTTCTCATCCCAAAAAGGATCAAATACATATGCAAACATTCTGCCGGAGTTACATTGCTGAGTATTCCGGGGATAAAAAGCTGTATATTCGGAACTACTAACACCGTTATAAAAATCTTGATCCCTTTCTTCAGTTCCTACATAGTTTACGCGGTAGTTCCATTCGAGATTTTCAAACCTAATCGAGTCCAAACGAGTTACTCCACTAATTGCAACGGTAGTAGGTCTCTGATAATTATCAATATACCACACAGGGCCGGAACTGCTCGCAGCTTGTCCAGCTAAAGATATCGGCACTTGCTGTAATAGCATATCTTCAGCGTTTGTCATCGGTTGTCCAATAAATTGCGTGAGATTAATATCATCATCTTTATAATATTGTGTTAAATAAGTTACATTGGTACTAATCAAAGTAAGCGAATGGAGTGGCGTGATTTCACGGGTAGAAGTATATACTGAAGGTGGCTCGTCGATGTGTTTAACTTCTGCTTTTAGCATACCTGTTGATGTACTATTATGATGGCCTACCTCAATTGTTGCATCTCCATAGGCGTTGGGGGTAGAAACAGTAGACCAAAATAAGAGAAGTCCGCATGGAGCAATAGCATTACCCATGAGGCTTGGTTGTGTGATTGCATCATAAGTCCACGAACTTGCTCCAGTAAACGCACTTCCATTAAATGAATTAAATGAATACACCAAAGGAACTTGATATCTGCCTCCGTGTCCATGAGGAGGGGTAACATTTGGGAACTCATTTGGGGAGTTGAATACTGCTGGAGTTGTCTGAGGACTTAAATGATATCCAACATTATAATTACCTACCATACCGGTCAACGGAAATGGAGGTGCATTAGAACCTGTAATACCGTTCCATGTTACATAAATTGAAGGATCAAATGTTATCCCCCCGACTGGATATGTTGTACTCTGAGTATGACCGCTCGCCTGAGACGGTATTCTTAACACAGAAATCCACCCGATACCATATCCGTTCCCGTTATAGACATCAACCACGACATTCTGGGAATAAGTACTTCCTATTTGAATTGCGCGTATATCAGGCGGATATGTTTTGATTGGTGTTCCCGGAGTCGTTGGCCATGCTATAAGGGAATTGTTAATAGTTGCCGTCTCTCCGGCGCCAAATTCGTTATTCACATTGTTATTATCTCCTATAAAATCAACAGAACCTGGAGCCGTCGCATCCCCTCGTCTCGGCGTCACC
>JAITMM010000036.1 GCA_031277335.1 Tannerella sp. | reverse complement strand
CCACCCTCAACTTGATATCTCCAATCGTGATGATATCACCGGGATGAATGGTTATGCCGTCTTGCGATACTTCTGCCGAATTGACATACGTGCCGTTAAGCGATCGTTTCCATGAACCTGTTGCCGATTTATCCCACTGTCCGTCACGTATATACCATTGATTGTCGGTGTAGCGTTCCAGTGTGCATTGCTTTCGGGATACATAGCGGCTAAACTTTTCGGTGACAGGCAACACATTTTTGATCCCGGGAGCGTTGAATCCTACCGTAATAATCTTGTTTTTATTGCTTTGCAAATCATTCAGTTTGTATACGGCACCATGATCTTCGCCCTGCATGACACGTAATAATAGCCCGTGAGTAATTGATGACATGCCGGTTTGATCCATATTTTTGGAAATTAGACCGGCACCATGAGGCATCAGCGCCCATATTGCATCGACTGTTTGCAGGCGTTGCTTGTAGTCGGCTTTCAGACATCCTGAAATCACCTTTTCAAACTTCTTGCCGGTTGGATTACCGGTTAAAAGCCATTTGTTCCAGTGTCCTTCGCGGGCGTGCTTGATGTATTCCACTAAATCGTTCTGGTTGTCCAACGGGCCAAAGGGATAATTGCCCGTAATCAGCAGATACATCATCACGCCAAAGGCAAAAATATCCATTGTAGGAAGAACGGTCACTTCACGGTTTCTCGGTTTGGCCTGTTCGGGAGCCATGTAAATGACTGTCCCCATCAGATCCTTCGGACGTCCGAAAAAATCTACGCTTGTCAGCCTTTTGGCCCTGTCACCTGCAATCCCGAAGTCGGTAAGAGCAGCAGTTTCTTCAGGCTTAATCAATACATTTTCAGGTTTTAAGTCGCGATGTACCTTGCCGTTCCGATGCAAATCGTTTAGTCCCATCAATATCTCTTTTGCGATTTTTATAAGATCAACGTCTTGACGGCTGCGAATGAAATTTGGCAAATCTCCATACGGACAATACTCCATGATAATATATGGATTCCCGCGCACAGTCCCTGTTTCAAGAGTATGCACGAGGTAATTGCTCTCAATTCTGCCTGTATCAAATTCCATTTGCGAACGTGAGGCCATCTCTTCTCTCATCTCGGGATTTAACTCCCAAAATTTGAATAGTTTAAGTGCCTTGGTTTGTCCGTCGGTATTGTCTGCAACTTTGTAGACTATACCGAAAGAGCCTTCGCCAATCGTTTTTTCGACGACATATTTTTCTCCTATACGGTCGCCAACACGAAACTCGCATCTTGCAGCTATTTCGTCCATTATCATTTAAAACTTTGAGGTATGGCGACAAAAGTCAGATGAGTTTTTCCGGCTACTATTTCATCGTGATTGAGTAGCTCTCCTTCATCCTTCATTACGCCATTGATAAATGTCCCGTTGGTGGATTGTTCGTCTTTAAACCTGAATTTCCTTTCATTTACTCTGTAAAGAATTGAAAAGTGCTTGTCTGAAATCTTAGTATCTTCAATGATGCATATATCCATTGCAGAATTTCTGCCTACTAAGTTCTTCCCTTCATAGAGAGGATAATAACTGCCGTATTCCGAATGAGAATAGGTGACAAGAAAACCGATTATCTTTCGTTGTTGTGTTTCATCGCTGCCTGTCTCTTTTATGGCGCGGTCAATGACAGTGCCTGTCTGCACCGGAGCGCTTTGGCGTTTGCCTTTAGTATTTATGCCGTTGGCATCGTTTTTTCTGCTTCCCCGTCCATCTGCCGATGTATTACCGCAATTGGGACATTCCGAAACTCCGGGCATAAGCGGATAGCCGCATTTTACGCATGCTTTTGTAGTCTTTCCGGGATTAAAATTTTCCGTTGTATGACCATCGAACGCAGTTGTAGGATAATCATCAACCGAATCAGCCAGAAGGGTGCTGCATTTCTCACATCTAATCTTTCCGTCAGGATTGTCCCAACCGCAATTTTTGCATCTCATAACTGTTTGTTTGTTTTATTCTTGCTTTGGTATTTATTGAAAAAAAGTCAATAAAAATAGCGTGGAAACAACCTGTCTGAACATCAGGTTACCACGCCTATCCCTCGGGCAAGTTGCTCCACGCCGCTGTGCACGGCGCTTCACATACTTATTCTTGAGGGATAACCCGGCTTGGGTTATATATTTTGTGGTAAAATGATGTTCAAGAATAGCAGCAAATCGCTATTATTATATGTCTAAAAATGCGCTATTTAGCGCGTTCATTCTTTTCTTTTTATACCATTGGCAAAATTTTTATTTTTAAATTATTAATTGCTGCAAAAATACTAAATATTTTTGATATGTCATAGTCGGATTTTGCATTTTTTTCTTTTTCTATTGAAAATTAACAATTGAGCTTTTTCCCCTTATGTATTTATGGCTTTTCCCGCTTTATCATTTCGCATTCACCTTGCTATGTTTGATGCCGTAGGTGAAGTAGATGACGAATCCGACGAGCGTCCAGAGGATCAGTCGGACCCAGGTAGACCAGGGGAGGAAGATCATCTGAAGAAAACAGAGGGCGGCGCCAAGCAACGGGATAAAGGGCACCCAGGGGGTTTTGAACGGTCGTTTCAGGTCGGGGGCGGTTTTGCGCAGTACGATGATGGCGATACAGACAACTGCAAAGGCCATCAGCGTGCCAATGGAAACAAGCTCGGCCAAGATGCTGAGGGGAAACAGGCCGGCAATGATTGCTGTCACGACGCAGGCATAGATGGTCGCGTTTTGAGGCGTTCCGCGCTTATGGTTGATTTTTGACAGGAAGGGAGGGAGCAAGCCGTCTTTGGAGATGGCGTAATAGATGCGCGTCTGGCCTAACATCATGACTAATATGACGGAAGACAAACCTGCAATGGCGCCCAGCTTGATCAATGGGCTTAACCACACTAATCCTGTGCCGGCCTTGTCAATCGCCAATGCGATGGGTGCAGGTACGTTCAACTCGGGATAATGCACGATTCCGGTCAAAATGGCCGTCACGACGACATATAACAGTGCACAGATCAGTAACGATCCGATAATTCCTACAGGCATGTCTTTCTGAGGGTTGCGTGTCTCCTGGGCAGCCGTGGACAAAGCGTCGAAGCCCAGAAAGGCAAAGAATACGACGGCTGCACCGCGCAGGATGCCGGTCCATCCGAAATGCCCCCAAGTCCCCGTATTTTCAGGAATATACGGCTGCCAGTTGCCCGTATCGACATACGAAAGACCGAAGGCGATAAACAGCAGGATTACGCCTACCTTGATGACTACGAAGATGTTATTGATCAATGCCGACTGCCTGATGCCGCCGATCAAAAAGACGGAGACAAGCGTGATGATAAAGACGGCAGGGAAATTAAACAGGCTGCCCGTCCACACCCAATGCCCGTTGACGAAATCGAAAGTGGCAGACCTGAGATGCTGCGGAAAGTATATCCCCCACCCGTCGAGCAGATTCAATATATAGCCCGACCACCCTACGGCCACACTTGAACAGGAAAAAAGGTATTCGAGCACCAGATCCCATCCGATAAACCAGGCCAGAAATTCGCCCATCGTGGTATAGCTATACGAATAGACGCTGCCCGCCACCGGTATCATGGACGCAAATTCGGCATAACAAAAGGCTGCCATCACGCAGCTGAGCGCCGAAATAGTGAACGAAATCGTCAGCGCCGGCCCTGCATAAGCGGCGGCGGCCTGTCCGGTGATGACAAAAATTCCTGTCCCTACCATTGCACCTATTCCGAGAGAAACAAGTTGAATTGCAGTCAGATGGCGTCTGAGACCGCTGCTTTTATTGCCTGCTTCTTCAATCATGACAGACATGTCTTTTCGTTTAAATAGTTTATCGAGCATATTGATCAATTTTTTTTAGTAAAAGTGGCGCAAATGTAGTGTTATTTTTTCATAAAAAAAATAATACGGCAATCTTGACTTATCATCTCCTTTTTTTTATTTACTTTGTCTGCTGAAATGCTTTTTGACGGTTTCAGGAACCGGAGTGACTATATATATTAATGTATGATAAGACGGATCGTTGTTTTGCTTTTCTTATGCGGCGGGACATGCTTTAGCGTGCTTGCGCAGAAATTTGTCTGGAAGGCAGGCATGTATAACTTCTTCGAGAACAACGAATTTGCCAATTCCCGGCTGCAAATCCCGCAAACGATGGCCGGTGTGCATCTCGCTCCGCAGATAGGGCTGCAAATAGATGGAAATCAGAGGATTTTCGCAGGATTCGATGCGATGCACGAATACGGGAGCAATGAATTTGCAGATTTTCTTGACCCGATAGCGTATTACGAATTTCAGAACCGTTCATTCCGTTTCTATGCCGGTGCATTCCCGCGCAAAGCGGTGTTGGACAGGTATCCGCGTATCTTTTTCCGGGATTCGATCAATAACTACCTCCCGACAGTTAACGGGATTTTTTGGGAATACCGTGAGGACGCCAATTTTTTCAATGTATGGCTCGATTGGGTGAGCAGGCAAACCGTCACGCGGCGCGAAGCATTTTTTGTCGGCTGGTCAGGCAGGTATAACATCGATGTGCTGTATGGCCAACATATTGGTTATATGATGCATTACGCAAAGACGAAACAGGTTGACAATCTCGATCATCTGTATGATAATATATTAACACTAACTTCATTAGGCATTGATCTGTCGCATAAAACAAATTTCGAGCAGTTGGAAGCGAATGTAGGCTGGGTCTTCGGCTTGGAGCAGGATCGGGACATGGGCGACAGTCATCACCCGCAAGGCTTTTTATCGGAGCTGAAGGTGGAATACAAAGGATTGGAGCTTTTTAATACATTTTATAAGGGTAAAAATCAACAGGTTTTCCGAAATGTGCAGGGCAGTGCGCTTTATTGGGGCGAACCGATGTATCAATCATCGACTTACGACAGGGCAGACCTCTCCGTCCTGTTTTATAAGAGTGATGCAGTGAATCTTAAACTGACCTGGTCGCTTCATTTCGCTGAAAGCACCGTCTATTATGCCCAATTATTTACCGCAACCGTTGAATTGGACAATTTAGGCAGGAAAAAAGGGAAAAGGGCGCGTTATCTCTGGGATAACCTGTTGAAATAAAAAAGAATTGCCCCTCACGATAAGTGAGAGGCAATGTCATTTTATTTTAAATCATAGCAAAATAGCAAGTCATGGTCTCGCTGATAGAGTTTGCCGTTGGCAACGACAAGATGCGTCCATACCATTTTATCCATCGATTCGACGGTTGAACGTTGCGGTATCTCCATCTTGCCGAACGACTTCCATCCGTCGGACGATGCGGCGATGACCGTGATGGCGCCGGTTTTCTCTTCGAGCAACAGCAGACGGTCGCTCACAGCCAGCACAGCACCTTTGCCAACGCCGGCTTCCTGCCCTTTTTTGCTCCAGACGATTTCGCCGGATTGCAAATTTTGACATACCCAGCTGGCTCCGGGGTTATCCGTATATCCGTAGATATTACCGTCGATTAATACGACGCCGCCATGTTGGTTGATCATGTTTTTGTTGGCATACACTGTTTCGGCTTTGATCCCGTCGCCGGCTTTGGAAAGCCGGATACCTATACAGCCGCATCCGTAACCATTGGTGACGTAGACAAAATTATCTTGAAAGACCGGCGTTGGAATAATTGCGGCCGGACTTCTGCCGGTAAGTACGTAATCAACCTTCCACAACAGTTTCCCGTCTTTTGCAGATACTCCTGCCACCCCTTTGGCTGCATGCTGGATATACTGGCGAATCCCCCCCACTTCTGCAATTATGACAGAAGAATAGCCTGCTTCGTCAGTCCAAGCTGTAGATCTCCAGACTGTTGCTCCCGTATTTTTATCAAGAGCCACCATCGCGCCGCCGGTACTGCCGGGCGTGCAGATGACAAGGTTGCCGTCAACCAGGGGCGATTCGCTATAACCCCAGTTCGACATCTGTTTGCCGTTAAAATCTTTCGTGAAGTCTTTCTGCCACAGCATTTTGCCGTCTGAAGCAGAAAGGCAGTGTATATGACCGCCGCCACGAATCAGATAGAGCTTGTCGCCAACGACGGTCACTGCGCCTCGAGGGCCGTTGCCACGTTCTTCGGCAAACCAATCGCCCAACGTCTGTTTCCATTTCAGCGAGCCGTCCTGAGTGTTCAATGCGAAAGCAAAGTCCTTACCATCAGAGGCTCCCTGACAATAAAGTGTTGAGCCGACTACGGTTGGTGCCGAGTATCCGGCGCCTGCCTGCTTGAATGTCCAGGCCAGCGGCGGCTTCTTCGCAGTCCAATCCAAGTTTAGACCTGTCTCTTTAGAGACACCATCGCGATTTGCGCCTCGCCATTGAGGCCAATCTTGCGCATACGTATCCATTGCGGTGATTACCAGCATGGTTACCATCAATAATCCAATTTTCTTCATCTGTCTGTAATTTATTAAGTTTGAATAATTCTCTGTTTATATTGAGTTTATGAATCTGCAACAATTTGTCGGCTACTTTTTGACTTCATTCGACGCCATTGGTTTAATCTTGTTAAAAACCATGCAAATATAGACAAGATTTTCAATTATCCCAAAATAAACCATATCTTTGTCGTTCTTAATAACAATAGAATTATATGAATATTTCAACAAACAAATTTGTATCAGTTACTTACGACCTGAATGTGGGAGATGGCGACGAGCGCGAGTTAATGGAGCGCGCCACAGCACAACGTCCATTGGAGTTTATTTTTGGGACAGGTGCCATGCTGCCGGCTTTTGAAGAAGAGCTAAACGGGCTTACCGAAGGAGCTGAATTTATATTTACGCTGACGCCTGATAAAGCGTACGGCGAATACGAAGCAGAAAATCTAATCGAATTACCTAAGACAATGTTTGAAGTAGATGGCCAATTCGATGATGAAAATGTAATAGAAGGGAGTACGATTCCCATGATAGATTCTAACGGACAGCGCCTTATGGGTTCTGTACATGAAATAAGGGAAGATGTGGTCATCATGGATTTTAATCATCCATTAGCGGGCGAGACATTGCATTTTAGCGGCAAAGTGATTGACGTACACGAACCTACGTCGGCAGATATGGCTAAATTTAATGGCGATATGCATGACGGATGCGGAAGCGGCGGATGCGAAGGTTGCGGCGGCGGATGCGGTTGATTATGTAATAGATTGTGAATGAATACATTCGGGTATTTATACCGGCTGACTTCGTTTGGCGAATCTCACGGACCGGGTATTGGTGGTGTGATTGACGGATGCCCGCCGGGCGTCACACTCGATATGGATTTTATCCAGATGGAGTTAGACCGTCGAAAGCCGGGTCAATCATCCATCACCACTCAACGCAATGAAAGTGACCGCGTTCAGTTTCTTTCCGGCATCTACGAAGGAATGACCACAGGCGCTCCTATTGGCTTTATCGTTTGGAACGAGAACCAGCGGCCGGCCGACTATGAAAAGATGCAACACCTTTTTCGCCCTTCGCATGCCGACTTCACCAACCAACAAAAATACGGCATCCGCGATCCGCACGGCGGAGGACGCTCATCGGCACGCGAGACGATTACGCGTTGCGTGGCAGGCGCCGTAGCAAAGCTGATTTTGATGAAGTATGGGATTGAAATACATGCGTATACGTCTCAAGTAGCTCATATAAAATTAGATAAACCCTATTCTTCCTACGACTTGAGTCTGACGGAGACAAATCCCGTCCGATGTCCCGACCCGCAAAAGGCCGCCGAGATGGAGGAGTATATCCAACAGGTTAAGAAAGAAGGAGATACGGCAGGTGGAGTGGTCACTTGCATCATTCAGGGCGTTCCTGTCGGGTTGGGAGAGCCTATGTTCGGAAAATTGCATGCCACATTGGGAGGTGCCATGCTGAGTATCAACGCTGTAAAAGGTTTCGACTATGGATTGGGCTTCGATGCGGCGCTTTACAAAGGCTCCGAACAGAATGATTCATTCTATAACGACAACGGTAAAATCAGGACTCGCACTAACTATTCCGGTGGTATTCAGGGCGGAATATCGAACGGAGAGGATATTTACTTTCGCGTGGCTTTCAAAGCCGTTGCCACAATCATGAAAGAGCAATCGACGGTTGACGAAGACGGCAACGAGACGGTATTGAAAGCCAAGGGGCGCCATGACCCGTGCGTTCTGCCGCGCGCCGTCCCTGTCGTGGAGGCGATGGCGGCAATTACAGTATTGGATTACATACTATTAGCAGGGCGGTAAGATTAAAAAAAATCATTCATGAAAAAGTCCGAGATTCTTTGACTCGGATATCATTTTGCCGTTCAGCGGGCTGCGAGGCAGCATGCCGTTTATTTTATATGGAAGCCGGAGCGATGGCGTCGCGGAGCGGGTGGAGACCGGCTGACCGGTGATCAACTCGATGGCCTTGCCAAGCAACGGGTCTCGCTCGTCGCCTATTGGCGGAAGCGTTCTGCCATAGTCTTCTTCTACATAAAAGTCAGGTACAAGTCCACTCGAAAACGAAGTGTCTCCCGTCCTGTCGGCATACCGGTAAACCAACATATAAAGTATCCAGTTTTCAATGGAAGCATCCGGAAGCCATCCATTTATTTTTTCATCAAAAGATAAGGCAGTGTTAAGTAGGCCGCCATAATATTTCCCTGCAGTCTCCTCACCAATCTGAATCACATCCATATAAGGCGCCAAGCCGATCATGGTGCCTTCGGATGCAGAAGTCGTAGACGGCAACGTGAGCACATATAAACGGCTTAAATTCATATTTACACTTAAGCTATCTATAAAATATTCGTTGGGATCATAATTTATGGATGCATAATATTTCATATAGTCGTCATTCCATTTATGAATCAAAAAGATATCTTTCCTTTGGACGACAGCAGCAGGAGCTAACATACTGCTTAATTTTGTTGCCGTTTCAGCGAAACCTCCACGGTTGTATCTTAAATCGAGTACAACGTCCGTCACGCCCCGCTCTTTAAAACCGGACAAGACCTCCACTAACCTTTGTTCCGAATCAAATATATAGTCTGTATAAAGTAAATAACCGATACGGTGGTTGTCTTTCACGATAAGCGTATCTTTAAAGACAGGATCTTGATAGAGCGTAATAGCAGTCATATTCACCAAGTTAGGATTTATTTCCAAGCTCCCGTCTGCAGCGATATTCGCCTTGCCCACACTGATTGAAGGTGCATCATATAAATCTCTGTAATTATCTTCGGTGATGTTTGGAACAGAGCTGTTGAGCGATACGATAAAGTCGCCGCGCTTAAATCCCGCCCGCTCGGCAGGAGAGTTGGGAAATACATACAATACAATGGCAAACATCGTATTATATCCCTGAAGGGTAATCCAAGTCAACTCATATCCATAGGATGTAACTATCCCGTTGACTTGATTGAGTACCTTTTCTCCTTTGTCTGAAAGCAAAGACCATTTATCTGTCGGCCGATATCTCATTTTTTCAAAGAAATCAATCGGATCGGAGTCATTATCAGGATCTAATTGACTCCAATCAATGGATGATGTCCATAAATATCGTTCTTGCATATATGCATAGACAAACTTATTCACCTTGAGTCTTATTTCGTCGGGTTGAGCCTCATCAGGCGGCTCTACAGCATCTTTTGTACAGGATACAAACCAAATCCCAAGAAAGGCCAACATTAACCGGAACCATTGAATATGTTGTACATCCATTTTTTTCATATTTTAAAAATCATTTATACATAGGCACGGGGAGCTTGCGGTCGGAGATCATTTTGCCGTTCAGCGGGCTGCGAAGCAAGGCGCCGTTGATCTGATGCGGACGGCGAAGTGATGCGGTCGCGGAGCGTGTGCTGACAGCTTGGCCGGTGATCTGCTCGATGGCCTTGCCAAGCAACGGGTCTCGCTCATCGCCCAACGGAGGGAGTAAAAAATCATAGGTTTCTTCCACATAAATATCGGGTGTTAATCCTCCTGAGAACGAAGTGTCGCCATTCTTGTCGGCATATCGGAAGATCATCAGATAGAGCATCCAGTTTTCAATCGCCGTATCGGGAACCCATTCATTTATTCTTCTATCAAGTATCAGGGGCGTTAGCAGAGCGCCTCCGTAATATTTCCCGTGTGTCTCCTCACCAATCTGAATCACATCAATATAAGGGCTCAATCCGATCATGGTGGCTTCGGAAGCAGAAGCCGTATATGGCAACGTGAGCACATATAACCGGCTTAAATTCATATTCACAGACGCAGTTTTCGTGAAATACTCGTTGGGATCTTCGTTTATCAATTTAAAATAACTCATCATTTCGTCATTCCACGTATCTATCAGGAAGATATCTTGGCGCTCGACAGCAGAAGTCGGAGCCAGTATACTGCTGAGTAGCTGCGATGTATGTGTATATCCTCCTCCATTATATCTCAAATCGAGTATGACGTCGGTCACACCACGATTTTTGAAATCGGTAAATACTTCCTGCAATCGCTGCTCCGATTCCATCGTATAACTTGAATAAAACAAATATCCGATCCGGTGTGAGCCTTTTACGATAATCGTATCTTTCACCACAGGATCCTGATAGAGCAATACAGCTGTCATATTCACCGGGTTACGATCCATTTGCAAATTGCCGTCAGCAGTGATGAAAGCCCTTCCCAAACTGATTGTCGGGGAATTATACAAATCCATGTAATTGGCTTCGGTGATATTCGGTTCAGTGCCGTTGAGCGAAACGATGAAATCGCCTCGCTTCAAGCCTGCTTTTTCGGCAGGTGAGTCGTGATACACAAACAGAACGATGGCAAACATCGTGTTCGTATCCCGAAAAGTTCCCCAGATCAATTCATATCCGTAGGAAGTTGCTATCCCGTCTACGCTATTCATAAAACCTTCTGCATCATCAGTCAGCATTGACCATTGGTCGGTCGACTTGTATTGCAGTTTGTCAAAAAATCCAAACGGGTCAGGTTCGTTTTCAGGAACCACATTGCTCCAGTTTATCGTAGAAGTCCACAAGTAATAGTCTCTGACATCTGTGGCAATGAAGTTATTCACTTTGAGACGTATTTCGTCGGAAAGCGGGTTCCCCGGTTCTTCCGGTTCTTGCGGTTCTTCCTGTCCGGTCGGGTCGGGTTCGGGGTTTACAATTTCTTTTTCGCAGGATACAAAGAAAAATTCCATGCAGGCTATCAATAGCCATATCCATTTTAAGTTATTTGTTTTCATTTTGTTAGTCGTTGTTTATAAGTCGACGTTTTTGTCGGTTATCTCATTTAAATTTTATTTATGAGTTTTTGTCTTGCATTTTCTGCTCAAAAACTCACCGCAAATTTACGATTATTATCGTCTTTCACTAACATATTCAATTTTTTTCTAACTAAAAAATGAAATATGCAACTAAAATAGTTACTTTTGTGTCAAAATTTATTTGAATGGCGACAAAAAACAAATTGATAGAACGGTTCAAGAAACAACCCAAAGATTTTACTTGGGAAGAACTGGTCAGATTGTTTGGGATTTACGGCTTCTCCGTAGATTATAAAGGTCACACTTCGGGGTCTCGTGCTTTATTTATAAAAGGAAAAGAAGTCCACACAGTGCATAAACCGCATCCTTCAAAATTTTTGAAAAGCTATGTAATGAAGCAAGTATATGATTTTCTGATAGAAAAAGAATATTTAAACGACAAATAATATAGATTAACGATGAATGATAAATTGGAATATAAAGGTTATTACGGAAGCATAGAATACAGCAAAGAGGATCATTGTCTGTATGGCAAGGTATTGGGGATGCCAAACAACTTAATTAGTTATGAAGGTGCTACTGCCGATGAGCTTTTTTCAGATTTCAAAGATGCTGTCGACACTTATTTGGATTATTGCCAAAGCAATGGCATAAAACCTAAAAAATCTTACAATGGAGTTTTAAATATTCGTATTCCTGCCGAAATACATAGTAAGATAGCCGTGTTGTCTGATATTAAAGGCGTCAGTATCAATGCGTTTATTCGAGATTCGATTGAAAGGAGACTTGCAGTTGAGGATTGAGGTTGAAACATGCGTCCGGAAGCAAAAGTGTTTTATGGCTTAGTTGTGATGATACGATTCGTTCCGCAGGATTGTCATTGCGCGATAGAGTTGCTCGACGAAAATGGGGCGAATCATCTGATGCGAAAATGTCATTTTGCTTAATGCAATCTTTTCACTTATAGCTTGATATACATCCTCACTAAAACCGTAAGGCCCGCCAACCACAAAGACTAAGCGTTTCGGAGCCGAATTGATCTTCTTTTCTAACCGGGCGGCGAACTGAACGGAAGTCAACTCCTCTCCCTTTTCATCAAGTAGCACACAGTTGTCGCCCGGCTGCAATGACTTCAAAACGGCAGCGCCTTCGAGGTCTTTCTGTTGCGTTTCCGTCAGACTTTTCATATTCTTAACATCAGGTATAACCTTGATTTCAAAAGAGATATAATGCTTCAACCGTTCCAGGTACTCCTTCAACGCCTCATTCCAGCAGGAATCATCCGTTTTCCCGACTACAAGCAATACGATTTTCATCTATGTTGAGAGGATTTTAATAATCCTGATATAGCAAATATTTCTTTCTCATGGCTTTATATTGATTCAGGTCGGGTTGCCACGAGGCGCGTATTTCTTTTTCGGAAAGTCCTTCGACGATTTGCGTTCTGAGGGAGCTGTTGCCGGCAAGCAGGTCGAACCAGTTGGCACGCGTGAAAAAGAGCTTCCCGTCCTTACCCAGCCGGTTGTAAAAATCGAGGATAAAATGCAGCGACAGGCCGCCTTCAAAAGGATATGTTCGCAGGTCGATGCCGTAGCATGTCTTGTCTTTGTGCATCGGGTTGAGGTCATAACCGGGCAAGGCAACCGGCGTAAAGGTAAACGAACCGCCTCTTTTGTCAGGACAACCAAGCACCTGGAAAGGAAACTCCGTGCCGCGTCCTACGCTGACATAGAGTCCTTCAAAAAAACATAGTGAAGGATATAGCCTGATTGCCTGCTGATTAGGCAAGTTGGGAGAAGGCCTGACCGGCAAGGTATACAAGTCGCCATGCTTCCAGTTAAGCATCTGCACTACAGTCAGTTTGCATTTATCGGGAGTAGATTTGAGCCATCCTTCGCCGTTGATCATTTTCGCGAGCTCTCCTACGGTAAGTCCGTGTAACACAGGGATCGGATCCACGCCGACAAACGATTCGAATCCGGGCTTCCGGATGGGCCCGTCAACAAAATCATTTGGATTGGGGCGGTCAAGCACGACAAATTCTTTCCCGTATTCGGCGCATGCATCCATCATGTAGTGCATCGTACTGATATACGTGTAGAATCTTGTTCCAACATCCTGTATATCAAAAACAAGCACATCAATATCGTCCAATTGGGCAGCAGTGGGGCGATTGTTTTGGCCGTAAGCCGAAATGATGGGGAGGCCTGTTTTTTCATCGATATCGCTTGCTACGTGTGCGCCGGGTTCCAAGGTGCCGCGAAATCCATGTTCAGGGGCAAATATCTTGCGCACATTAACTCCTTCAGACAACAGTGTATCAAGAAGATGCACTCGCGAGTCGGAGAGGATGGATGTCTGATTCACCACCAGCCCGACCCGTTTGTCTGCGAGTATCTCCTTGATCAAACCTATCCTGTCTGCGCCAAGTAACGGACGAGTCGATTCATTTGTTGCCGTATATGTAGCTAAAGGTCTACATGAGAGCATCAAAACGAAAACCGACAGGATGTATTTCTTGAGCAAATCCCTAAATTATTTTGGATATTCATCAGAGACAGAGAGCTTTGCTCTGCCTTTTGCACGACGTGATGCAAGCACGCGACGTCCGTTAGCCGTTTCCATTCGCGAACGGAATCCGTGTTTGTTTTTTCTCTTTCTGTTGGAAGGTTGAAATGTCCGTTTCATTTTTATTTTTGTTTGATAATTTTCGTCAAAATGAGGCGCAAAAGTACTGTATTTTTTTCAAACAGACAAATTATTCAGGGGAAAAAATACAGTTATTGTATTATCCGCCTGTCAGCAGCCGTTTGACGGCTTCGGAGATGGCGCGGCCTTCGGCTTTGCCTGACAGCGTCTTTGTTGCTACGCCCATGACCTTTCCCATATCTTTGGCGCCTTCGGCTCCTGTTTGGGCGATGATGCGTTTCAGTTCAATCTCCAACTCGCCGGCAGACAGTTGTTTAGGCATATATGATTCGAGAGAATGCACTTGTGCCAATTCTTCTTCGGCTAGGTCGGGACGGTTTTGTTCCGTGTAGATATGTGCCGAATCTTTGCCTTGTTTGATTAGTTTCTGAATGATTTTCAGCGCTGTATCGTCCGAGACCGAGTCGTTGGCGCCTGGCGCTGTTTTGGCTTCGAGTAATAGTTTTTTGACGTTCCTGAGCGCCGCCAATTTCACTTTGTCCTTTGCCAGCATGGCGGCTTTGATATCTTCGCTTATTTGATCGAATAAAAGCATAGTCTTTATTTTTAATATGGTGATTATTTGAAACTTATTTTGGCCGCAGTCTTGCCGGAGATGGCTGAAGGTTGATTTCTATCGGAATGGTAAGAATCTTCTGCCGTTACTTTGCCTGCTTCCTTTCCGTTTTTATTGCGTAGCTGCATGATTAGTTTGGGATCGCGATTATAGGTGGGAGAGTCTTCCATCAACGAGATAATATCCTCATTCTCCATCTCTTCCAATGTCAACACGATAATGCTTGAGCGCGAAACGGGGCGTATTTGTTTTTTGTCGGAGCCAAGATCTTCAGGATAGTAACGATTGATTAGCTCTTCATCTTCTAATTCTTGCCGCAGACGTTCATCTTCGCGAATGATCTCTTCGTCTGTCAGGCGTTTCAACTCGTCATTTCGTTTTTCCCTGATTTCCGGGATATTAATCATATCGAATCCTGAGGCCAGCACCGTAAATTTGACTTTATCACCTAATGAATTGTCTATTGCAGCACCCCATATCACGTTGATACGCTGCGAGTCAAAGCGAGACATAAAATCATGTACGGGATCAAATTCTTCAACTTTCAATTCCGACTGCGAACTGCAAGAGATGTTAAACAGGATTTTCTTTGCGGTGAAGACATCGTTATTGTTCAGCAAAGGTGAATTGAGCGCGTCTTCAATGGCCAGTTCCATTCTTCTTTCGCCTTGCCCGAATCCATTGCTCATCAATGCTACGCCTCCATTTTTCATGGTCGTATTCACATCGGCGAAGTCAAGGTTGATAATACCGGGAAGTGTAATGATTTCCGCAATGCTCTTGGCGGCATTTGTGAGTGTATCGTCAACCTTTTTGAAAGCATTCAAGAGGGAGAAGTCGCGGTAGATTTTACGGAGCCGTTCGTTGTTGACAACAAGCAATGCATCAACATTTTGTCCCATCTTTTCGACGCCATTCAAGGCCTGGATGATTTTTGGTTTTCCTTCAAACATAAAGGGAATGGTGACGATTCCGACCGTCAAAATATCCATCGAACGTGCTATCCCTGCAATCACCGGTGCGGCGCCTGTACCGGTGCCGCCGCCCATTCCGGCCGTGATAAAGACCATTCTTGTCCCGTCGCTCAACAGCCTTCGAATGTCCGATTCGCTTTCCATCGCTGCTGCTTTGGCTACATCAGGTATATTCCCCGCGCCTCCGCCTTTAGTGGTTGAAGGGCCTAAACATAATTTAGTAGGCACTTCGGATTGATTCATCGCCTGACTGTCTGTGTTGCACAAGGCGAAAGAGACGTCGTGAATGCCTTCTCTATACATGTGAGTCACAGCGTTACCTCCGCCTCCGCCTACGCCGATCACTTTTATGATGGCTCTCGTATCGTGAGGAAGCCCAAATTTTTGCATTATCCTGTTATCTTCCATTATGTTATTTTATAGTTGTCAGTTTTTAGAAAATAAGATGTTATAAGATAGATGATTACGTTTGTTTACCAACTTCGTCCACAAAGCTGAAAATTCTACCCCAAAATCCGCCTCTCTTCGGTTCATCTATTGTATCATCTATCGGTGCTTCTTCTTCTATGACAGGTTTAGTCTCCGTGATTTTCGGGGGAATATATTGAATACAATTCTCAGTTCCTGCTATCAATAGGCTTATTGCAGTCATATACAGAGGATTGCCCATTCTGTCATCTTCGTTTTCCATCCATTCTCTCCTGATTGTTGAAAAGCGGACATCCTTTTTGAAGCGTTCCTGAATCAATTCCTGTAGATTTTGCATAGCCGAGGCGCCTCCGGCCAACAAGATACCTGCTCCTAAGGAGTCAATTTCCTTAGATAATTTGACTTGGGCATAGACGTTCTCAACAATTTCTTTTGAACGTGCCTCGACTACCGTATTTATTTCACGGATGCCAATCTTTTCTTTACCTTCCAGTAATACAGCAGATTCCTTGTCTTTTTGCATGATGGCGCTGCCGTACGTAATCTTCAGTCTTTCGGCATCTGATTCGACAATGGGCAAGTTGGTGAGGTCTTTTGTGATAAGATTGCCTCCCAACGGTATGACGCTCAAATATATTAACTTATTTCGTTTATATACAGTGACTGAGGTGACGCCTGCCCCAAAATCGACAAGAGCGCAACCCAGATCTTTATCATCTTTGCCAAGCATGGCGTCTGCCAGCGAGAGCGGAGATACGATGATGCCTGCCAGGTCTATCTCCGTCCCTTTTGAAACATATTCAAAGCATTTGACGATATTTTGGCGAATGGAATGTTGACCTACAATCAGTTGATAACGAGCTTCGATGCGTTTGCAGGGGACGCCTACGGGATTAGTCTCCATTTTGCCGTCCACATAATATACGGGAGAGGAAATGCCCAATACATCGTGATTTTCAGGACGATATGCTTTGCATTGCACATCGAGCGCCGTGATATCTTCTTCCGACGCCATCGCGTTGTTATTGAGGGTTTTCACTTCAATATGTTCAATCGAATGAAGCGATTGTCCGCCTATGCCGATATATACCTTATCAATCTGATAGTTAGAATCGATTTGATTTTGCAGTTTCCTTATCAGACTTCGTATGCGATAGGCTGTGTCCTGAACGTTATAAACGCAACCTCTCTGAATGCAAGATGCTGAATCTTCGACTTCTTCGGCCAATATGGTAAGCGTCCCTCCTGCGCTTTTCTGTCCTACCATACCCACGAGGTGGGATGTCCCCAAGTCAATTGCCACTATGTAATTTTCGTGTGCCATACTTTTTATTTTTTTGTACAGACAATCTGATTCTTATATTTTAAATTTATCACTTCATATTTTTCCCATCCTACTTTCGGGATTGCCTGTTCGTAGAAGATCTGTAACTTATTCAGTTTCTCTTCAAAGCCTTCCAGCTCTCCCAAAATAATCCGGTGACCTCCGATGCGAGGGATCAGCTCAACTTCTTTGTCCGGAAAAACGTAGATTTGTTCAATCTGATTGTTCCAGAATTGATTCTGTTGCAAAAATAATGCAAATTTATATAATTCCGTCGTTGCAAACGATTTTTCTATATTTCCGCTGGCAACAGGCAGATAAGTTGAGTATAGATAATCGGCCGGCATTGTATTTCCCGTATCGTCCACGTAATAGTTCTCGCGTGTGCTAAATACACGCAGGACAGGCATTTTTTGCGATATTTCTATCTTTATGCTTCCGGCAGGAGTTTTATAGGCAGTCACTTTTGAAACCAAATCGCTTTCTGCAATTTTTTCTTCGATGGCTTGCGTATTTATGTCGCTGAGGTTTTTGCCTACGGGATAGAGTTTGGCGTTTCTCAGCATGGTCGTGATATTTTGGGCGGTCAGAAATTTCCTGTCCGTACTGTCTTTGATGACGACAATCATGTTTTCGCATTTCTTGTCTTCTTTGTCTCCATGCGTCATTACGGCGGCAAAAACAATGTAAGCTAAAAACAAGGTAGCAAATATGATAGACAGTATTTTTTTCATTTCGAAGCTAATATTTCCTGAATTGGTTGAACAAGCCGGTCTATATCGCCTGCGCCAAGCGTCAGAACGACCTCATAATGGCCGGAAGCAATTATTGCCGGTAGTTGCGCTTTGGTGCAAAGCGTTTTGTGCGGGATAGTTACCTGATCAAAAATAACTTGAGAAGTGATACCGGGGATAGGCTCTTCACGCGCCGGATAGATGTCGAGCAATATCAATTCGTCGAGCAAAGAAAGGCTTTGCGCAAATTCGGCGGCAAAATCGCGGGTTCTGGTATACAGGTGAGGCTGGAAAATGCCTGTAACCTTGCGATCGGCATACAACTCTTTGACGGACAGTATGCTGTTTCTTAATTCTTCGGGATGATGGGCGTAGTCGTCGATATATACGAGATTTTCTTTTTTCAGCCTGACATCGAAACGCCGCTCGACGCCGGCAAACGATTGTATGGCGGCGCGGATTTCGTCGGGCGTAACACCATTCAACGAGGCTAATGCGATGGCTGCCACACTGTTTTCGACATTTACCCTGACAGGGACGCCCAATTGAATGTCTTGAATCAACATGTCAGGTCCTACAAAGTCGAAGAAAAATTCCCTGTTCGAGACACGGATGTTTGTTGCGTGAAAATCAGCGCTTTGATTGTTTGCGGAGTAGGTATACAATTTCACGCCGTCATGTAATTGCGGGGTGAGCGGAGCGTCTGCCGCCATGATTAATGCCCCTTGCGGACGAATCAACGATGTGAAATGTTCAAAACTCTTGCGATACTCTGCCGGTGTTCCGTAGATATCGAGATGGTCGGGGTCGGCTGCCGTAATGACAGCCATATATGGCGAGAGTTGATGAAACGAGCGGTCATATTCATCTGCTTCTATGACTGTCAAGTCGCTACGGTCAGAAAGCATCAGGTTACTGCCGGTATTTTTCAAAATCCCTCCAAGAAAAGCGTTGCAATCCACGTGCGATTGCTTCAGCAGATATGCAGTCATTGACGTAACCGTTGTCTTTCCATGCGTCCCGGCTATACAAAGTCCGCGATTGGATTTGGTGATCAGGCCAAGTATCTGCGAACGTTTCAGCACCTCAAATCCGTTTGTGCGGAAGTACGTCAGCTCCGAATGAGTTTCATCTACGGCAGGAGTATATACAACTAACGTATATGGCAGATTTTTAAACGGTTCCGGGACCAAATCTACATTGTCCTGAAAATGAATGTCAGCACCTTCACTTATCAAACGCCCGGTCAACGGAGAAGGAGTGCGGTCATAACCTGCCACACGAATACCTTTTGACAGGAAATAACGAATCAATGCGCTCATTCCGATGCCACCGGCGCCAATGAAATAGACTGCTTGTATTTGTTCCAATACCATTTATTTGTCTTTTTTAATGATCTTAATTATTTCATCCACAATATGTTCAGCACTGCGATGCTGTGCCAGTAGGCCGATATTGGAGCTGAGCGACTCTAATTGTTCCGGTTGACGGATCATTTGCATGATGCAGTCGGAGAGCTGATTTTCAGCATCTTTATCTGCAATCATAACGGCAGCCTGTCTATTGACGATGGCCGACGCATTTTTCGTTTGATGGTCTTCGGCCACATTCGGCGAAGGCACGAGTACAGAGGCTTTTCTCAGCAGGCAAAGCTCTGATATAGTGCCTGCTCCGGCGCGGGATACGACTAAATCCGCTGCCGCATAAGCATAGTCCATGCGGGAGATAAAGTCAGAGAGCCACAGCTGATTGCGCGTATCCTTTCCCTCTAATTGCCCTTTTATTGTTTCGTGATAGATGCGGCCTGTCTGCCAGATCAGCTGAATATCGGCTTCGATCAACTGCGCCAAACCCCGTATTATACCGGTGTTGATGGTCCTCGCTCCGAGACTACCGCCTAAAATCAATACGGTCAGGCGATTAGGTGATAGTTTGAAATATTCAAGCGCATCTGTTTTGAGATGAATCCCTGACTCCAAGTCTTTCCTTACAGGATTGCCTGTAAGTACGATTTTTGAGGCAGGGAAGAAACGCTCCATACCTTCGTAGGCGACACATATTTTGTCTACTCTTTTTCCAAGCAGTTTATTTGTGATGCCGGCATAAGAATTTTGCTCCTGTATAAGGGTTGGTATATGTAATGACGTTGCTGCCCAGAGTGTTGGCCCACTTGCATAACCACCTACGCCAATGACGGCATCGGGTTTGAACTCGCGCAGTATTTTCTTAGCCATGCTAATGCTTTTCAGCAGGTTGAGTATCACCTTTATATTTCTGAACGGATTCTTCCTGTTCAATCCGCTGACCGGTAGTCCGATGATTTTGAATCCGGCGGCAGGCACGCGTTCCATCTCCATTCGATTGTCGGCGCCGGTAAAGATGATTTCTGTGCCGGGATACCTGGCTATGAGCGTTGTAGCAATGGCTATAGCAGGGAATATATGTCCGCCGGTTCCGCCTCCGCTGATTATTATACGATATGAACTCATACGTCTTTCATTTAATCCTTATTCATATTAAGCTTCTATATCAGCTTCATTTTCAGACGAATCATCTATCGTAAGAG
The DNA here is from genome assembly GCA_031277335.1 of Tannerella sp. GTDB lineage: Bacteria > Bacteroidota > Bacteroidia > Bacteroidales > Tannerellaceae > Tannerella. The sequence goes on along the minus strand of JAITMM010000036.1, from coordinate 3,282 downwards.
AATCATCCGGAGCAGTCGAATCCGGAATTAACTTTGCCGCTTCTACTTTTGCATTAAAGCTGCTCACACTTAGAATGATACCTATATAAATACTCGTAACTAATATTGAAGTGCCGCCTTGACTGATTAACGGCAACGGCTGACCGGTCACAGGCCCGAAATGAACGGCAACAGCCATATTGACTAACGCCTGAATTAAAATAATAATACTGCATCCAAAAACCAAGTATTTGGCAAACACGTTGTTACATTGGTTGGCAATAATTCCGCCGCGAATGGCTAAAAATAAATACAACAGCAATACGACGATGCCTCCTATCACCCCCAATTCTTCAATAATAATGGCATAAATAAAATCATCATACGCCTGCGGTAGGAAATCGCGTTGTATGCTTTGGCCGGGACCTTTGCCGATAATACCTCCGCGAGCAATTGCTATTTTAGCATGAATAACCTGATAATCATCACTATTTGTCTGAATAGTAGTGTTGTTGGAGCTGTTTGGGTCAGGCTTTTTAACGTTCTGCGTGAATGAATGAACACGTTTTTGCCAGGTTATGGCTCTTGGGAGATAGTTTCCTACGGTGTCGGTAGGCACAACGGCTAACAGCATGATAAACACCGTCCCCAGTATCGTTAAAACGAGCACAAGCCGCAGAAGTCGTTGCCACGGCACCTGCCCGATAAATAACATACAAAAGCATACTGTCCCCAATATCAATGAAGTAGATAGATTCGACGGGAAAATCAATCCGCAAACGGCTCCTACGCCGACCAATATGTACAAATAATAATATTTCTCTTTAGTACTCAGATAATAAGCGACAAATATGATTGATGCCAATTTAGCTATTTCAGACGGTTGGAACGGAGTCCCGAATAAATCCAATCTTCTGTTAGCATCATTTTGGTCTATTCCCCATATAAAGGTGATAAATAGCAATATAATAGATAAAGGCATCAATAAAATTCCGAGTGAGAAATATTTATGATGAATATGTACAAGGCCTAATATCAACAAAAACCCAACCAACAAAAAGGTGGCATGACGGGTAATAGGTATCCATATATTTGAGTATCTGTAAGCTAATGTGCTTGTTGCACTAAAAACTTCAATGATGGAAAAACCGCATAGCAGCATGTATATTATCCATACCGCAACGTCGCCCCTAAACAGTTTTTTTGCAATACCTGTTTGCTCCATTCTCAATATCAAAAATCAAATCATGTTTATGAATAAAAGAATAACACAACCAATTATGCACAAATTTTATATACATCTGATTGTCAGGTGTATATAAATGGCGTTGTTGGTCGTATTAAACACTGACAAAAGTACAGCTTTTTTTTGAATATCAAAGAATTTATTTGGATAATATGAAAGAATTTCTTTAGAAAACCGAGATTTTTTATTGGAATAGCAGGTAATTTATAAGGAGGCGGCGTATCATTCAATTATTTTTTGAAAAATAGAACCGTACTTTTACAGTTTGTAAATCACTGTCAACCCGTCGCGTAAGGGGAGGATCACTTTTTCGATGCGCGGGTCATGTTTGATTTTTTCGTTAAAGGCGATGATGCCTTGGGTGCGTAGATCGCGTATCGTGGCAATGTTTTCGGTTACTTTGCTGTCCCATAGGGTGTTGTCGGCCAGAATGATTCTGCCCGGACGTACATAGGGGAAGGTGATGTCATAATACTCGCAGTACTCGCGTTTGTCGCCGTCGATAAAGACCAGATCGAACTGTTCGTTCAGCGATGGGATCAAGTCAAGCGCATCACCCCAGTGGATACGAATCTTGTATTTATCGGGCGATTGATCGAGGTAGGGGCGGATAAACGGCTCCATCTCGTCGTTGATTTCAATCGAATGAATCAGGGCGTCATCATCCAATCCCTCTGCCATACAGAGCGTTGAATAGGCCGTATAGGTGCCGATTTCGAGTACGCGTTTCGGACGGATCATGCGGCAAAACATCTTCAGGATACGGCCTTGCAGGTGTCCGGCCATCATGCGCGGACGGAGGAGCTTGACGTGGGCCTCGCGGCTTAGGGCTGCCAGCAGGGGGCTTTCGTCGTCGATGTGGGAAAGGAGGTAATTGGTAATGAACAATGAATAATGAACAATGAATAATTGACAATTGACAATGAATAATGAAGGACGGGGGGGTTACTTTGGGGATAAAAGTGCTTCCAGAGCAAGCCGGTATGAGTCAAGTCCGAAGCCGGCAATCACGCCTTTGCAGGCGGCGGCTATGAGCGACTTGTGACGGAACGGCTCGCGCGTGTATACATTTGATATATGGACTTCGACGACGGGAGATGTCACGGCTTTGATGGCGTCGTGCAGGGCGACGGAGGTATGCGTGTAAGCGCCTGCGTTTAAGATGATTCCATCAACCATAAAGCCTGTCTTATGGATTTTATCGATCAGCTCGCCTTCCGAATTGCTTTGGAAATAGGCGATTTCGCATTGGGGATACTTGGCTTTGAGCGACTGCAAATAGCCTTCAAACGAAGCGTCGCCGTAGACTGACGTTTCCCGCACGCCCAGCAGATTCAGGTTCGGGCCATTGATAAGTTGAATTTTTTTCATTTTCTGTTTGCAAAAGTTTTTTTCTCTGTATCTGCAACTTAACACGCCATGTCCCCGGCATCTCTGTGCTGAAATGGATTCAGCACAGAGATGCAAAGGGCATTGTGCGTCAAATCAGGAAATCGATTAGAGTGAATCCTGAAAATCGCGGCGGAACTTGGCCATCAGTCTTTCAGGCCAATCCGATACGGGGGCTAATTTACCCATAAAGAACCGAAGCACAGGAGGTTCGTAGGTGAATTGCAAGCCGCCGATCATCTCGCGGTTGTCATAGAGCCACAACATGCGGTCGATGACATATTTGACTTGCGAGAGGGTAAATACGCGTCGCGGCACTGCCAGACGGAGCAACTCCATGTCAGCCCACGTCTCGTTGCCGTTCTCGTCGCGCTGGTTGGAAACAGAGCCGCGCTCCATTCCCCTGACGCCCGAGATCAGGAAGAAGGCTGCTGCCAAAGCGCCTGCCTGATATTGCGTCTGCGGCACGTGGGAGCATATCTGCTTGGCGTCTACGTGGACGCCCAAGACGCCGGCCGGCATACCAACAGGGATTCCCAGTTTGTCTAACTCGTTGACAACGTACTTGATAAATTCAGGGCTTTGACCGGTGACGGTATCGTCCAGCGTCTCATACAAGCCCACTGCCATCGCTTCAATCTCGCGTATCGACATACCGCCATACGTCA
>JAITMM010000017.1 GCA_031277335.1 Tannerella sp. | reverse complement strand
GACGCTGCGCTTCTCGCTATCGTTTGATATGGACGGCCTTAAGAGCTCGTTTCAGTAATGGCCCCCAGAGTAGGTTTCGGATTTGACGTTCACGCTTTCGCCGAGGGCCGTGACTTATGGCTGGGCGGCATAAAGATTGACCATCCCGTCGGCCTGCTTGGCCATAGCGATGCCGACGTATTGATCCATGCCATCTGCGACGCCTTGCTGGGAGCAGCCAATCTGCGAGATATCGGCCACCAATTTCCTCCTTCGGACGATGCCTATAAAGATATAGACAGCAAGATACTTCTGCGTCAGACAATGAAGCTGATCCGCGAAGCCGGCTACGAACTATGCAATATCGATTCGACAATTGTCGCCGAGCAACCCAAACTCAACCCTTATATACCACTGATGCAAAAGACCTTATCAGACGTAATGGACGTTGACACCAACGATATCTCCATCAAGGCCACCACCACAGAGCGCCTCGGCTTCACCGGCCGCCGCGAAGGCATAGCTGCTTATGCCACAGTTCTTATTACAAAATAAAATAAATTCGGCGACGTCCTTTTAAAGACGTCGCCGAATTTATTGCGTCATTCCAAACGCCATGCGTTTACTTCACGATGACCTTGCTTGTCCAGCCGGAGCTGCCTTTGACAATTAGTGCTGTGCCTTTTACGGCATCGAGCGTCTGCGAGGCTTCGCCTTCGGGCTTCTCGAAGTTGAGGAGCAGGATGCCGTTGAAGGAATAGACGTTGACGGTCTCAACAGCCGTGCTTTGGACATACAGTTTGCCTGCGCCGGCGAAGACGTATACCTCGTTGTTCACCGATTCATTGCCTGTCGGATAGTTCAGCGTGATTGTTCCTGTCAATGCTCTGCCTGTCACTCCTGTAGGCACCGTAAAGGTAGACGTTTTCACCGTATTGTTCTTGCTTGTCAGCACGCCGCCGCTGTACGTCAGATTTGTATTGGCGAACGTTATATTCGTCGGCAGCGTGACTGTCGCCGAGTATCCGTTCGCCGTTCTGGTCAGCAGGTTGACGGTAAATGCCTGGCCTGCACCGCTAAACGAAGTCAGTTTTGTCAGTCCGGTCAGGTTGATCGATCTCAGTTGATTGTTATCTACGTTTAGTTTTTGCAGATTTGTCAGTCCCGTCACATTTACGGCGGTCAGGCTATTATTTTCGCAGTCAATGCTTTGTAAAGCAGTCGAACCGGATACGTTTAACGCGGTCAGTTTGTTGTTATATACATTCAGCGTCACAAGATTATCCAGATTGGAGGCATCGAGCGAAGTCAAATTATTGTACGAACAATTCAATTGCTCCAAGCTTTCCAGGTCGGACACATCCAAAGCAGTCAGTACGTTGTTGGTACACCACAGACTTGTCAGATTTTCACATCCCGACAGATCGAGCGTTTTCAGACTATTATTTTCGCAATCCAAAATCTCCAGACTTGTCAAATCCGAAACGTCCAATTTTTCCAATTTATTGGAATAGCAATACAGCGCCTCCAAATTATCAAGTCCCGACACATTAAGTCCCGTCAAGTTATTATTGTAACAGTTGAGCGTCTGAAGCTCCGTCAATCCCGACACATTAAGCGTATCCTTCAACGCTTCCCTTGAGAGATCCAAAGAGAGTATTCGCTTGCCTGTCGAGCCGGATGACCAGGTAATTCCTGTCCATTCAGGCGGTGGTACATTGCCTGTTGCCTTAGGCCAATCAAGTCCATTCTCTTCAATAATTTCATTGATTACTGCGATGTCGGCGGCACTGTAAACATCTGCGGCTATAACTCTAATTATACAGGTTGCCGTCTTTTTCCTGTCATCTGTTGTAACTGTTATGGTCGCAGTACCCGGATCATTTGCTGTAACTAATCCCGAAGCATTTACAGAAGCAATAGTGCTACTGCTTGAGCTCCATTGCACGGTTTTGAGTTTTGCATTAGAAGGTAATACCGTTGCGTTCAATTGTACTGTTTTTCCAACAGTTAGAGTGGTATCTTTGGTTGGGGTTAGAGTTACACTGGCTACGGCTATCCCAAAATTAGCTGTAACCGTTACGGCGTTGGCAGGCATAGTGAAACTTGTAGAAGAGTTAGCTGCGTTAGCGAATGTTACACCGCTACTTGTCGTTGTCCAATTTATAAACTCTTGATTGGCTGGCGTGGTCGGTGGTGTTCCTGCTGAAATATCTACTTTTGCACCCTGAGCATAAGGCCCACTTCCTGTTGCCCCTGTACCTGTACTTGATACAGTTACTGTGTAAGTTGTAGCGGCTTTCGGTCCAAAGTTTGCAGTTACAGTCACATCGTTTGCAGGCATTGTGAACTTTGTATCGCTTTTACTTGCATCAGCGAATATTACTCCGGCACTAGTAGTCGTCCAATTCTTGAACTCTTGACTAGTAGTCGGTGCAGATCCTGCTTTAATATTCACCTCTTTTCCAGGTTCGTAAGTATTACTTCCTGATGCGCCAATACCTATACTTGATACTGTGACGTTATAATATGGTGTTGTACTCCATTCTGCCACAAGCGTAAAACCCTCTGTGACAGGGGTATCGAAATCCCAAGGGTCTGTACCATCTTTTAACCAACGAACAAAATAAGAACCAGATAGCGTTGGGTTTTCAGGTCTATCTACTTTATCTCCGTGATTAACGGTTTGCAGTGACACTGCACTTCCTCCATTCGAATCAAATGATACGGTATATTCTATTGGCTTGTATTCTGCTGTTATAGTCACATTGTCTGCCGGCATTGTGAAAGTAGTCGTAGCTGAGTTTTTATTTGCGAAAGATCCGCCGCCACCTCCTGTCCATACTGTGAATTCATTACCCTCAGGAGGGGTTGCTTTAATAGTCACAATATCGTCTTTCGCATAACTTTCTTTTCCTGTTTCGTCCGTCCCGTCAACCACTGTAAGAGTATACATTTGAATTATGACAAAATTTGCCTTTACTGTCACTTTCTCTCCAATCATTGTAAAACTTGTAATTGTTTCGTTTGCATTTGCGAATGTTACTTCGGGAGTGGACTCCCAGTTCTTGAACTCTTTACCGTCAGGAGGTGTTCCTGCATTGATTGGTACATTTACTCCCAAAGCATAATATCCGTCGTCTGATGGGTCTTTGCCCTCACTTTCAACAATTACTTCATAGGTTATTGGCTCGTAAGTGGCTGTTATTGTCACTGGAGTAGCTGGCATTATAAATTTTGTTTGGGCGGCATTTACATTGTCAAAGTTACTTGCATCTGAACCCGTCCATTCTTTGAATTTCTGTTGTACAGGTGGATCGTTTGCTTTAATAGTTACTTCCGTGCCTGCTTCATAATCTCCTTCACCCGTTCCATTAATAACTGTGAGAATAGGGTTCCATTTTGCAGTAAGTAAAATACTTGCATTATTAATCGTCATGGTATTAAAATCCCATTCGGTTGAACCATAATACCATCCGACAAATTTATATCCACCTTTTGAAATAGCATTGGGCTCATTTACTTTGTCACCAGTCTTTACATTTTGATCTTTAGGTTCAGGCAAACCACCTTGAGTATCAAACACCGCCTTGTACTGTCCCCACCCTTGCACCGCAAAAAGCATTACGGCGCATACCAAAAAAAGTAATTTTTTTGTCATAATCTTAAAATTTTTAGTTAGTTATTTGATTTTTTATATATCTTAATTTCAAGTGAAATGTCGCAGTTTTGACTAAAAAACGTAATATCTTTAAAAATGGGGGGGTGTTGGCTTTTTTTAGAAAGCTCATCCAACTATTTTCGACGACAAATATAGCTAACATTTTTCATCCGTCGCACAAAAAACGCAACTTTTTTTATAATAATTTCACAAAAAAACACAACACCCCTTTCAAACGTCCCATAAGGCGGTATTCACTGTTTTTTCAACGTCGAAAAAAGTCAGATTCGGGATTCAAAAAATGACGTGTTTTTTTAGTTTTAATGATTGTTGATTTCAATCTCGGAACGACATACCGTAACTTTTCTTTCCTTAAACTGTTTGCGCGATTTTTCTAATCGTTTTGTCATTTTAGTGGTAATCGTAAAATCATCCTCATTGATGGGTATTAAACTTCTTTTCATCTGTAAACGAATCATATATTTAAAACAAATCGGAATGAGTTCCGGTGTCAAGCAAAATCAATATAAGTTGTTCATCGTTCTGTTGCCACAATAACAACCAGTCCGGCTTGATGTGGCATTCCCAAACAATGGTCTTATATCCTTCGAGGGCATGAGCATTGTATTTTATATCTAATCTTTTGCCTTTGGCAAGTATGTGAATAACAGTCTTCAACAACTCCAAATCCATATTTCGACGAAAAGACAAATACAGGCTCTTTTTAAACCTGTTAGTTATCTGAATGTGATAAATCGTCCCTTCCAAATTTTCAACAGCATTGAAAAACTCTTTTACTGTCATGCGTTTAGGCAAATTTGTATTCTGTCTCATTCTGTTTTACGGATTTTGGGAACATGAACGGTTGTTAATCTACCATTTTCAACATCTTCCAATGCTTCTTCCAAACCGGTTGTCTTTCTGGTTGCCAAGCCAAGGGACTGGATGAGTTCAATCATCTGTTTTGCTTGTTTATTACGCACATCATACTGCAATGTTATTGTAGCCATAATCATTATATTTTAAATTTTTCTGCAAAATTATATAAATTTCTGCACTTTCTCCAACCTTAGGAACCACAATCATCGAATAATTCTATTCAAACGACAGGTATGGCAGGATGCGCTGTTTGTCCCGGTCGGTAAATTCTTCCATAAGGGAGAGATTGTCCCAGCCGGTGAGGCGCTTTTTTTGGGTACGCAGTTGTACGATGGCACGCGCCTGACCGTAGCTGATATAGGGGTGGCGGTTGAGCGAGTCTTGCGAGATGGTATTGACGGGCAATCGGCGGATCAGTGAGGCATCGACCGTAAACCAAGGTTCGATGGAGTGATAGCGCTCCTCGTCGATGCCATAAACTTCGGCTAACTGCTGCACGGAGTAGAAGCCGCCAAGTATATCTCTGAACCTGACGATTCTGGAGGCAAACGAACTGCCGATGCCGGGCACTTTTTTCAAGGCGGTGGTGTCGGCGCCGTTCAGTTCGACGGTGCTTCCGGCTGCAAGCTTTTCAACCCGGGCATACGTCGGGCGGGTGTCGGTGATGCGGGCGATTCGCTCGGGTGTCGTTTCACGGCGGGCAGTAGATTGGGTTGAAGATGATTGCGTAGGTGAGGCCTCGGATAGAGAAACATTTGGAGATGCCGAAGAAGAAGAAGAAACGGACCCGGAAGAAGCCGAAGTTGACGGCTGAGCCGTCAAAGGAGAAGATGACCCGGATTGGTCCGATAAAGTTGAGGAAGTGCTCGACTGAGGCGGTTGAGAGACGGAAACCGTAGGAGGCAAATCGGCAGAAGTGGTTGAAGGAGATTTCTTTAACATAAGCAAAAGACCTCCGGCAGCAATCAGGAGCAACACGATGATCAGCGCATTTCTGTCGCCTTTAGAGAAATAGAAGAGGTCGCGCCAAGACATAAAATTTAATGAATAATGAACAATGAATAATTAACAATTGAATTTTGAACTTTGAACCTTGAACCTTAAACCTTGAACTATAGTATTTTCCCGTCATTCATCCGAATGATTCTGTCTGTTCTCAAGGCTAATCGTTCATCGTGCGTCACGATTATAAACGTCTGTCCCAGCTTATTACGTAGATCGAAGAACAACTCGTGAAGTTCTTCCTTATTTTTACTGTCGAGGCTGCCCGAAGGCTCATCGGCCAAAATCACCGAAGGATTATTGATTAAAGCCCGTGCCACGGCGATGCGCTGTTTCTCACCGCCCGACAACTCGGCCGGCTTATGCGTCATCCGGTCGGCCATCTTTAGAAAATCCAAGAGGTCTTTGGCTTTTTTCTCGGTCACAGCAGCATTTTCGCGGGCTATCAGCATCGGGATCATCACGTTTTCCAGCGCCGTAAACTCAGGCAGCAACTGGTGAAACTGAAACACGAAGCCGATATGCCTGTTCCTGAAACGAGACATCTCTCTCTCATTCAGACTAAAAGGATCGACGCCTTCAATCCTGACACTGCCTGCATCAGGCTTATCAAGCGTACCGATGATTTGCAGCAACGTGGTCTTCCCGGCGCCGCTCGGCCCCACGATGGCCACTATCTCCTTCTTATATACATGCAAATCAATGCCTTTCAAGACTTGCAGCTTATCAAAACTTTTCGTTATTCCGGTTGTCTGTATCATTCAACTATCTGTTGACTAAAAATTATTTCCATTGCTCAAAAAAACGCACGAAAATAAGTATAATTTTCAGGAAAAACAAAAAATTATAATAATTACTTTTTATTTCAAAAAAAATGCGTACCTTTGCGAGCATAAACTATCGAAGTGGCTACTACTGACATAACGCTTATATTAGCAGATAATCAACCCATTACAAGACTTGGGATAATCACATTATGGAATAGATACGTTCCTGAAAGCAATGTTATTCCCGTCAAGGACAAACCGGAATTGCTCATTGCCCTCGCAGCGCATCCCGAAGCGTTGATATTATTGGACTACACGCTTTTTGACTTTTCGAGCCTCGAATCGATGGTCATCACAGGCATGCGCTTCCAAAATTCGCGGTGGATTCTCTTCAGCGACGACCTGAATGAAACGTTTTTGAGGCGTATCGTCTCGGAAAAACATTTCAGCATACTGTTAAAAGACGATTCCATCGAAGAAATTTCCAACGCGCTGCGATCAGGATTAGAAAAAAAACAATTCGTCAGCGACCGAGTCAAGACAATGCTGCTGACGAAAAAAGAACAATACAGCAAACTGCCGCTGACGGCTACCGAGATCGAAGTGCTGAAAAGTATTGCGCAAGGCAAAACAAGTCAGGACGTTGCAGACGAGCGCAACTTGAGCATTCATACAATCGCGACACACCGGAAAAATATTTTTCGCAAAATCGGCGTCAATAATGTGCTCGAAGCAACAAGATATGCCGTTAAAATCGGGCTTATCGATGTGAATGATTATTATATTTAATAAGCGTCATTTCTATGACCGGAGTTTTGCAACGCTAAGTTTTATATCCACTAAGTTGTTAATTATTAATTCTTTAAAATAATCTATAATATATGAAGTCAAAATTATTGCTCCTATTGGCGGCGCTTTGCCTGAACATGGCACTGTCCGCCCAACCCCTCCGCGTCATTGTCTTTGGCGCCCACCCCGACGATTGCGACCTGAACGTGGCCGGAACGGCTGCACTGTTTGCGCAAATGGGTCATAAAGTGAAGTTTGTGTCGATCACCAACGGCGATAAAGGGCATCATACGATGCAGCCCGAAGCGCTGGCCGCCCGGCGGAAGACCGAAATGCAAAAGGTGGCCTCTATCCTGGGGATCGAATACGATAACCTTGACAATCACGACGGTGAGCTGATGCCGACCATCGAGAACAGGAAAAAAATCATCAAACTGATCTGCGACTGGAAAGCCGACGTCGTCATCACCAATCGCACAAACGACTATCACCCGGACCATCGCAACGCAGGCGTGCTGGTGCAGGATGCGGCCTATATGATTTCCGTGCCGCTGATGATCCCGGACGGCGAGCCGCTGCTCAAGGCGCCCGTCTTCCTGTATATGCCGGACCGTTTCAAGAAACCGGCTCCGTTTCATGCTGATATAGTGGTAGATATAACGCCCGTGGTCGAGAAGAAGATCGATGTGATCTCGGCGCACGAATCGCAGGTGTTCGAGTGGCTGCCCTGGAACGGTGGATATGCCGACAAGGTGCCGCCGGCCACGGATGCGGCTGCACGCAGGAAATTTAGTGCCGACCAGTTTCTGTCGAGAGGCTCGGTCGAACGCTTCCGCGAAGCTGCCCTGCAATGGTATACACCCGAACAATTGAATAATGCACGCTACTTAGAAGCATTTGAGATTTGCGAATACGGGAAGATGCCGGATAAGGATTTGATATTGAAGTTATTTCCGATGTTGCCGAGATAAATTTAATTCAAAGATTCAAAAATTCAAAGATTCAAAGATTTGAGGATTCGAAGATTCAAACATTCAAAGATTTGCAAAATAGATGAAGAAAACTTTTATCACCTTCGTTTGCTTGGCATGGTGTTCATTGATCGCTTTTTCGCAGTCATACCCTTACAACGGGCTGAACTCCAATATGGGCAACCTGTATCAGTTGTCGAATGCCAAGACGCGGTCTATCAGCCCTGAAAACTTCACGGGCGAAAAGGGGAAAGGCGGGATGGCCGACCCTAAAGACCAGGCGCAGCGCAATGTAGCCAACGCTTCCAACGCCGCCCGCGACCTGGGGCAGGGCTGGAAAGTCAACCCTTATATCCGCATCAATTCGGGCGAGACGTTTACGCTGGCCGAGATCGAAGGGCCGGGCGCCATACAGCATATCTGGATGACGCCGACGGGCAACTGGCGCTTCTCGATCCTGCGCATCTACTGGGACGACGAGACGACGCCCTCGGTGGAATGTCCCGTCGGCGACTTCTTCGGTATGGGATGGGGCGTCTATGCGCCGCTGACGTCGCTGGCCATCTGCGTGAACCCGGGCAGCGCCTTTAACTGCTACTGGACCATGCCTTTCCGCAAGAAATGCAAGATCACGATGGAAAACGTCAACGACGCCGAAGCCATGACCCTTTATTATCAGATAGACTACGCGCTGACCGAAGTGCCTGCCGACGCCGGCTATTTCCATGCCCAATGGCGACGCACCAATCCGAACACGACGTCCGACTATGTCATCGCCGACAATATCAAGGGCAAAGGCCACTTCGTCGGCGTCTATATGGCTTGGGGTGTGAACAATAACGGCTGGTGGGGCGAAGGCGAAATCAAGTTCTTCATGGACGGCGACAGCAAATTCCCGACGATCTGCGGCACGGGAACGGAAGATTATTTCTGCGGCTCGTACAACTTCGACCGCGAAGGACAATACACCACCTTCTGCACTCCCTATTCCGGTCTGCATCAGGTCATTCGTCCCGACGGCACCTACAAGTCGCAACAACGCTTCGGCCTCTACCGATGGCATATCACCGACCCGATACGCTTCGATAAAGACCTGAAAATAACGATACAGGACTTGGGCTGGCGACAGGGCGGACGCTATCTGCCGCAGAAATCCGATATTTCGTCCGTCGCTTTCTGGTATCAGGCCGAGCCGCACAATCCATTCCCGAAAATGCCGCGCTGGGAAGAGCTGGAGGTGAACTAAATGCCGAAATACATCGAGACACCCATGATGCGTCAGTACTTTGACATCAAGTCAAAGCACCCCGACGCTATCCTGCTGTTTCGTGTAGGCGATTTTTATGAGATGTACGGCAAGGACGCCGTCATCGGCTCCGAGATTCTCGGCATCGTGCAGACGAAACGCTCCAACGGCATCTCCGATTACGTCGAGATGGCCGGCTTTCCGCACCATGCCCTCGATACCTACCTCCCGAAATTGGTGCGCGCCGGCAAACGGGTCGCAATTTGCGACCAGTTGGAAGACCCGAAGTCGACGAAAAAGTTAGTCAAGCGCGGCATCACCGAATTGGTGACGCCGGGCGTATCCATCAACGATAATATCCTGAACCACAATGAGAACAATTTCCTTGCGGCCGTTCATTTCGGGAAAGACATCTGCGGCGTCGCATTTCTCGATATCTCCACCGGCGAATTTCTGACAGCCGAAGGGACTACGGGCTATATCGACAAGCTGCTCAATAACTTTGCCCCGAAAGAAGTCCTGATACAACGCAACCTGAGAAGCCATTTTGACGCCACTTTCGGCGCCCGCTATCTGCTGTTCGAACTCGACGACTGGATGTTTACGTTCGAGACGGCCTACGAACGGCTGCTCAAACATTTTGAGACAAACACGCTTAAAGGCTTCGGTATCCAGGACTTGCAGCACGGCATCATCGCCTCGGGCGTGATTTTGGCCTACCTTGACCTCACGCAGCATACGCAAATCGCGCATATCTCCAATGTGTCGCGCATCGAGGAAGACAGGTTTGTCCGGTTAGACAAGTTTACGGTGCGCAACCTGGAGCTGGTGCAGACAATCAATGACGGCGGTATCTCGCTGAGCCATATTTTAGACAGGACGGCGTCGCCGATGGGCGCCAGGCTGCTCAGACGGTGGATTCTCTTTCCGCTCAAGGATATTCATGCGATTGGGAAAAGACAGCGCATCGTCTCCTTCCTCTTTGACAAACAGGATTTTAGAGAGAAATTAAGGCAAGCTGCAACAGAAATAGGCGACCTTGAGCGTGTCATCTCGCGAGTGGCTGCCGGGAGGGTATCGCCCCGCGAAGTGGTGCAGTTGAAAACAGCCCTTTTTGCGATTGAATCCATCCGCGACATCTGCATCTCAAGCGAAGAGCCTGAGATTCAATCCATCGGCGAGAAATTGGACGTTTGCGAAGAGCTGCGCGACAAGATACAGCGCGAGATATCAGACGACCCACCCGTCTTGGTCAACAAGGGCAAGGTCATAGCAAAGGGCGTCAACGCCGAACTCGACGAACTGCGCAGCATGGCCTATTCCGGCAAGGATTATCTGATGAAAATACAGCAGCACGAATCCGAGCGCACCGGCATTCCGAGCCTCAAAATTGCTTTCAACAACGTGTTCGGATATTATATCGAGGTGCGCAATGCGCACAAGGACAAGGTGCCGCCGGAATGGATTCGTAAACAGACACTTGTCGGCGCCGAGCGGTATATCACCGAAGAGTTGAAGGTATACGAGGAAAAAATCCTGGGTGCCGAAGAGAAAATCATCGAACTGGAGACACGGTTGTATAACGAGCTGATTGTCTTTATGTCGCAGTTTATTTATCCCATCCAGCAAAATGCCATGATGATAGCGCAATTGGACTGTCTCCATTCGTTTGCCGAAGTGGCCTTGAAAAACAAATATGCGCGTCCGACCGTAGACGACTCGGACACGATCGACATCAAGGAAGGACGTCATCCCGTCATCGAGCGCCAACTCCCTACAGGCGAGCCTTATATCGCCAATGACGTGTTGATGGACCGGAAGAAAAACCAGATTTTGATTATCACGGGGCCGAATATGGCGGGCAAGTCGGCGCTGCTCAGGCAGACGGCCCTGATCACGCTGATGGCGCAGATCGGGAGTTTCGTGCCGGCTAAAAGCGCACGTATAGGCCTGGTAGACAAGATTTTTACACGAGTAGGCGCCACAGATAATATCTCCGTCGGCGAATCTACGTTTATGATTGAAATGAACGAGGCGGCGGAGATCATCAATAACATGTCTCCTAAAAGCCTGATTCTCTTTGACGAACTTGGGCGCGGCACAAGCACGTACGACGGTATCTCCATCGCCTGGGCTATCGTGGAGTATATCCACGAGCACCCGACGGCTTCGGCACGGACGCTTTTTGCCACGCATTATCACGAACTGAACGAGATGGAACGCTCCTTCAAGCGCATCAGAAATTTCAATGTGTCGGTGAAGGAGGCCGATAATAAAGTCATCTTCCTCCGCAAGTTAGCCCCGGGAGGGAGTGAGCACAGCTTTGGTATCCACGTGGCCAAGATGGCCGGCATGCCGAAAAGCATCGTCAAGCGTGCCGACGAGATTCTCAAGCAGTTGGAAACGGAAAATAGCCAGACGGGTCTCACCACGAAGCCCGTCAAGAAGATCGCATCGAAGGGAGAAGGCTATCAGCTGAGCTTCTTCCAGTTGGACGACCCTACCCTCAGCCAGATCCGCGACGAAATCAAAAACCTCGATATCAACAACCTCACTCCCATCGAAGCACTCAACAAACTGAATGAGATCAAGCGGATTATCAAAGGGTAAATTTTAATTCAAAGATTCAAGGATTCAAAGATTCAAAGATTTCTGCCGGTGCGAATTTGCAATCCGTGCCTTCAATGTAATGATTTATAAAATTGAGGCAATCTTCCTGATTTTATTCAATTTGTCAATAAATTTGCTGTTACGTTTGGTAATAAGCAAATTATAACGTACTTGCATCTTTAACAACGCTTCTGCCGGAATATCCAATGTCGCTTCAATTAACATTGCCAATTCCGGATTGACAGGGCGTTTGGCATTCATCACTTCGTTGAGCCAAGTATATGGAACATCTATTGCACCGGCAAGTTGACGTTGCGAAATGCCACGATACTCTATTTCAGTTTTCAACACTTCACCTGGATGAGTCGGTTCATACGGTTCGAGGTTGTTTGCGATCATTTTTGGTTCTATACCCGGAATGGTAGTCATGACTTTACTATTTATAATGGTTTGATATTTCAGTTATGTTACATATTGTTGCAACAGATTGATTGTCAATCGTTATTTCTTCAAATTCAATGCGGTATTGATCGTTAATTCTTACAGAAGAGAGTCCTTTTTTTGCACCTTTCAACTTTTCATAGTTTAATGCATGATATTTTCTAAGTTCTCCCGTATCAGTTTGAACGATCTTTAGTCAATCACATAAATAAACTTACGGATTATAGCAGGTTGAAATCGATGCCTTTTATCAGTTGATTTACCGGTTTGATACATTTCCTGTAAATAATCTTCTTTAAAAGTTATTTCCATGTTGTCGTACAGATATGAAAGCACAAATGTACTGCTTTTTTTCAATCTCCACAAAAAGATGAATTATTTTATAATGGGTTGGCGGGTCAAGCCCGCCATGACGGGGTAGGAATTGACCGCGAAGCGGTCACATATTTATAGACAAACGTGGTTATGTATTATTCGACCCCCAACGGGGTCGCACATGTACGCGAACATTTATACCTATAAATATGTAATCCCTTCAGGATTAACGTCAAAATGTATTTTATATCAGGTGTCGGGCTTTCATCTCGAGGTATTTGTTGATGACGTCGACGGAGAGTTTTTCGGGGGTCGTCAGCAGAGAATAGACGCCGTTGCGGCGCAGTAAGGTCGTAACATATTGTTTTTCATAGATAAACTTTTCGGCGATCACTTGCTGGAAATAACCTTCGCCGACGTGCGGACGGCGGACGGCAAAGTCCTTCAGCTCGGCATTTTCGAAAAAGACGGCCAGGACGACATGCTTGTGCGATAGCTGCTGCAAATAATTCAACTGCCGCTCCATGCCGACCACATTGTCGAAATTGGTGTATATAATCAGCAGGCTGCGTTTGCTGACATGCTTGTTCAGATGGACATACAGCGTCGAATAATCGCTCTCGCCGAACGTCGTCTGCTGGCGGTAGAGGCTTTCGAGGATGGTCTGCAAGTGTCCCGCCTGCTTGGAGGCCGGGATAAACGTCTCAAACTGATTGGAAAACGTGATAAGTCCGGCCTTATCTTCCTTATAGATAGTTACATACGAAAGCACCAGTGCGGCATTGATGGCATAGTCGAGGAGCGTCATCTCCTTAAACGCCGACTGCATGATGCGGCCCTTGTCGATGATATTGTAGACCTGCTGCGAGCGTTCGTCCTGATACGTGTTCACCATCAGCTGATGGCGGCGGGCGCTTGCCTTCCAGTTGATCGTGCGGTAGTCGTCGCCTTTGACATATTCCTTGATATGCTCAAATTCAGTGTGATGGCCTATTCTGCGTATTCGCTTGATGCCCAGTTCTGTCAGGTTATTGCTGATGGCCATCAACTCATACTGGTGCAGCATCAGGTAGGCGGGATATACCTTGATGTCGACCGGTTCGCCGCACGTGAAGCGGCGCGTGAGCAGGCCAAGATGCGTGGAGACAAATACTCTGATCTTACCGAACTGATATTCACCGCGTTTGACGGGTCGGAGGCGGTAAAGGATTTCCTTGCGTTCGGCCGATCTCATCTCGAGCGCAAACAGCACGTCTCTGCGTTGAAATACATTCGGTATCTCATCAATCACCTGTAAATTAACACTGTACAAATATCTGTTTTCCACCTCGATTCTGACGGGATTTTCGTCTCCGTTTGAAAAACGCGCCGAACAGGTGCGCGAAGCCGTGACGCCGCCTTGCATTCTCCATAATCGCCAATAGTCAAATATACAGAGTAATAGCAATAGGACGACCATCACTTTCCCGACTGCAAAAAATGCAGGGAAAATATAACCGCACAGTAATGAAAAAATCACTGCGAGGCTGGCGAGATAGAATCTACGGTGCAAAAACATCTGATAATGAACAACGAATAATTAATAATTAACAATTAACAATGAACAATTGAAACTTGAACCTTGAACAACCGACTCACTTCGGGACTTCGACCTTATCTATCAGTCGCTGAACGACTTTGCCGGGCGTATGGCCTTCCATTTCGGCTTCGGCAGTCAGGATCATCCGGTGCTGCAGGACGGAGGGTGCGATGAACTTGATGTCTTCGGGGGTGATAAAATCGCGTCCCTGCAAGAGGGCAAATGCTTTGGCCGATTGCATCAAGGCCACCGATGCGCGGGGAGAAGCGCCGAGATACACCGACTTGCTTGTGCGCGTCTGATTGATAATCAGGGCGATATATTGCAGCAGAGAAGGGTCGACATATACTTTGCCTACAAAGTCGCAAAGGATAAGCAATTCCTGAGCCGTCAGCACAGGATTGATATCGTCAAGCGAAGTCAGACTCTTGTTTGCATGATGCAGCTCCAGGATGCGGATCTCTTCCTCCAGCGTAGGGTATGACATGTTGATTTTCATCAGGAAACGGTCCAACTGCGCTTCGGGCAGCTTGTAGGTACCTTCCTGTTCGATAGGGTTTTGCGTGGCAAGGATCGTATAGAGCGGACTCATTTTGTAAGTCGTCCCGTCGACCGTGGCCTGGCGTTCTTCCATCACCTCGAAAAGGGCGGACTGCGTCTTGGCCGGTGCGCGATTGATCTCGTCCACCAGCACGATATCGGCAAATATCGGGCCTTTATGAAAATTAAACTCGCTTGTTTTCAGGTTAAAGACCGATGTCCCCAGGATATCCGAAGGCATCAGGTCGGGCGTAAACTGAATACGCGAGAACTTTGCGTCAATAAGCTTTGACATCAGCCTGGCTGTCAGCGTCTTGGCAATGCCTGGCACGCCTTCGATCAGCACATGGCCTTTGGCTAAGATGACAGTGAGCAATAAATCGATCACCCGCTCCTGCCCGACTACAACCGTAGACATGGCCGTGCGTATCTGATTTATTTTGGCGGTGAAATCCGTCAAATTCATCGTTTCCGTTCTTTCTTCCATTACATTATAATATTTAATTTTATTACAGTTAAGTTATATATTTCTACATTTTCAAATTATTTTTCCATCCGTTCATCACATCGATCATCTCCATCATGTCGCGCTCATCTACCTGAGTACCCGGCGTCAACAGATTTTTAAATTGTATGAAGACAGGTCTGACGGCAGCAAATTCACGTCCCATCTTGTCGGAAAGGCGGCGGCACAGTTCTTCGTCCGGTTCGTCCGACATCATATCCAACCCCGTCAATTGCTTCACCTCCGTAGAAAAATAGAGGTATTTCTTTTGGAGCATATCCTTATAATCTTTACGCTGATAATACAGATTGCCAATCAGTTGCGTAAAACGAAGCGTCTCGTTGGCCGGCGGACGCAGCACGGGGATGACCCATTGCCGGCGCTTCATTCCGAAAAACATGCTTAACAGAATGACAATCACAGCCATATAAACAGCCCACTGCAACGGTGGCTGACGCAGGAAATAGCGCAACGGGCTGCCCGAATCCTGAATGGCAAACCGTCCGTAGGATTCCAACCGCGTGACAGGCAGGCCTTTCATATACGATAACAGCCGGAAGGCGTAGGAAGCATTGTCGCCGTCAAGGACACCGTAGTTGGTGAACATCAGCGGAGTAGTCACCAAAAACAATTCCCCGTTGCCGATGGCGAAACGCATGGCCAGCGTGTCGCCGCTCACATCGCGCACCAATACTTCCGAGCTGCTAAAAAGCGGCGTTTCCCGCTTTTTCAACGTATCGTCCTCGAAGCTGAATATGCCGTCCGAGGCGTCCTCTTCCAATACAACAGGGTGAAAATGAGGATATATCCTATAAATCCGGTCAGGATGGAGCGAATCCGTCCCGACAAAAAGGCTGTCACGGCTGTTTCCTTCCCTTGCATAACGGGCAATGTTTTTGACGTCGGCATACCACTCATATCTGTATGATATTCCGATGGAATCGGCCAAAACTCCCGGTATGGAATGGAGACATAACATGATTTTATGGCCTTGACGCAGCAAAAATAACATGGCCTTGACATCGGCTTGCGTTAAATTAATATATTGTTCGGTAATGAGAAATGCGCGGGGAGGTAGCAGCGGATATTCCTCGGCCCCGTCGTAATCTTCGTAAATTGCCGGTTCATCCGTATATTCCTCGGCCCCGACATCCTCTTCGTCCATATAATAATCCTCATAATCAGTCTCTTCCTCTTCCTCCTCCAAATCTTCCAATTTTTCCGTGCCTCCATATTCCTGGTACAACTGATAGAAAGTCTTGCTATCTACCTTATAATCAACTGTTGACGAAGACATGACATCATCGAAGACATAGCTGCCGAAGGGTTGTTTGTCGCGTTGATAAAACGTGGGGCTCCATACAAATTCCTTTGGCGCAAAATACTGATATACAAACACCAGCACAAGAAAAACC
This sequence comes from Tannerella sp., assembly GCA_031277335.1. GTDB lineage: Bacteria > Bacteroidota > Bacteroidia > Bacteroidales > Tannerellaceae > Tannerella. The sequence goes on along the minus strand of JAITMM010000017.1, from coordinate 4,514 downwards.
GTGATAATCAAAATAAACAGCCTGTCACCTTTCATCGTGTTCTCCTTTTTTAAGTTGGTCGCTCAGGCCGGACATCGAATCGAAGAGTTCGCGGGTGGCTTTGAAATTGCCGTATCGCACCTGCAGAAACGAGTTGGTGAAATCGCGGAACGGCGTTTTCAGCTCCGCCGGTTTCAATTCGTAGATGTATTCGGTTGGCGTCTTATATATTTGCCAATCAATCCATTGTCTGTCGGCGATAGAACGCAGCGTCTGCAGGTAGAGGAGGCGGACGGACGTTTTGAAATCGCCGGCCATCAATGCAGCCTTCAGTTCCTTTTCAAAATCAATCCCGTAAATCGTCTCTGCCTCAACCTCATAAGGCAGCAGCGTCTTTTTCTCGCGCATAAACAGTTCGGGCCGTTTTTTATAGATAAAATATCCGAGAACAAGGAGGAAAACGACAATAAAAGCAATCAAAATAAAAAGCGCCATCCCCGAACTGACGGACACTCCGAACAGCTTGTCGAGCATCCTCGACAGCCAACGGAGAATAATGTCCATCAGGTCAAATTCAGGTATTTGCAACTGACTGTTGTAATCAAACCGCTTGTCGGCCTGATACTCGGCAATCTTGGCCGCATCATAGATGATTGTATCGGATAAATGAATCATCCCTGTCTATAAATGTTCAAAGTTTTGAATATCAGAGGCAACCGTGATTCCTTCCTTTTTCTCCCTGATATGAAAATACTGAAAGGCAATGGCTATGGCCACGATAATCAGGCTGGCGTAGCTTCCATACGATTGAATGATGCCAAGTATGTAAACCACAAACTGATACGCTACGGAAGCATTCAAACCGGATTCAGGTTCGGCCAGCGTAAAAAACTGGCCTATAAAAAATATAATCATCCACGGCGTACTTGTCACGCTACTTACTATATTGGCAATGAAGCCAAAAACGAGCAGCACCAGAAATGTATCTCCAAAATGCGAAAACCCGTATCTGAACGATTTTTTTAACGCCTGCGAGAAAGATATCTCCTCAAAAATGTAAATCGGCATAAAAAGATTCATGGGAATCATCAATAAAACGAGGATGGCAACCAAGACCAATATCATGATAACGGCCAGGATTATTACCCCTGTCAAGGACGAGATGCCCATCAGCAAGCCGAAAACACCGCTGATAACGAGGATCAGGACGAGTTCCAATCCGTAGACAGTCAGCAGCTTGCCTATATTGCGAATCAGAGGTTTCCTGATATCTCCCATTTTGATGGACATCATGCGGTCATCACGCCGTTCGTATTCGATCATCATCGTGAATACCAGCGCATAAAGCATGCTTGATCCGAGCAACAAAAACACTACTACGGCGAGATAATTAATCACTATAGAATATAAATTCATGTCACTAAAGGCCGTACCGGTCGATATTCCCAACGTTTTAAAATAAATATCCATAAAGGAATTCATCGCAAAGGCCTGAAAAAGACAGATTGGCAGGATCAGGTATAATGACAGCTTGAGCAGCTGTTTCCAGTTTTCGCGCAGGAAATCGAACGAGACGGACAGCTTTTCATTAAACGTACGTATCTTATAAAACTTGATTTTAGGATTCGGGTATTGCATGACTTAATTTTCGGGGTAAAAAAATATAATAATAGAGTACGAAAGCAAGCGACAGGAGGATAAAACCGCCTCGAAGGACATAAGATGCTGATGTATAGCGCGTCAGAAAACTCTCGACAAATCCGGCGATGAAAAATATCGGAACCGTGCCGACGACAATCTTCAACCCTCGCTTTGCGCCCTGCCGAAAGGCAAATCCCCTGGGATAAGTGCCCGGAAAGAGAAAACCGTTGCCCAGCGCAAGTCCGGCCGCACCGGCGATGATGAGCGCCGATATTTCGAGCGTGCCGTGAAGCCACACAGCCATCATTGATTCAAGACCAAGGTGTTGCTGGAAAAAGAATGTCTGAAAACTTCCGAGCATCACGCCGTTCTGAAAGAGCATCAGCCCCGTACCGAGGCCTGTCAACATGCCGGAGACAAAGGTCAGGAAAGAGACGCGCACATTGTTCCAGACGATCATAAAAAACATCGACACCTGCGACATCTCGCCGTAGACGCCCATCGGATTGCCTGACTCGATATTGTCTAACGTCATGTCAATGTAGCCATTACCCATAATCAGGCGGGCAAACATATCGTCATTGACTGTCGACAAACTGCCAATGCCGGCACTGATGATAAAGATCAGAAACGAAATCAGCAATTCCCTTCTCGAGGCATACATGACGAGCGGCACCTCCGTTTTCCAATAGTTCCATATCCTCGACCTTGACTCTTTCTTGTTCTTATAGAGCGAATTGTGAAGCGCCGAAGCCAAGTTGTTCAAGTAAATCGTGATACGCGAACGCGGATAGTTGCTGCGCGAAAAGGAGAGGTCGGTCGTGATTTCGAGGTAGGCATCGGCCAATCGCCCCGGATCCTGCGAAGAAGCTGTATCTATCACCGGCTCAAGCGCCCGCCACTTCTCAATATTTTGACGTATAAACGATATTTCTTTCATTCTTTTGATTGAAGTAGCCGCAAAGATAGATTTTAATTCATATATTTGCAATTCGATTCATAAAAATAGATGGCAGATTCAACAATTATTACAGGGCAGTATGTCCAGATTGACCAGACGACGGCTAACGTCGGCGACAGGATATTGGCAAGAATCGTTGATTATGTGATTATTACAGTTTACTACGTTATATTGTACTTTGTTTTTGGCGTCGGGACCGGCGCATTGAATATTGGCAATGATGACGTATGGATTGTAGGTATATTTATTATGTCAATGCCTCCGATGTTCTATTCGCTGCTGTGCGAGCTGTTTAACAAAGGCCAGACGCCGGGGAAACAACTGCTCGGCATCAGGGTGGTGATGAAAGACGGCTCGAGACCCAAGCTGAGCGCCTACCTGCTCAGATGGCTGTTTCTGATGGTCGATATCTATCTGTTTCAATGGATTGGGATAGTCAGTATCGTGGTGACAAAGAACAATCAACGGCTGGGCGACCTCGTTGCCGGGACGCTGGTGATCAAGGAGAAGGATTTTCGCAAAATAAATGTCACGCTGGACGAGTTTCGGCATCTGAGCGTCAGTTATATACCCGTTTTTCCGCAGGCAGAGAATCTTTCGCTCGAGCAGATCAACCTGATTAACGATACGCTATTCAGGTATACGCCCGAACGGCCGATGCGCATACGCGATTTGGGTATCAAAGTGCGTGATTTTCTGCGGATTAATCCGCCGATAAGCGATGAATCGCTGCTGCAGACGTTGATGCGGGATTATCAGTATTATGGGTTGGAGGCGATTTGAAGATTTTAGCCACGAATTTCACGAATTTTAAACACAAAGATTCTTACGTGTCTTACGCTCTTACAAGTCTTACGTTCTTTTCTGTTACTCAGTTATTCAGTTATTCAGTTATTAATTAATGCTCACCATCTATACGCCCCGCATAACGAACAGAATTACATATATCATGGATGTGGTACTGGACGGTCAACTGAGACTGTCTTTTCAATTGACCGAATCAATTGAGGTTTTGAGAGAATCGGCTTATGGCATCACTTATGCCCCTCAGCCATTATCAATTGAAAATGAAGTATTTATATGGCAGCACCCTGTGATGTCATCTTCCGGTGTTTCAACGCAAGTTATTGATATGGGTGAGTTTGAGGGAGAACCTGTTTTCTTTCAATCTCCTGACAATCAGTCTTTTCTTCCGTTCGATATTTTTGCGATGTCTTTTTATCTGCTCTCGCGCTATGAAGAATACCAGCCTCACCGCAAGGATGATTACGGCAGGTTTCCGGCTGCGGAAAGCATCGCCTTTAACAACGGATTCCTGCACAAGCCGTTAGTAGACATTCTTATCCTCAAGTTCGCTCAAAAACTGCGCGGTCAATTTGGCGACGCATTATTTGCCGAGGCAAAAGCGCAGGCCGCTCAACCGCAATACATTGCAACGTATGATATCGACCATGCGTATGCCTACCTTCACAAAGGTTTCGTCAGAACGGCCGGCGCACTGGCAAGGGAGATATTACGTTTTGATATAAAGGAAGTTAAACGTAGAATTGCCGTCTTGACAGGGAAGCAAAAAGACCCATTCGACACGTATGATCTGATTGAAAGGATAGAGCGCGAATATGCGCTTTCGCAAAGCATCTTTTTCATCCTCTTTACCGGCATATCACAGAATGACAGAGGATTAAATCCTAAAAACAAACATTTTAGACAGCTGATACAGCGATTACGCAAAACAGGCAAAATAGCATGCCACCCATCATTTGCTTCTTCATCATCGAATGACAAACTTTCGGACGAGATATCCGGCTTGTCCGGCCTGCTCAACGAAAGCATTTCCGTCAGCCGTTCCCATTTCCTGCTACTTGATTTTCCCGAAACATATCAACGATACATGGCCAACGGCATCCGCACCGATTTTACGATGGGTTATCCG
>JAITMM010000010.1 GCA_031277335.1 Tannerella sp. | reverse complement strand
GCGACAATTGTCCATCATCTGTCCTGAATAAAACAATTCAATGATTCAAAAATTCAATGATTCAAAGTGCAAGGTGCAAAGTTCAAGGTTCTTTCAAGGTTGTTTCAAGGTTGTTTCAAAGTTCACAGTGTGCATGTAGGGGCGAAATGCTTTCGCCCTTCACTGATCGTCATAGCGCAAGTTCCACCTTCCCGTCATTCCGCACTTGATGCGGAATCTCCGTTTCCTAAAAGCAAAGAGATTGCGGATCAAGCCCGCAATGACCTAACGAAAAGTTATTCAGTTACTCAGTTATTCAGTTACTCAGTTATTCAGTTACTCCCCCATGGATTCCGACAAAAAAGACACCATCACAGCATTTATTTATGCCTTTTCCTTACTATCCTTCCCATGGATAGTATATCTAACTGAATTACTGACTAATACAAAATTCACTCATTTCGGATTACATCCGTTGGAATGGAAAGGACTGATTGGCATCATCACGTTGCCGTTGTTACATGACGGAGTCAACCATTTGATGTCCAACACTCCATCATTATTTTTGCTCCTATTTGGACTATTCCTTTTTTACAGGAACAAATCGTGGTTGATTCTGCTATATCTTTATCTGACATGCGGTTTGATGACCTGGTTCATGGGAAGGACATTTTCTATACATGTCGGCGCCAGCGGGTTGGTCTATGCGTTGGCAGCCTTTCATTTTGTCAGCGGCGTCATCCGCAAAGTACCGAGACAGATGGCTTTTGCCCTGTTGGTTGCGTTTCTGTATGGCGGTTTTATATGGGCATTTTTCCCTTCTTTATACAAAGACACGGCGATCTCATGGGAAGGACACCTGTCAGGGATGATAACCGGCATAGCATTTGCCTTCTATTTCCGACGCACAGGCCCCCCGCCGCCGATTGACCCTTTTCTAACGGATGAAGATGATAATAAGGAAGATACCTATTGGGAAATAACGGAGCAAGAAGAGCAAGAACAGTCGATGCAATAACCGGACATAAGGTCTTCCATCCCTCCCTTTTCCCCGCTTTTTTTCAAAAAAAACAAAAATATTTTACGATATGATGAACAAATCAATAATTATTTGTTTCTTTGTATCGTTTTCAAAAATGATTATTTTTTAACAATTTTATACCTTAAAAAGAAGATGAGTACAAAGAAATTTTTATTAGAAGAGAGAGAAATTCCAACAGCGTGGTACAACATAGCTGCCGACATGAAGCAAAAGCCGTTGCCGTTGTTGAATCCCGGGACCAAACAACCCTTACAGGCATCAGACTTGTATCCCTTGTTTGCCAAAGCATTAGCTGATCAGGAAATGAACGAAACCGATGCGTGGATTGAAATTCCTGAAGAAGTCCGCGAAATGTATAAAATCTGGCGCCCTACCCCGCTTGTTCGCGCCACGGGATTGGAAAAGGCATTGGACACGCCGGCACATATCTATTTCAAAAACGAAAGTGTCAGCCCGGTAGGTTCGCATAAATTGAACTCAGCCCTTGCACAAGCGTATTTCTGTAAGAAAGAAGGAGTTACAAATCTCACCACCGAGACGGGCGCCGGTCAATGGGGCGCTGCAATGGCTTATGCAGCTCAGGCATTTGGCTTGGAATTAGCCGTTTACATGGTGAAAATCAGTTACAACCAAAAACCGTACAGACGCTCCATCATGCAAACGTTTGGCGCCGTCGTCGAAGCCTCGCCCAGCATGAGCACAAAAGCGGGACGTAAGATACTGACAGACAGTCCGAATTATCAGGGCAGCCTCGGGACAGCCATTTCCGAAGCCGTCGAATTAGCCATGCAGACGCCAAACTGTAAATATACGCTGGGCAGCGTGTTGAATCATGTGATGCTGCATCAGACCGTCATCGGCCTGGAAGCCGAAAAGCAAATGGAAATGGCCGGTGAATATCCCGATATCGTAATAGGCTGTTTTGGAGGAGGTTCCAATTTCTCAGGTATCGCTTTTCCGTTCCTTCGCCATAAACTTAATGACGGCAAACAGATTCGAGTGATAGCTGCCGAACCGTCTTCATGTCCTAAACTGACGCGCGGACAATTCCAGTACGATTTTGGCGATGAATCAGGCTATACACCTCTTATTCCGATGTTTACGCTGGGTCATACTTTCTCTCCGGCCAACATTCATGCAGGAGGATTGCGTTATCACGGTGCCGGCACGCTCATCAGCCAGTTGCGTAAGGACGATCTTGTAGAAGCAGTCGATATCGATCAACTGGATACATTCGAAGCCGCTACGCTCTTTGCCCGCGTGGAGGGAATTATACCTGCACCGGAATCGGCACATGCGATTGCCGCCGCCATTAATGAAGCCGAACAGGCCAAAAAAGAAGGCCGTCAGAAAACGATCCTGTTCAATCTGTCGGGACACGGACTGATCGATATGGCTGCTTATGACCAGTTTATCTCCGGCGACCTGTCAAACTACACGTTGACGGATGATGAATTGAACCAAACATTACAACAATTGGAACACGTCATTTGACAAATCTTGCCCCATGAGACATATATTTTATGTAATAGCCTGGATGATAATGATTGGCACAAGTTGTTCCAATCATTATCGTATTGATGACCTGCGCTGCGAAAACCTGACCAATCCTTTGGGCATTGACGGCACAACTCCGCATCTGAGTTGGAAAGTCGCTGCCAATCAGAACGGTATACATCAAACAGCCTACCAACTGTTAGTAGCCTCGGACAGCAGCCTCCTAACAGCCGGCAAGGCTGATTTGTGGGATTCGGGAAAAGTCGAATCAGAAAATTCAGTCATGGTTCCCTACACCGGTAACACTCTTAAATCAAGCTCTTTAGCCTATTGGAAAGTAGGCGTTTGGGATGAAAAAAGCAGTAAACCGGTCTGGAGCAATACGGCATTTTTCAGTGTTGGCCTTTTAAAACCGGAAGACTGGAAAGGCTCTTATATCGGTTTGACGCAAGATACAGGCAATTCTGAATGTCCTCTGCTATTTAAACAATTTGATATCAACAAATTGGGCGAAAAAGCAATCTTGCATGTCAACTCATTAGGCTATCATGAAATATATGTCAACGGACAAAAAGTAGGTGATGAAGTGTTGTCACCTTCTGTGGTTCAATTCAATAAGAGATCGCTGGCCGTCACCTACGATATCACTCCGTATTTGCAACAGGGTCGAAATGACCTGATTATCTGGTTGGCACGCGGTTGGTATCAACCGGGATTACCGGGAGTTGCATACTATGGACCGCTGGTAAAAGCTCAATTGGACGAATTGCACGACGGTCAATGGAACACCCTCTTTGCAACGGATGCATCCTGGAAAAGCAGGGAAAGCGGAAGGTTTGGCATTGGCACGTGGCAACCGCATCAGTTTGGAGGTGAGCGAGTTGAGGCAGGCAGAGTGCCGACTGACTTTACGTCGGCAACGCTGGATGCCCTGACTTGGGAAGCCGCTAAAATCGTAGATGTCCCGTCACATGCCGTATCACCAAGAATGACCCAGCCAAACAGGATTCAGGCAAATATCAATCCTGTTAAAATCAGCAATTTAGACAGTTCAGGCTGGCTGATTGACATGGGACAGGCCATTACGGGATGGATGGAGATTGGATTCCCTGAACTACCTGAAGGACAGGAAATTGTAATCGAATATGCCGATCATCTGGAAAACGGACAACTTGCCTCGCAGGGACAAATAGACCGCTACATTGCTTCGGGCAAAAACGGCGAAGTATTTAAGAATCAGTTTAATTATCACAGCTTTCAGTATGTTAAAATATCCAATCTGCCTTCAAAACCTCAGTCAGACGATATCCACGCCTACCTGATTCATACTGATTATCAGGATGCTTCGTCGTTTGAATGTTCCGATGCGGAATTGAACGCTATCCATGATATGATTCATCATACGCTGCATTGCCTCAGCCTGGGTGGATATCTCGTGGATTGCTCTCATATAGAACGGCTTGGCTATGGAGGCGACGGCAATGCCTCCACACAGACCGCGCAAACCATGTTCGACCTGTCCCCGCTGTACGCCAACTGGATGCAGGCTTGGGCCGACTGTATCCGCGACGATGGAAGCATGCCGCATACTGCCCCCAACCCATATCGCGCAGGAGGAGGACCTTACTGGTGCGGTTTTATCATCACCGCCTCGTGGAAAACGTATGTCAACTACGGCGATTCGCGTATGATTGAAAAGTATTACCCGGAGATGAAACGCTGGCTCCAATACGTTGAAAATTATTCTGTTGACGGGCTGCTTGATAAATGGCCCGATGAAGACTACCGATGGTGGTTCCTCGGCGACTGGGCTACACCCGACGGCGTTGACCAGACGGCTAAGCCTTCCGTCGACCTTGTAAACAACTGTTTTGTAGCCGAATGTTATGCCACGATGGAGAAAATTGCAACCGTCCTGGCAAAACCGGACGAAGCAGCCGTTTTTGCCGAACGCGCCGGACAACGACGTCAACTGATTCAGGAACGCTTTTTCGACAATGCAAACAACAGCTATGCCACCGGTTCGCAAATCGACCTTATCTACCCGATGCTCTCAAAGGTCACTCCACAGGAACTTATCCCTAATGTAATCAACACATTATATAGCACGACGGAAGTAGATAAAAAAGGACACTTGGCAACCGGTCTTGTAGGCATCCCTATTCTGACAGAATGGGCAACAGCCAATCATTCAGCAGATTGGGTCTATGGCATGTTAAAAAAGAAAGACTACCCGGGTTATCTGTATATGATCGAAAACGGAGCAACAGCCACATGGGAACACTGGAACGGCAGGCGAAGCCGTATTCACAACTGTTACAACGGCATAGGTTCCTGGTTCTACCAAGCCATCGGCGGCATTCGCCCTGACGAACGCTTTCCCGGCTACCGGCGCATCATCATCTCCCCGCAAGTCCCCGCAGGCATCACCTGGGCAAAAGTCTCCAAAGAAACGCCCTACGGCACGGTCGCCGTCGATTGGTCGCTTCGGGAAAATTTGCTTCAACTCGACCTCGTAGTCCCGTCAGGCAGTACAGCCATCTTGCAACTACCTGATTCTGTGGTCGAATACACAGTAGACGGAACAAATTTTCCATCATCATCTCCAACTGAAATTCCCGGCGGCCAACACCGGATCATTTACAGCTTGAAATGAAAAAAGTGCTGAAACGACGGCTGATAATTATTATAATCATTTCATTTGTAGCTATATGTGCGATAATTGGCGGATATGGTTACTACCTCTTTCTTTCTCCTAACTTCGCGGCTACTAAAGTCACGTACATTTATATATATCCCGACAAAGATTTCAATGACGTATGCCGGCAATTAACCGATTCAGCAAAATGTCTGAATATCAATTCTTTTAAAGAAGTTGCAAAACTGTTGAAGTATCCGGGAAATATAAAAACCGGCCGCTACGCCGTCAAACAGGGCATGAACAACTACGATTTAGTCATCAACCTGCGTCGCGGTCAACAGGAGCCTGTCCGGATTACATTCAATAACATTCGCCTGAAAGAAGACCTGGCAGAAAGGTTAAGCGCTCAACTGATGATTTCCAAACAGGATATTAATGATTTGCTAAACGACCCATCATATTGTGAATCAATTGGATTCGACACGACTACCATCATGGCGCTTTTCATCCCGAATACTTATGAAGTCTATTGGAATATCTCTACCGAAAAATTATTCGAACGCATGCAGCGCGAATACAATGCTTTCTGGACGGACGAACGCCGCAACCGTGCACAACAATTGCGATTAAGCCCGATAGAAGTCTCGATTCTCGCCTCTATCGTCGAAGAAGAATCGGCCGTAACAGATGAATATCCCACAATAGCAGGACTTTACATCAACCGTCTCCATCGTGGCATCCCCCTGCAAGCCGACCCGACAATCAAATACGCATTAGGCGATTTCACTCTGCAACGCATTCTATTAGAGCATCTTAATATTGACTCTCCCTATAACACCTATCTGCATACCGGTTTGCCGCCCGGCCCCTTGCGGATTCCATCACCCAAAACATTAGATGCCGTATTGAATTATTCCAAACATAACTATCTGTATATGTGCGCAAAAGAAGACTTTTCAGGCCGTCATAATTTTGCCGTCACCCTCGCCGAACACAACCGCAACGCCGACCGATATCAAGCCGAACTCAACCGGCGCGGTATACGTTGACGTCGGCAAAAGTGAGTTTTTTCAGCAGTCATGATTCATTTTTCAACTGAAAATATTATCTTTGCCGTGCAATTTCAAACAAAGTGATTGATATCAAATATGAACTCTATGATTTCAAATGAAAAGGTAGCTGCCATCGCCATCGCGCTGTATAAATACTCAGAAAACCTGTATCAGGATGAGATTATGACACTTACGATTAACAGGGTGTCGAAAATGTATTCCCCCTGGAACTCTAAAATATACGGATTAAGACAAATACCCTATAAAAGATAAATATACGTCATGAAATATCGAATCAAAGTAAAAGATACTGAATATGAAGTAAATATTCACCATGTCGAGGATAATGTGGCAGTCTTGTCGGTAAACAACGAAGAATTTGTCGTCGAAGTAGACGGACTGGCCGTCAGTCCGACGCAAATGAGTATTCGACCAACCCCAAAACAGACCGCCAAACCCGTTCAATCGAAAAAGCCTCCTGTAAAAAATGAACCGCCCAAAACGGAAATAGAGGTCAAACCGCCGTTACCGGGAGTCATCCTTGAAATGTGTGTCGAAGAAGGGCAAAAGATCAAAAAAGGACAGGTGCTGTATGTGCTTGACGCCATGAAAATGGAGAATCATATTGAATCAGACCACGATGGAATCGTCGATAAGATATTGAGCACAATAGGTGAATCCGTATTGGAAAATGATACAATCATGATCATCAAATAAAAATGAAAAAACGGTTATTATTAGGCGATGAATGCATTGCGCAAGCTGCCATTGATGCCGGACTATCAGGTGTTTACTCTTATCCCGGCACTCCATCTACCGAAATAACCGAATATATTCAAAAGTCATCCGAGGCTAAGGAGAAAAATATCCACAACCGTTGGTGCACAAATGAAAAGACGGCGATGGAAACAGCGCTCGGCATGAGTTATGCCGGCAAACGTTCGCTTACTTGCATGAAGCACGTGGGATTAAACGTGGCTGCCGACTGCTTTATGAATGTCTCTATCAGCGGTATACACGGCGGTATGGTGATTGTTGCAGCCGACGATCCGTCAATGCACTCTTCTCAAAATGAGCAGGATAGTCGTGTTTACGGAAACTTTGCCATGTTGCCCGTTTTTGAACCTTCCAACCAGCAGGAAGCATATAATATGACGTACGAAGCATTTGACCTGTCGGAAAAACTCGGATATCCCATACTTTTACGTATTACAACACGCTTAGCACATTCGCGCTCAGGTATTTCAGTACGCCCGTCAAAGCAACAAAACAAGTTGAGTTTTCCGGCTGACGGACAACAGCGTTTTATCCTGCTGCCTGCACTTGCTCGCAAACAATACAAGAAACTGCTTGAAGCACAATCTAATATGCTGAATGAATCTGAAAATTCAACATACAATCAATATATTGACGCTCCCGATAAACGTTTGGGACTAATTGCTGCCGGAATCGCTTTTAACTATTTATCGGAAAATTTTCCCGACGGTTTTCCATTCCCTGTGTTGAAAATCGGTCAATACCCCTTGCCTGTCAAACAAATACAAAGATTGGCAGAGACATGCGATGAAATCATGGTCTTCGAGGAGGGATACCCCGTCATTGAATGGCAACTTAAAGGACTACTCGAAAAAGGATTGAAAATCAGAGGAAGGCTCGACGGATCACTGCCGAGAGACGGGGAACTGAATCCCGATATTGTAGGTAAAGCACTTGGTAAAGAGATTAAAACGTATTTCTCAAAACCGGAAATCGTGGCCAACCGTCCGCCTGCACTTTGCAACGGATGCGGCCATCGTGATTTGTATGATGCTTTGAATGAAGCAATTAATGGATACGGAGAACATAAGGTCTTTGGAGATATAGGTTGTTATACGTTAGGAGCTTTGCCGCCTTTCGGTGCAATAGACACCTGCATTGACATGGGCGCCGCCATAACGATGGCAAAAGGCGCCGCCGATGCAGGCGTTCATCCCTCCATCGCCATCATCGGTGATTCCACATTTACTCATTCGGGAATGACAGGTCTACTCGATTGTGTTATATCAAACAGTAATCTGACAATCATAATTTTAGATAACGAAACTACCGGAATGACAGGCGGACAAAATTCGGCAGGGACAGGTCGTATTGAATCAATTTGCGAAGGCATTGGCGTTGCCAAAGAACATATTCGTATCGTCGTCCCATTGAAAAGGAATCACGACGAAATAGTCAATATAATACGCAAAGAAATTGAATATCAAGGTGTTTCTGTCGTAATTCCTCGACGTGAATGTATCCAGACAATCAGAAAAAAATAACCCGTTAGGCATGCAAAAAAATATAATCTTGTCAGGCGTTGGAGGTCAAGGCATACTTTCGATTGCAGCAGTAATTGGAGTTGCTGCCTTAACAGAAGAATTATACATGAAACAATCTGAGGTTCACGGTATGAGCCAACGTGGCGGCGATGTCCAATCCCATCTGCGACTTTCTGACAGACCGATCGCATCCGATCTGATACCCTTAGGACAAGCAGACTTGATTATATCGTTAGAACCGATGGAAAGTCTTCGCTACATACCTTACCTGAAGCCTGAAGGCTGGTTAGTAACTAATTCCGAACCTTTTCTGAATATTCCAAACTATCCGGACATATCAAAAATCTACGATGAAATTGCTAAATTGCCACATTCAATTCTCCTCGATGTCGAAAATATTGCCAAACAAGCCGGCTCAGTCCGTACTGCAAATATTGTGATACTTGGCGCAGCTACACCTTTTTTAGGTATCGCGTTTGAAAAAATTGAAGAAGGTATCCATACGATTTTTAACAGAAAAGGCGATGAAATCGTCAATATGAATCTGAAAGCACTAAAATTGGGACTGGCTCAGGTAAAAATAACTACAAATTGATTAACAATCACTTATTATTGAATATCATTAAACATATCAAAAACATACACCTGTCACGCAAATCAATATTGTATCTCGTTGGTATTGTTGTCATTCTTGTAATTGCCGGCGTTGTTTATTATCTTTACGATCCGGTGGAATCGGTTTTTTTTCCAAAATGTCCTGTTCTGATGCTCACAGGATTCAAATGTCCGGGATGCGGCTCACAAAGGGCTATACATGACTTACTGCACTTAGATTTCACGTCTGCTTTTAGACATAATCTATTGATATTCTTAGCTATTCCTTATATTTTGCTGCTTTTAATCGCCAAAGTCATACCATTCGTCGCGCCTTCATCAAACTTTCCGTTGAAAATCCAACGCGCAGGCATCATCTGGATTATACTTGCGATCGTCATCATTTTTTGGATAACACGTAATATATTTGACTTTTAAAAAAAAATCTTGTCCGGCGCATCATTTATTTTCACCACTAAATAATCTGCTTTTATGTATTTACCAATTTAATTTATTATCTTTGCAATCTCGATATAAATTTGATTTATTATCATGGCAAAAATAAAAGGGACTGTCCTTATTGACAACGAACGTTGCAAAGGATGTAATCTATGTGTAATAGCCTGCCCGACAGACGTATTAGAGTTGTACGCACGCGAAGTGAATGACAAAGGCTATCATTATGTATTCTTGAAAATTCCGGAGGAATGTATTGGCTGCGCCAACTGTGGCGTAGTATGTCCGGACGGATGCATAGCAGTTTATAAAATTAAAGCAGAGTAAAAGGTAATATGAACGATATCAAACTAATGAAAGGAAACGAAGCGATTGCGCACGCAGCGATTCGTTATGGAGCAGACGGTTATTTCGGCTATCCCATTACCCCTCAATCGGAAATATTGGAAACATTTATGGCCGAAAAACCTTGGGAGACAACGGGAATGATAGTGATGCAGGTCGAAAGTGAAATCGCTGCTATCAACATGGTATATGGAGGCGCCGGGACAGGCAAAAGAGTGATGACCTCATCGTCAAGTCCGGGAATAAGCCTCAAACAGGAGGGGCTTTCCTATATTGCAGGATGCGAACTCCCCTGCCTGATTGTCAATGTCATGCGCGGCGGACCGGGATTGGGCACAATCCAACCCAGCCAGTCTGACTATTTTCAAACGGTCAAAGGAGGCGGTCACGGTGACTATCGGCTACTTACTTTAGCCCCTGCCTCAGTGCAGGAAATGGCTGATTTCGTGGCGCTTGGATTTGATTTGGCATTTAAATATCTGACTCCGTCAATGATTTTGACAGATGGACTGATTGGTCAATTGATGGAAAAAGTTTCACTACCTCCCTACCAAAGACGTAAGACCGACGAAGAAATCGCCGAAGAATGTCCATGGGCTGCGCAAGGTAAACCGGCTAACGTCGACCCTCGCATTATCACCTCATTGGAACTCGACCCTTACAAAATGGAGGAAAACAACTTACGCTTGCAAGCGAAATACGAAAAAATCGTTGCAAATGAAATAAGATATGAAGAATATATGTGTGATGATGCCGACTACCTACTTGTTGCATTTGGTTCATCTTCACGTATATGTGAGAAAGCAATTGAACTTGCACGCGAACAACACATGAAAGTAGGAATGCTGCGCCCAATTACATTATGGCCTTTTCCTTCAAACATCATTGCTGAATACGCTGAGAAGGTCAAAGGCATCATTTCCATTGAGTTAAATGCAGGTCAGATGGTTGAAGACATCAGGCTGGCCGTGAATGGAAAAGTAAAAGTTGAACATTTTGGACGCCTGGGTGGAATCGTTTTTACACCAAACGAAATAGTTCAGGCAATCAAAGAAAAGTTATTACATTAACATTATGGAACAAAGTGAAATAATAAAACTCGGCAGTTTGGCATACGATAAGCCTAAACTGATGAACAACAATCCCATGCACTACTGTCCGGGCTGTAGTCATGGCGTGATACATAAACTGATAGCTGAAATAGTCGAAGAAATGGGTATGGAAGAACGGACGATAGGTATCTCACCTGTCGGATGCGCCGTTTTTGCATATAATTATATTGATATAGACTGGCTTGAAGCAGCTCATGGACGCGCTCCGGCAGTAGCTACAGGCGTCAAACGGCTGAACCCGTCGAAAATGGTTTTCACCTATCAGGGAGACGGCGACCTTGCCGCCATCGGGACGGGCGAAACGATTCACGCCGCCAACCGCGGCGAAAACATTGTCATCATTTTTGTCAACAACGCCACCTACGGGATGACCGGAGGACAAATGGCGCCAACAACACTGATCGGCTCAAGTACTTCGACCAGCCCTGACGGACGCGATGTGTCGCTACACGGCTATCCGCTAAAAATATCCGACCTGCTGGCACAACTCGAAGGCACATGCCTTGTAACAAGAGTTGCCGTCCACACGGCGGCAGCCACCAGAAAAGCAAAAAAAATGCTTCGACTGGCATTCGAAAATTCGATGAAAGGCAAAGGTACTTCGCTGGTAGAATTTGTCTCTACATGCTCACCTGCTTGGAAACTTACGCCGGAAAAAGCAAACGACTGGATGGTAGAAAACATGTTTCCTTATTATCCCTTGGGCGATTTGAAAAATTTATAGCGACAAAGACGATGAAATATGAAATAATTATTGCAGGATTTGGCGGACAGGGAGTGCTTTCAATGGGCAAAATACTGGCCTATTCGGGATTGATGGAAGGAAAAGAAGTCTCCTGGATGCCCTCTTATGGTCCGGAACAACGCGGCGGAACAGCCAATGTGACTGTCATTATCAGTGATAAACGTATCAGCTCGCCGGTATTGAACGAATTTGATATCGCAGTAGTGCTTAATCAACCCTCAATGGATAAATTCGAGTCTAAAGTCAAACCGGGAGGAATCCTGATTTATGATGGATACGGAATTCATAAACCCATTGACAGGACAGATATAGATGTCTATCTTATAAATGCAATGGATGCAGCTTCAGAATTGAATATGCAGCAGACATTCAATATGATAGTATTAGGTGGGTTGTTAAAAATTGTTCCGGTTGTGCAATTGGAAAGTGTAATTCTGGGTTTGCAACAAACACTGCCGGAACGTCATCATAAATTAATTCCTGCAAATGAGATTGCTGTCAAAAAAGGAATGGAAATCATCCGGAAAATGTAGAACAGCCCTCTTTCTCATTTGTCTAACACTCACATTGTCTGCGCAGACGCGCCAGAGAGGACAGTCGCGTGGCAGTTTTTCTCTGTCAAGCAGAAATGCCGCTCTGCAAAACGACAGTCTCATTTACGAAACAGATACAACAGGCACAGGCAGCATCACAGCTTATCGTCTGACCGAGTTGGGCGAACGATATATCGCTCCAATGGATACGGACAGACTTAACGTTTCCAACAGTAATCTAATTGATGGACAGGGAGTTTCTATTGCCTATACCGGAAATATCGGGTCGCCCTTGCAAAGCCGCATCTTCTCGGAAAGAAAGGAGGAACGCGACTTTATTTTTGCCGACGCTTTCGATCCCTACATCATCACGCCTCAAAACGCCAATTTCTACGATACGAAAAATCCGCTCAGCATCATCACGTACAACAGAGCCGGAGGTGCGCCCAAAAGAGAAGAACAAATCAAAATCCTGCTGACCAGCAATTTCGGAAAACAAATCAATGTGGGTTGGGATTTCGATTATATCTACAGTCGTGGATATTATAACTCAAATGGCGTAAAGACAATCAATTATCGATTTTTCGGCAACTATCTCTCCGACCGATACGAAGCTCACGCCTATCTCCGAAATGCAAATATTGTCAATGCTGAAAACGGGGGTATCATTAACGACCGAAATATTACGAATCCCGAAGACGTCAGCATCGGACGGCAGCCCGACACGAAAGACTTCGTCACACGAATGGACAATACATGGAACAGAGTGCGTGGTAAAGATATATTCCTGACACACAGATACAACTTAGGCTTCTATCGCGAATTGACCGAAAAGGAAAAGGCAGCAAAACAGCAAAAAGAAGAACGTTTTCAACAGGAAGAAGAACGCCGCAAAGCCGAAGCCGAGGCAGCTGCAATGGAGGCAAATAACGACCTGCAAGAGCAAGATCAGCAACAGCAACAACAAACGCCGACCGAAGCCATTGAAGAAGACCCTCATGCCAACGAAGCGTTTGTCCCTGTTTCAAGTATTATACATACTGTTGAGTACGAAGACAATATGAGACGTTTCGTTGCCAACAGGTCATTGGACGACCTCTATCCGAACATGTATGGCTCGCCCGACTCGTTGCCCAATGACCTGACTTCGTCGTGGCGACTGAAGAACACCTTTGCGCTTTCCATGCGCGAAGGCTTCCAGGACTGGGTCAAGGCAGGGTTTACGGCTTTTATCTCCTTTGAAAACAGACAGTTCCTGTTGCCGGCCAAATCGATTTTGAGTTTCGTTCCCGACGGCATATATTCAACGACCACCGGCGAATTTTCAACCGTCATCGGCGCCGAACTGTCAAAAAAACGTGGCAGTTTGCTGACTTATGATGCGCACGGTGAGTTTGCCATCGCAGGGAGCGACCTCGGCGAATTCAGGCTGACCGGCAACGCGCAGTCCACATTTCCGTTGTTGGGAAAACCGGCTACCATTCAAGCCTCAGGATATATAAAGAACATTGTACCTGCATTTTACCAGCGTCATCACCATAGCCGGTATTACTGGTGGGACTTGAGCTTGAAAAACGTGCAGCGCGTTTTCGTCGGCGGTTCCGTCGGTTGGGAGCAAACCCGCACAAAAGTATCCGTAGGCGTTGAAAGCATTCAGAATTACGTATATTTCGATACCCTCAGCCTGCCCAAACAATATGATAGCAACCTGCAGATCATCACCGGACGGTTCAAGCAGGATTTCAGGTACAAGGCGTTCGGATGGGAAAACGAGGTGGTCTATCAACTCAGCAGCAACCGCGATGTGCTGCCGTTGCCCGACTTGAGCATTTACAGTAATATGTATATTACTTTCAAGTATGCCAAGGTTTTATCCATTCAGCTGGGCGCCGACGTACATTATCATACTGCCTATTATTCTCCTTACTATGAGCCTGCTACGCAACAATTTCATTTGCAGGACAAAATAAAAATCGGCGACTACCCGTTAGTCAATGCTTACGCCAACTTTCATCTCAAGCAGGCACGTTTCTTTGTGTCGGCCTACAATCTCAGCTCGCTCTTTGTCAAAAATCCGGCCTACTTCTCCATGCCTCACTATCCTCTGAATCCAATGGTTATAAAATTAGGCATCTCGGTGATGTTTCAAAATTAGGCCATGTTTTCCCGCAAATTACTCATCCTGTATATTGTGCTGCTGTCTGCGGTACTGGTTACGATGGGTATCCTTTTTTATCTCCAGTCCGTCAAGACCGTACATCGTGATTATCAGGAAATCAGGAAGGAAGGCATCTTGCGCATAGTCACTGAATACGATTTGTCAGGCTATTTCATTTCCGAAAACAAGATTGAAGGATTTCAATATGAGCTGAGCAAAGAGATTGCCGAACTTTCAGGTATGGAAGTACTTATCTACCTGGAAATGAGCCTTGAAAAGAGCTTCGAAGGACTGCTCGCGAATAAGTACGACGTCGTTGCGCGCAATATCCCTACGACAAGCGAACTGAAAGAATATTATGCTTTTACAGAGCCGATTGTCCTGAACCGGCAAGTTTTGGTTCAACGCAGCAGGGCAAATAATAACGGCATCGCTCCGTTACGCAATCATTTGGAACTGGCCGGAAAAACGCTTTATATCCCCGAAGCATCGCCGGTGATGCAGCGGTTGCTGAATTTGCAACATGAGATAGGCGATACGATCCATATCGTCGAAAAGTCTTTATACTCGTCCGAACAACTTATTATCATGGTGGCAAAAGGAGATATTGACTTTACTGTTAGCGATTTACATACGGCACAAACCGCGCAGAAACTCTATCCCGAAATTGATATAAACACCGATATCAGTTTTTCGCAACTCCAGTCATGGGCGCTCCGTAAAGACTCCCCTACTCTGCTTGACAGCCTGAACCACTGGATCAACATCCTCCGCGAAACCGGACAATTCGACAGGATTTATCAGGAGTATTATACTCCGGTATCAGAAAAGTAAGCGAAATATCTAATGTTTTTAAATCCAAGAATTCCTGAATCCTTGAATTTTGAATCTAAATCTTTGAATTTTTGAATCTTCGAATCTTTGAATCAAAACGTTGTCCCCCCGCCCGACTCCAACGACAATTTTAAGACTTGTGCATTGCTGACCTTCGAAAAAACCTCAATCAACTCATCCGTCCTTTTCATGGGAGCAAGACTGATAATCACTGACCCTGAACCGCTTAAATAAGTCGCATACGCCCCGTGCCGGTGCGCTATCTCGCGCAGTTGCAGCAATTCCGGCACAAGTTTTGCCCTGTACCGCTCGTGAAACCTGTCCTGCTCAATCATTCGTCCCGCTTTCACCATATCACCCTTTATAAAGCTCGCAATCATAACATTGCTGATAGATGAAGCCCAGACAGCCTCCTTGAACGGTAATTCCTGCGGCAACACTTTACGCATCGCCACAGTAGACATCTTATAATCAGGAATATACGCTACAATACCCACATCCGGCATATCCATTTTGACATATTCGAGGATGCCCTCGCAATACGTGCTGACCACCAGCCCGCCCAAAATCGCCGGAGCCACATTGTCGGGATGCCCTTCCAGGCTGCATGCAAGCTGCAACTTCACCTGCGTCGAAAGATTCATGCCGCCAATGGCACAGGCAAGTTCAATCCCCCCCACCAATGCCGACGAACTGCTCCCCAATCCCCGCTCCAACGGGATATCCGAGGTCATGCGTATCCTGTGCGGCGTCAGTTCAGGTGCAATTTTCAGCGCGGTTGATATCACTAAGTTAGTGTGATCCTGCGGAATATCCGCCCCTAAACTGTGCGTTATTTCCCATCGGTCACTCGATTCCAACACTTCCAATTCCAAAAACAAATTTACTGCGAAACCTACCGAATCAAATCCACATCCCAAATTCGAACTCGTCGCCGGTACCCTAATTCTCATAATGTTAATATATTATCTTTTTTTATTAAAATACATTTCCTTACCGCTGCCTTAACATCCTCAACCACATAAGGATGCAACACCGGTTTATCTTCCAGCATCTTCAGATGCTCAGGCGGATTACCCGGCACTTTCCCGATAGCCCGTTCGATTGTTTCCGGAAACTTGTATGGCGAGGCCGTAGCCAGAATCACCGTATGCGTTTCATCGCCCGTGCGTTTCCGATATTTATCATAAACATACTGACCCACAGCCGTATGCGGATCCAAAATATATCCGCAGGATTTATATACGTTTCGAATCGTATCAACCGTTTCGCTATCGGAAGCGATATCGGTATCAAATTCATTCGACGGAAGTTCAATACTGAATAAACCGTTATCTTTCAGAGATTTATACGCATTATTAACCATATCGCATCCGCCGATATCATATATAAACCGTTCCAAATTACTTGAAATCAAAATATCCATCGAGGGAGACAGCGTCAGGGTCAATTCGCGCCTTTTATCATATATTCCTGTTTTAAGGAAATCATATAATACACAGTTTGAATTGGTTGCACATATCAATTTATTTATCGGCAAACCCATCTTTTTAGCATAGTATCCGGCCAGAATATTCCCGAAATTGCCTGTCGGGACAACAAAATTGACAGGCTCGCCCGCCTTGATTTCATCGCGACTGACCAACTCGGAATAACAGTAAAAATAATACACGATTTGCGGGAGCAAACGCCCAAGATTAATCGAATTGGCTGACGTAAACAGATAGTCGGATGAAAATTCCGACTGAAACTCTTTGTCTCCAAATACCTCCTTAACAGATGTTTGTGCATCGTCAAAGTTGCCTTTTATACCAAAAACATTGATATTGTCACCCTCCCGGGTTGTCATCTGCAGACGCTGCAAACGGCTGACTCCAGTGGCCGGATAAAATACAATCGCATGAGTATTAGGTACATTAGCCATACCGGCCAAAACGGCAGAACCCGTATCGCCGGAAGTAGCCGTCAGGATTACAGCCGTTTGCGTCATCCCGTTTTTTGCAAGCGAGGCCGTCAACAGGTAAGGGAAAAGCTGGAGGGCAACGTCCTTAAATGCCGACGTGCGTCCATGAAACAATTCTAAGTAACAGCTGTTTACACTCACAGGAAGACGTTGATAATATGCCTTTTGTATATACCCGGCCAACTCATTTTCGGTAAAATCCGTCAAGTAGAGCTTCAGGATTTCTAAAGCCATCGACTCGTACGTCAACCCTATAAAATCCTGAAATACAGGGAAATCACAAGGCACGTACAAACCGCCGTCAGGCGCTAAACCCTGAACGATTGCCTTGGATGCAGTCGTCTTGCATTCGCTTGTATCTCTTGTACTTATATAATCCATTCTTTAGTTTGAAAAGTATCGGTCAAATTTAAAATTTCCTTAAAAATCGTCGGCAAAATTAATTAAAATGTTTAATTCTACATCCTTTTTTTAAATAATATGTACCTTTGCGCGCTACTAATGCATAAAACAGATTTTTATACATGAAATTCGAAGAGTTGAATCTCGAAGAATCCGTGCTAAACGGACTTCAGGCAATGAATTTTTATGAAACAACACCTATTCAGGAACTATCTATTCCATTGATTATGAACGGAAAAGACCTGATGGGTTTTGCACAGACCGGTTCAGGAAAAACGGCGGCTTATGTGCTGCCAATCATAAACGCATTGAGCAAGGGGACGTATCCTCACGATGCTGTAAATGCAGTTGTAATGGCTCCTACGCGCGAATTGGCGTTGCAGATAGACCAGCAAATCGAAGGATTTTCCTTTTATCTGCCGGTTTCGGCGGTCGCTGTCTACGGCGGCACGGATGGCATTGCTTTTGCGCAGCAGGAACGCGGGCTGCGAATGGGTGCAGATATCGTGATTGCCACCCCAGGACGGCTGCTCAGCCATATCAACATGGGCTACGTGGATTTAGCAAGAACGTCATTCTTCATTTTGGACGAAGCCGACCGCATGCTCGATATGGGTTTCTTCGATGCTATCATGCAGATATACAAGCTACTGCCTCCTTCATGCCAAATCATAATGTTTTCGGCCACCATGCCCCCGAAAATCAGGGAGCTGGCCAAAACAATTCTGAAAGAGCCTGAAGAAGTGAATGTTGCCATATCGCGACCGCCGGATTCCATCACCCAGTCTGCCTATATTTGCCACGAATCGCAGAAACTTCCGCTATTGATCGACCTTTTTAAACGGAGCAAGCCGAAACGGACACTTATCTTCTCGTCTAAAAAGGTAAAAGTGAAGGAATTAGCCGATATACTCAAACGTAAGGGCTTGAATGCTAAGGAGATGCACTCTGACCTCGACCAGCAGACCCGCGAAACGGTCATGCGCGAATTTAAAAACGGACATATTGATATTCTTGTAGCCACCGACGTCGTAGCCCGTGGTATCGATATTATGGATATAGGCCTGATTATCAACTATGATATACCCAATGACTGCGAAGACTATGTGCACCGCATCGGACGGACGGCGCGCGGAACCGATGGTTCCGGCCTGGCAATCACCTTCGTTGGTATCAAGGAACAGTCTAAATTCAAGGAGATTGAAGTCTTCCTCGAAAAGGAAATATACAAAATACCCGTCGATACATCGTTTGGTAACGTGCCGGCCTACGAACCCCGTAAAAATCAGCCGAAACCGTTTTCGGGAAAAAGGAATTTCAGAAAAGGAGACAAAAAGCAAAGAAATAATAAGAGATAATGTGTTATCCCCCATCATCAACTTACAGCGCTTCCCCAACTAAAACCTACCGATTCCCATGCTCTGCTTTCCAAATGCTAAAATAAACCTGGGCCTGCACGTCGTTACCAAGAGGACTGACGGCTACCACGACATCGAAACATGCTTCTACCCAATCCCTTTGCACGATGCTTTGGAAATTGTCCCGTCGGCGGATTTTTCATTTTCCCAAACAGGACTTCCTTTAGATACGGAGCCATCAAATAACCTCGTAGTCAAAGCAATGAATCTATTCAGACGCTCATGCGAGGTGCCACCTTCAGCCGTTTATCTCAAGAAAGCCATCCCATTCGGGGCTGGACTGGGAGGCGGCTCTGCCGATGCCGCTTTTATGCTGAAGTTACTGCGTGAATATACCTCTTATTCCGTCCACGCCGACAAATACACAATGTCCGCAACACACCTCACCGACAACAACAAGACGTCAGAAACACACCTCACCAACAACAACGCAACGTCCGCAACACGTCTCACCGACAACACCGCAATTTCCGCAACACCCCTCACCGACAATGAATTGGAAGCTATGGCCGCCGAAATCGGCGCCGACTGTCCATTTTTCATTCGCAATACCCCGCTCATCGCCTCCGGAATCGGAAATATCTTCCACCCCATCACCCTTTCCTTGCAAGGCTACACAATATATATCATAAAACCAAACGTTTACGTCTCAACCCGCGACGCTTACGCAATGGTCAACCCCTCCAAACCGTCCGCTTCCCTGCACGACATACTCCAAAGACCTGTGCACGAATGGAAAGACATCTTAATCAACGATTTCGAATCCGGTATCTTCCGGCAATACCCCATTATCGCCCAATGTAAGCAATATCTCTACGACTGCGGTGCCATATACGCCGCCATGTCCGGCTCCGGCTCATCCGTCTTCGGCCTCTTTAAAAACGCCAACCATCATAGCATGCCCAACCCGCAACCCCCATCCGTCAACCGTCATTGTGTACCAAACGAACAATCCCCATCCGTCGACCGTCATTGCGAGCTTGACCCGCAATCCCTTCCCCCCAATTGCTTTATATGGCAATGCCCCCTATAAAAAATCTTTTTCGTCTAAATTCGTGTTAATTCGTACAATTCGTGGCATCAACAACAATACCCCCCGACCTCACCCTCTGGCTCCCCACCACCAAGAAAGAACTTGACCTTCGCGGCTGGGACTACCTCGACGTCATCCTCTTCAGCGGCGACGCCTACGTCGACCACCCCTCATTCGGCACCGCCGTCATCGGCCGAGTCCTCGAATCCGAGGGCCTCCGCGTAGCCATTGTCCCCCAGCCCGACTGGCGCGGCGACTACCGCGATTTCAAGAAGTTAGGCACTCCCCGCCTTTTCTTCGGCGTCGCCCCCGGCGTCATGGATTCCATGGTCAACCACTACACAGCCAACCGCCGCTTACGCAGCGACGACGCCTATACACCTGACAGACTGCCCGGTATGCGCCCCGATTACCCCAGCATCGTCTACACAAAAATCCTCAAGGAACTCTACCCCGACACTCCTGTCGTGCTTGGCGGCATCGAAGCATCCATGCGCAGACTTGCCCATTACGACTACTGGCAAGACCGTCTCCGACCCGGCATCCTGGCCGACAGCCCTGCCGACCTATTGATTTACGGAATGGGCGAAAAGCCTGTCAAAGAGTTAGTTGCCACCTTACGCAAAGGCATCCCTTTCAACCAAATCAAAGATATCCCTCAAACAGCCTATATCACTGATAATGTATCTGTTTCCGACAATGACATCACCCTTTTCCCCTATGAAGAATGTCTGAAAGACAAAACCAAACACGCCCGCAATTTCCGTATAATCGAAGAAGAATCAAACCTTTACGCATCCACCACCCGCCTCATTCAGCCAACCGGCGAACGATTCATCGTCATCAACCCTCCCAATCCCCCTCTTTCGACCAGCGAATTGGACGCCGCCTACGACCTCCCCTATACCCGCCTGCCTCACCCGAAATACAAATCGAAAATCATCCCCGCCTACGAAATGATCAAGTTCTCAGTCAATATCCATCGCGGATGCTTCGGAGGATGCGCGTTTTGCACCATTTCGGCGCACCAGGGCAAGTTCATTTCCTCACGTAGCCGCGATTCCATCCTGAAAGAAGTCAATGCAATCAGCAATACCCCTGATTTCAAGGGAAATATCAGCGACTTGGGAGGCCCTTCCGCCAATATGTACCAAATCAAAGGCTTGGACGAAGAACAATGCAAAAAATGCAAACGGCCTTCCTGCCTTGCCCCCGCAATATGTACGAATCTCCATATCGACTATTCACCCTCATTAGAACTGTACGAAACCGTCAACAATATGCCCGGTATAAAAAAAGTATTTATCGGCAGCGGCATACGTCACGACATGTTATTGCACGACAACAAAGATAAAACGCTAAACAGCGCCGCCCGCAAATACACCGAAGAACTCATCGCCAAACACACCTCCGGCCGCCTTAAAGTAGCCCCTGAACATACGGAAGACAGCGTCTTAAAACTGATGCGCAAGCCTTCATTCAAACAGTTTGAACAATTCAAAACGCTTTTCGACCGCATCAACAAAGACCATCATCTGAATCAGCAACTTATCCCCTACTTCATCTCAAGCCACCCCGGCTGCTCCCCTGTCGACATGGCCGAATTAGCCGTCAAAACCAAAACCATGCCTTTCCAACTCGAACAGGTGCAAGACTTCACCCCCACCCCCATGACCCTCGCCACCGAAATGTTCTACACCGGCCTCAACCCCTACACCCTCAAGCCAATCCCCTGCGCCCGCACCAAAGAAGAAAAACTCCTCCAACGCAGCTTCTTCTTCTGGCACCAACCCGCCAACCGCCCCCAAATCACCAAATATCTGCGATCAATCAACCGCAACGATCTCATCAAAGCGCTTTTACCCCCATCAAAACGCTAAAATTTTACAGAATACCATAAATAATTTAGCACAACAATCATTTACTACGTCGTTGCTGCCTCGATCCGCAATCCAATCACCCCCCCCCGTCATGGCGCCTTTTTGTCGCTTCACCTCGTCATTGCGAGCGTGACCCGCACTCTCTCATCTTTCCAATTTTTTCTCCAAATAATGAATTTCCATTTCAATTATTTTCATACATTTGCACCTTATTATTTGGTCGGTCTTATGGGACTGACGGGGCATTGCCATACCATAAGGTAACTCTGCCATTTAACAAATTGAGATTTTGCTCTAAACGCATCATTCCGATTCACGCCGTAAGGAAAAAGAACAAAAATAACACTTTTATCTTGATACTCTTCCGGCGAGAACCGGTAATGTTGAAAGTTAAAAGACATATTGATTACGATCATATTTATGGCAAATATAAACAAAAATACAATTCAAAGTCATAGTGTGAGTAAATAAAAATCTAAAAAAGCTGTTGAAACAAAAATTTTTTTTACTTTTGCAGTCCCAACCCGTTGCAACAAGTTGTGTTGATCATTTGGCAGGCTCTACCCAAATATACAAAATGTGCATTAGGTTGACTGAATGTAAACAATTTAAAAACAACATTTTAAAGATGTTAAAACTAATATTCAAGATTGATGAGTTGCGCTTATTTATGAGTTAGTTTGCATTCGTTCGAGCCACTTCGATAAAAATGAAGCAATTAAGGTGTATTTTATGGGAAAAACAAGTATTGATTTTTACTGCCAAACTTTGCAAATGGGATTTACTGAAAAGAGGGCTTTTCAAAGCGAATCGCTTGACAAGCTTGGCAAAATTACAGGAAAAAATTGGGAAAAGCAATCTTTTTATCCTGTAACCCATAAAATCGGATTGATTTTTATGCTTCATCATTGGATAATATTTCTCAAATCAGTGATTTGTACAATACCATCCAATTTTTTTATCGTTCGGTCTTTATCGCTTGACTGTCCAAGCCATCGAAAGATGAGTTCAGCTAACTGGCGGTTTGGCAAAAGTGGAGAGGAAGTGATAGCCCAAACAGCACTGTATCCTTTGACCGTTGGTGGTTATCCACATTCTGTGCAGTCGAGACCCAACTACGCCAAGCCGCACGGGCGTTATTTACAAGTTGGCGGAGAGACAGTGCGAGCGTGGACAGCGACAGAAGAAAAGGTTGAAACTGATGTGTAATTTGACAGCTAAGTGAATTGAAAAGAAAATGAATGAATTTAGAAAACATAAAATATATTCCCAATGAAGAAAGTAATTTTTACATTATTAGTTTTTTTAGGTGCTGCATTTGTTGTTAGTGCACAAACTTCATATTGTGATAGTTTGATTACTCAAATCAAAACAATGGCGGAAAGACACGTACAGAATAATGAGAATATGAAAACTGAATTTATTGTCAGTACTTATAAAGATAATTCATGCGGTTTAAGTAACTCTCAATTAGCTGAAATCTATGAGAAGCATTATATATTTATCAAAAATGAATCGTCAAATAAATGGAAAAATTTTATACCCAGAATAGATTGGTTTTATTGGATTTTGATTTTTTTGCTGGGAATCTCTAATTCTGTAGTAAGAAAATGGATAACTACACTGATTGACAAAATTGGCGCATCGTTATATTCCAAATTTTCTGGAAGCAGATTATTTAGAAGAAAGGCATTGAAGAAATATAAAAAATCCCTTTTCAAAAACAATGAAAAAGTAAAAATCAGTTTTCGACGAGATCGTCCATTAAACATGGCAGACATATTTATACCTCTAAAAGTAACTGATACAACAGATAACATTCAATTTGAAATAGAGCAAGCCATTTCAATGTATGAAAAAGTAGTTGTGCTTGGCGACCCCGGGTCTGGTAAATCCATGTTTTGCAAAAATATCTTATTCAAATATTCAAAAGGTCAATTAAAATCCGAGAGAATACCTGTTTTAGTTGAACTTCATAGGTTAAGTGATAAATCATTTACCATTTCGACTTTATTGGAAAAATCATTTATAAATAATGATTTCCCCAATTCCTCTAAATTTTTAACACAATGCTTAAAGTCAGGAAATTTATTTATTTTATTTGACGGTTACGATGAAATAAATTCCAATGAACGAAAGCGAGTTACCGATTTGATTAATGATTTCATTAGAGAAAATAATAAATGTCAATATGTAATAACTAGTCGTATTGCCGTTTATAAAAATGAGTTTGAAAACGTTACAAACAAAACTTTAGAATTAGTTGATTTTGACCAACAACAAATTAGAAAATTTTTGCATTCTTGGGGTACAGAAATGCCTGAAGGAAAGTCAATAAATCAATTAATGCAAATCCTTCAAGATAGACCCAAGATACTCTTGCTGGCGACAAACCCTTTAATGTTAACAATAGTAGCATATTTGTACACAGACACACTTCATATCTTACCTCATTCAAGGAGTGAATTTTATGATAAAGCCACAGACGTTTTATTAAGTCCAAAAGATGGTATTGAAGACAAATACGACTATCGTGATAAATCATTAATTTTGCAACATTTAGCATTGACAAGTCAAGATGAAAGTCAAGATGAGTTACAAGATAGAAAACTAATTCACTACACTAATGTATTTAAAGAAATAGAAAAAATATTACCCAATATTAAGCGAGACAAAAGCGATATTCAACCAATCCTAAAAGAGATAGTAGAGAGAAGTGGTTTATTGATTACTGTTGATCGTGGAGAATACTATCAATTTGCTCATCTTACTATGCAAGAATATTTTTCAGCAAAACAACTCATTGATAAACAGGGAGAGTTATTAGAAAGATTTAAGAAAGATAAACAAACATGGAGAGAAACAGTAAAATTATGGTGCGGACTTGCAAATGACACTACTCGGATGATATCCGATTTATATGAAATAGACCCTGTAATAGCCTTTGAATGTATTGCTGATGCAAGAAGTATTAAACCCGAAACTGCAAATAAGATAATTTACCATTTCGAAGAATTATTATCAAATCCTGTTAAATGTAATATAGAAATAGAAAAAGTATTTGGAGTATTAGCATCTGATGTTCGACCAAGAGGACGGGAAATATTAGAAATGTTAAAGTTAAAAATGGAGTTATGTAAAGATAATGAACAACTTCTAACAATAGCGAATGCTTTGTCATATACATACTTGCCGGAAGCAGCGAAAATAATATCAACCCATTGTTCCAAAAATATAGAATTGTATAATTGCTTAATAAAAATGGGAGATATTGCCATTGATGAACTTTTAAAACTTGCCAAGCAAAGTGATATAAACGCTCTGTTAGGAATAAAAAAAATTTCAACACCTCGTGCAGCCGTTGCTTTGCAATCATTAATATTAGATGATGACAAAGAAATAAACAGGTATGCAGCATGGTTTTTAGCAGACTTAATTTTTATCCCAAATATTACTAATGCAGTGCGTGAATATAAACTAACTCAAGCAGAATTAAAAGAAGCGAGCGATGAATGGGCTTGGCAACCATTTAAGACGCAAGAACCATTAAATTCAAATTTACCGTTTATAATAGGTCGAATTGTGCATTTAATGTCATTACCGATAAAGTTTGAACAAGGAATAGACTTTACAATTGACGGAAAAATTGCAATTCCTGTGATAATAAATCAATTTCCTTCTTTTAGACGGAAATCATGGAAGATTGATGATATAAATGAGCTTGGGCTTGTCGTAGAAGAAATAAATTGGATAAAAAAAGAATGCCTAAAATATGGAGACTCCTTTTTTTTTAATGATTTACTTAGATACGATTTTGAACTGCATGAAAGGAAATATCTTTCTAATAAACAGCCTCCACATATCAATGATTTTTTACTTAAATTTATTGATAAAGAAAAATATCCAATATTTTTTATGATTTCTAATTCTTTGCAAAGTGGAGTTTTTGAAATATCTCGTTATCGTTTTGGCACCAAACTTGATTGGACAAATTTATTCCGTACAGATACAAAACGAGATTACGACTTTGACACTTCATGGCATTATCGGATGATATTTGCATTATTTACAATTCTAACAATAAGTAGCATATTCTTTTGTGGTTATTCGATTTGGCATAGTGAGAGTTCCTTTACACTTTGGAATATTGTACAAGGTATTGGAGGACTTATAATGATTTACAATGTTATTGCTTATACATTTTATGATTTTGATTATGAGGGTGAATTTTATGAAAATCCACATAATTTATTAATAAGAGGTGTTTTGGGCTTTATTGGTAGTTCGTTTGAATTAATTGGAGAAATCTTTGGTAAAGGTAAATTTGAAAAAGATATATTAATTCACTTACCAACAATAATTTGGACACCTTTTTTGTTCTATTATAACTTTTTATTATTAAAATGCTTTTTACCGATTACTGTCATTTTGATAATTGCAGTTGCAATTATTGCATTGTGTATTTTATTAGCAGTTATTGGGGCGAGACTTGAACGAATATCAAATAATCCGTTTAAAGGGCTAAAAGAAATATTATTAGCGAGAAACAAGAAATAAAGAACATTGCCAGCAATATGACAACTGACTTGAATGAGTACAAAAAACAAAAAAGACCAGCACCTAATAACTAAGTTTTCGTTGTGTGCTGAGCTTGCGAAGCACGGACAATGATAACGCAGTTGAACGAAACCGGTCAACATTTAGGACACATCATTTATTATGGGGATTGCGACGGAAAAGTCTAATCCTGACTTCGACAATGCGCCACCCTAAAAATTTTCCCAGGATTTTTTGTCAAAAAGTTGTTTGATGGCTTTATGTCTTTCTATAATGTCCCCCCTATTTAGTACAGCATGTTAAGACAAAAAAAAAGATTATTTTTGCAGCATGAAAAGTAGAAGAAAATTTAGTGCGGCATTCAAGACCAAAGTTG
>JAITMM010000222.1 GCA_031277335.1 Tannerella sp. | reverse complement strand
TTCTATTTATCTATTTATTAGGTTTTTATATATTTTTGTTATCGTTGCGCTGTAAACCGTTGCTCTCAATTGTTGGCGCTATTGCTTTTGCCTTTGCCTCGTATAACCTGATCATTCTCGAAGCGGGGCATGTCAACAAAGGGTTGGTCATAGCGACAATGGCTCCGAGATTGGGAGGTATCATTATGACTTACAGGAAGAAATATATTTGGGGAGGACTGGTCACTGCCATTTTTGTGGGAATCAATATTTTATGGGGGCATCCGCAGATTAGCTATTACCTGATCTTAATCATTATTATTCTGGCAGTTGTCTATTTTGTATACGCTCTTAAACAAAAGACTGTTAAGCAGTTTTTCATCTCTTCTGCCATTCTGTTGGTTGCAGCCATTCTGGGTGTTGCTCCGTCTATTGGAAATCTCTTATCTACAATGGATTATACCAAATACACCATGCGTGGCGGGTCGGAATTGAAACAAACGGAAAATTCTACTGCAAGCAGTACGGGATTGGATATCAAGTATGCTTTTGACTGGAGCTACGGCAGGGGCGAGACGATGACGCTGCTGATTCCAAATTTTAACGGTTCAAGTTCGCATTATAATATCGGAGAAAACTCTGAAATATACCGTTTATTCCGTTCGTCGGGACAGGCAGGGCAGGCAAAACAGATATCGCAACAGGCGCCCATGTATTGGGGTGGCAAACCGTTTACTTCCGGCCCCAATTATGCAGGAGCTATCGTATGCCTCCTCTTTGTGTTGGGTTTAATCATTGTGAAAGGGCCTGAAAAGTGGTGGTTATTAGGGGCTACCGTGCTATCCGTTTTTCTGGCATGGGGAAAGAATTTTGCTCTGTTTAATGATTTTCTTTTTTACAACCTGCCTCTCTACAATAAGTTTCGCGTACCTGAAACGGCGCTGGTGATGGCAAGCGTTACGATGGCGACTCTCGCTATTTTAGTATTGAAACAACTATTTGATAATAAGGAAGATCGTAAACAATATTTAAAACCTTTATACATTTCGGCTGCCATTACCGGAGGGTTATGTCTGATTTTTGCCCTATTGGGCGGCATGTTGATGAGTTTTTCGGGAAATGTTGACGAAAGAATGGATCCTCAAATCGTAATGGCTCTTATTTCTGACCGTAAAAGCATGCTTTCCGCAGATGCCTGGCGCTCATTCTTTTTCATTGCAATTGCAAGCGGATTTCTCTGGTTCTATATAACCAATAAATTCAAGACGGTTTATCTTATTTCTATTATAGGCATATTGATTCTCATTGACTTATGGAATGTTGACAGACGTTTTCTCGGTACGGACGATTTTGTAAGCAAAAGACAAGTCGAAAAGATAACGCCTACGCAGGCAGATGAACTGATTTTACAGGATAAAGACCCGAATTATCGCGTATTTAACCTTACCTCAAGTCCGTTCCAGGAATCGCGGACATCGTATTTTCACAAGTCGGTCGGCGGCTATAGTCCTACCAAACTCCAACGTTATCAGGATATTATAGAAAAATACTTTGCTCAAAATATAAATGTCAACATTCTGAATATGCTGAATACGAGATATATAATCGTTCAGGGTCAACAAGGCGGACAGCAGGTTCAACCTAATCCCGGAGCATTGGGTAATGTATGGTTTGTAAATGATATACAATGGGTTAATTCGCCTGACGAAGAAATTGCCGCATTAAATGATTTTAATCCGTCGCAAACAGCCGTTATCGATGCGCAATGGAAAGAAAACATACCGGAATGGCAAACATTGATACAGACATCCGCAGACAGCAT
This sequence comes from Tannerella sp., assembly GCA_031277335.1. GTDB lineage: Bacteria > Bacteroidota > Bacteroidia > Bacteroidales > Tannerellaceae > Tannerella. The sequence continues at coordinate 2,376 of JAITMM010000222.1, read as the reverse complement.
ATCATCCATTAAATTAAAAGATTACGTCAATCCGGGAAATATAATCTATGAAAGCAAAAGCGATCAATCGCGTCTGGCTGTTTTCTCGGAGGTTTATTACAAGACCTGGCATGCTTATATCGATGGCGCAGAGGTTCCTTTGATTCGCGTCAATTACATACTTCGCGGACTGGAAGTCCCGGCAGGTACGCATACTATTGAATTCAAATGTATTGACGATATTTACAATAGGGGGGAAAAGATGTCGGTGATTGCTTCCGGCGTGACTGGATTTTTCATTCTCAGCTTGTTGGGATTTGCTATTTGGTCGGCCTTTCGAAAAAAATAAGCTGTTTATTGTCTGTTTATAAAATCGGGATAACGGTGTTGATAAGTCGTCATGGAAATTTAAGAAAACAGCCGAAACATCAACTCATAGCAAAAAGAATGGATACTGCATCATCAGTTACATAATTTTTCAGGGATATTACAAACGCCGCAACCCACAAAAACAACGTCTCACCGATCATAAAGTTTTCAAGTGAAGCAATTATCAATACCTGTTGATAAAAATAAGTAATCATTTATTATTCATTCTATTGGTAATATAAATGACTATTGATAACCCGTACATAACAGTCATCAAATATTCATATCCGACTTTTGCAAGGAAAAGTAGGCAAAAATATCAACACTTTCAACAGGTCAATATATAGAACAAAATTTAAAAGAAATTTTTAAAGAAAATATATATTTATAAATGTTGATATCAATTGAAAAATTGTTGCTATATTTGCCTTTTTAAAATCCGGAAAAAATATATGATTGAATTAATTAATTACATATTAACACTTTAAAATATAAAAATTATGGCACGTCCAGTTACTTTGTACACTATTCAGTGGGGTGATCTCTCTTTGGAAGAGATATGTAGAAAGGCGAAAGAATTTGGATACGACGGCGTGGAACTTGGTTTGCCAAGCCACGTTGACGTAAGTAGATCGGATGAAGGTTATTATCAGGGAATCAAAGAATTGCTTGCAAAATATGATATGCAGCTGTATGCAATTTCTTCTCACCTGATTGGTCAGGCTGTGTGTGACAACATCGACAGCCGCCACAGAGCCATTCTTCCGGACCATATCTGGGGCGAAGGAGATCCTGAAAAGGTTCGTCAAAGAGCTGCAGATGAGTTGATTAAGGCAGGTTATGCTGCTAAGATGCTGGGAGTAGATATCATTAACGGATTTACCGGCAGTTCCATCTGGCAATACCTGTATTCGTTTCCGCCGGTCACGAAAGATATGGTAGATGAGGGATTTAAGGATTTTGCACGGCGTTTCACTCCTATTTTGGATGTATACCAAAAGTTGGGCATCCGTTTCGGACTGGAAGTGCATCCGACGGAAATTGCATTCGATATTGCAACAGCTGCCCGTGCACTCGAAGCGCTCGATTATCATCCCGCATTCGGATTTAATTATGACCCAAGTCATTTCGGCTATCAGGGAGTAGACTATGTCGATTTCATTTACCGATTTGCGGACAGGATTTTCCATGTCCACATGAAAGATGTTTACTGGAGCGACACTCCCAAACCGGCCGGTGTTTTCGGCGGATACGTCACCTTTGGCGACCCCAGCCGTTACTGGAACTTCAGGAGCCTTGGCAGAGGGAAAATAAACTTTGAAGAAATCATTAGGGCATTGAATTTCATTGGTTATCAAGGGCCTTTGTCTGTGGAATGGGAAGATAGCGGAATGGATCGCGAACATGGCGCCAAAGAATCCTGTGAATTTGTAAAGAAAATAGACTTTAAGCCCTCTGCAGTAGCGTTTGACGCTGCTTTTGAGAGAAAATAAAGATAGACAAAATGTAAAGACGCTTCTGAGCGTTTCTACTTTGTTTTAATACCCCCGGTTGCGATTGCGATCGGGGGTATTTTTTTTCATATAGAAAAATTATAAATATAAGCATTATAATTTTTTTTTATCTTTTGTTTGGATGTGTGATTTTTATATTTACATTTGCAGCGTTTTAACAACAGATTTTTGATGTATTTATCAAATAAGACAGTATGAAAACGTTTAGAAGAAATGTATGTAGTCACATCCGGCAAATAAGTAGTATTTTCCTGATGTTCGGTATGTTATTGCTTTGGTTGTATTCGTGTGAGACTGAATATATCCCGAATAAGCCCGACCCGGGGGTTACGACCTATTCGGCAACGGAAGGAAATTTTAATATCACCGTTCATTTTGCGAATTACGGAGACGAAGATGAACTGCCGGATACGCACAGCATGACACCTGAAACCGATATTATCCCGTTGGGTAACAATCAGATGATATATGCTACACTTGCGGTAGACAACGTTGACGGAGAGCATCCCGTCAG
>JAITMM010000189.1 GCA_031277335.1 Tannerella sp. | reverse complement strand
AATGCCATCAAGTTTTATACGGCGGCCGCCGACAATCAGAAGATCGTGGACGCCTACAAATTGAAAAGTTCAGAGTATTATACGGCCGCCGACAATTTCTATATCGGGATGGCTTATTTTCGATTGAAAGAATATGAAAACGCTTCCGCGGAATTTCAAACAGTAATTGATAAATCTCCCGACTTTATTACAGCCTATCAATTGAGAGCCAATTGCTTGTCTGCAATTGACACTACGGCTCAGGGACTGGCGTTGCCGGCTTACCAGTTGTTATTGGACAAAACGGAAAGTGATCCGGTGAAGTACGCCAACGAAAGAGGCGAAGCATATTCCTTTATGAACTATTACTTCTATCAGCAATATGAAAAGACAAAAGTCAGGGAAAATGCACGTAAAGCTATTGAATACGGACAAAAAGCATTGGAAATAGACGCTGAAAACGCAAATGCCAAGACAATCAACAACTATTTGGTGCAAGTATTACGAGCGCTTGACGCAAAAGCAAAACAGTGATATAGAGTATATTAACAAAATCCGAGAAAAAAAAATAAAAAAATACAACAAAAAAAAAGGTTGAAAAGTTGGACATTAAACAATTCTTTCTACCTTTGTCGCTTGAAAAAAAACATTTTTTTTAATCATAAATAATAAATTTTTACAATGAGCAAGACAAGTACAAAACAAGGACAATCTTTGGGGGATGCAGTAAGATCCACCATGAACGTTGTTGCAATACTGGCTGCTGCGGTAGTCTGTGTATTGATTTTCATGTATGTAATGGGAAATCCCATTAATTTTGAGGGAGGTAATCCTGCCGGTCATCCTAAACAGGGAAACTATTTGGGGATGATGTACAAAGGCGGGGTCGTAGTACCTATTTTGATGACAGTCAACTTAGTGTTGATCATCTTCACCATCGAGCGTTTCATCTCTTTAGCTACAGTAAGAGGCAAGGACAAATTGAACGTATTCGTGAAAAAGATTCAGGACTCTCTGGATGCCGGTAAAATTGACGATGCTATCGCAAGCTGCGACAAACAGAAAGGTTCTGTTGGCAATGTAGTCAAAGCAGGATTGATTCGCTACCGTGATTTACAGTCGGATTCCAATCTGACCAAGGACCAGAAGATTCTTTCCCTACAGAAAGAGTTCGAGGAAGCCACTGCATTAGAGCTGCCGACATTGTCGCGTAACATTGTGATTATCTCAACGATTGCTTCTATCTCCGTGTTGTTCGGTCTGTTTGGAACTGTGTTGGGTATGATCCGCGCATTTGCCGCTTTGGCAACATCAGGTTCGCCCGATGCCGTCGCGCTGTCCACAGGTATTTCGGAAGCCTTGATCAATACGGCTTTCGGTATCTTTGGTTCGTTGCTGGCCATCATGATGTTCAACTATTTCTCCACCAGAATTGATAATATCACCTATAAAATGGACGAAGTTGGTTTCAGCTTGGTTCAATCGTTTGCAGCGTCCTCACATTAAGAATGGATTCAGCAGGCGGATTTATTTATGTACTAATTTAATAACAATTAATAAAATAACTCCATGCCAAAAATAAAAAAGGCCCGACGGTCTCCGTCCATTGACATGACACCGATGGTGGACCTGTTTTCGCTGCTGCTTACGTTCTTTATATTGACAGCTACTTTTCGCCCAACCGACCCGGCGGTAATCAACGTACCCAATTCGACTTCGGACAGGGAAATTCCTGATAATGACGTATTTACAATCTATATTGCGCCGGATCAGGAAAACATCGAAAATGGTCTGATATTCATTGATTTAGACAATGGGAAAGATACGACAACCCGTTTTAGGGCTGATATGCTGAGGAAGATGGCCGAACAATACAGCCTCACCTTTACAGATCAGGAGTATCTCATATTTTCCAGGAAATCCAACTTCGGGATGCCTGTTGACCAGCTGAGAAACTGGATCAATGCCGAGAATACTCAGGAAGCCGACAAATTTCAATCCGGCATTCCTACAGACTCGCTGGATAACCAGTTTGCTTGGTGGGTGAATGCAGCCCGGACAGTAAATCCGACTGCGGAAATAGCCATCAAAGCTGACGGGGAAGTCCCTTTCCCCATAGTCAAAAAAGTGTTGGATGTTGTGCAAGAAGCCGGAGTCAACAGATTCAATCTGATCACTTCGCTCAACAGAGAAACGATCAAACTGGAAGATCTTCCCAACTAAACATGCGTAAAATATCTAACGAATAATCATTAAGACATTATGGCAGAAATAATTGAACAGGATAAAGGTGGAGGTGGGAAAAAGAGAGCAAAAAAGAGTCCCGGTCACATTGACATGACGCCGATGGTAGACCTTATCTGTCTATTGCTCACATTTTTCATACTTACTGCTGCATTCAACAAGCCCAAGATTATGACCATTAACATGCCGGACAAGCAGGCAAGCGAACAGAATGTCATCAAAGACAGGATGCTCAACATCCTCTTGGCCGAAAATGGTAAGGTCTTCTATTACATGGGTATGATTGATAATGACCAGCCACTACCTACATTGATAGAATCAGACTACAGCAAAGATGGTATCAGGCGAGTGTTGCTCGAAAAGAACAGAAACCTTTTCACGACTATCGCCGAGTACAACGAAGCCCGTCTGACAGGACAGAACAAAGACGCCGATTCCACTACCGTTCGAAAGATCAGGGAATGGAAAACAGAGGATTACAACAATCCTTCCGGCGGACCGATTGTTCTTATAAAACCTGACGCAAAGTCGACTTACAAAGACCTTGTGAATATGGTTAACGAGATGGCTATCACCAATGTTGGTGTATATGCCATAGTAGATGTTGCACCGCAAGAGAAGGAACTGATGGCAAAAGCTATCGGAACCGTTAGTAATTAACGTCGTAAAATTTTAAAATTATGGCAAAAGAACAAAAACAGTACATCGAGTCACTCGAAGAAATGGTGTATAAGAACCGCAACAAAGCGTATGGTTCTTATCAGATTCGTAGAAAGTACAGGAAATATCTTTCTATTGCTCTGACAATAGGTTTCTTTCTCCTTGCAGGAGTTGTGGCCTATCCTTTCGTGAATGCACTCCTTGCTAAAACTGTAGAGAAGAAAGCGGAAGTAACTGTTATTGAGGCCGACGTGGCAAGCATCGCAGATGCGCCGCCGCCGCCGCCTCCACCGCCGCCTCCACCACCGGCTAAAGTCGTTCAATTTGTACCGAAGGCTTCTAAGGACAGTACAACTGTCATATCGATAGAAATCATCCAGCAAATTGATGAACCGGTTGTGAATACGGCTCCCCCGCCACCACCCGTCGTAGAAGAAGTGGTCGTGGTAGCCCCGCCGCCCGAACCGGAAGAAGAGAAAGTATTCATCATTGTGGAAGAAAATCCAACATTCAGGGAAGATGACCCGCAAGGTCTGAAGTATTTGAATGAGAATATCAACTATCCGGTTGTAGCACAGGAAAACGGAATACAAGGGCGTGTTACCGTGCAGTTTGTAATTAACTCCGATGGATCCATTGTGGATGCAGTAGTCCTTCGCGGAATCGATCCTTCATTGGATAAAGAAGCCTTGAGGGTAGTCTCTTCGATGCCTAAATGGAATCCCGGCAAGCAGCTTAATCGCCCGGTGCGTGTACGATTTACACTACCGGTACAATTCAAATTGATGAATTAGGCTGATTGTGGCTGGTAATAAAAACCGTTTGATATTCCGTATCAAACGGTTTTTTTATGTTTTATAATTTTTCTAATTTATAAGATGAAAGGTAAGAAACTAATTTTAGTTACTAACGACGATGGTGTAAATGCCAAGGGAATCGACGAATTGACTGACTGTCTGAAAGGATTGGGCGAAATTGTGGTGCTTGCGCCTGACGGCCCTCGCTCAGGAATGTCTGGAGCCATCACCTCCCACAGTCCGATTACTTATACATTGGTCAGACAGGAATCAGACCTGACTGTCTATTCCTCGACCGGTACTCCTGTCGACTGCGTCAAGTTAGC
>JAITMM010000155.1 GCA_031277335.1 Tannerella sp. | reverse complement strand
TTTATTCTTCAGCCTGCTGCAAATGCTGAACATATTTCGCATGAATACGTTGTTTCCTCTTCTCAATCGAGGGTTTGGTGAAGGCCTGACGGTTCCTCAATTCTTTGACAACTCCGGTTTTCTCAAACTTTCTTTTAAATTTTTTTAACGCTCTTTCAATGCTTTCGCCTTCTTTTAATGGGACTACAATCATAAATTAAACTTTATATTATTTGATCATTTTTATATTCGTTTCTTTAAAAATCGGCCACAAAAGTACTCATTCTTTTGTTCACCGCAAAAAAAAACTGCATTTTTTTCGTTGAGGCGGCGATAAAATATCGAAAATCATGCCGACGCCGTATGCGATTCTCATAAAAATCGTACCTTTGCGGCGGCACAAGAATACAAATGTATGAGTATATTACGATTTAATGCGGTTGAAACGGCGTTCAAGAAGAAAGCGGTCGATGTTCAGCCTCCTTCAAGGAACGTTTCCGATTTTTTCGGGAAAAACGTTTTTACGACTTCCACGATGGCCAACTACCTGTCGGACGAAGTCATGAAATCGATCCGCAACGCGATTGAGAAAGGCGAAACGTTGCACCGCGAGATTGCCGACGACGTGGCAGCCGGTATGAAACGATGGGCTATGGAGCTGGGAGCCACCCACTATACGCACTGGTTTCAGCCGTTGACCGACGGGACGGCGCAAAAGCACGAATCGTTCATCAGCTACGTCGACGGGCCGGGCGAAAACATCATCGAGGAATTTTCCGGACAACTGCTGGCGCAGCAGGAGCCGGACGCATCCAGCTTCCCGAGCGGAGGCATCCGCAGCGCGTTCGAGGCGCGGGGATATACGGCCTGGGACCCTTCCTCGCCGGCTTTTGTGATGGACGACACGCTCTGCATCCCGACCATTTTCATCTCCTATACGGGCGAATCGCTCGACCTGAAAGCACCGCTGCTGAAAGCGCTGAATGCCATCGACGTGGCTGCCACGCAGGTATGCCGGTATTTTGACGGCAACGTGAAAAAAGTGAATACCTACTTGGGCTGGGAGCAGGAATATTTTTTGATTGACGAAGGCTTGTATGCCACGCGTCCCGACCTGGTGCTCACGGGACGCACCTTGATCGGACATGAATCGGCCAAGACGCAACAGTTGGAAGATCATTACTTTGGCGCTATTCCCAGCCGTGTCACCGCCTTTATGAAAGACCTTGAGTTTGAGGGATATAAATACGGTATTCCGTTGAAAATAAGACATAACGAGTCTGCGCCGAACCAGTTTGAGATGGCGCCCATCTACGGCGAAGCCAACCTGTCAATTGACCAGAACCTGCTGATCATGTCGATCATGAAAAAAGTGGCGCGCCGCCATAGCTTTCGGGTGCTTTTGCACGAAAAACCGTTTGCCGGCATCAACGGCTCGGGCAAGCACTGCAACTGGTCGCTGGGCACAAATACGGGAACGGGGCTCCTGACGCCGGGCAAGACGCCCAAAGAAAATTTGCAGTTTATGACGTTCCTTGTCAATGTCTTGATGGCTGTATATAAACACAATGCGCTGCTTAAAGCCTCCATCAGCTCGGCAGCGAATGTGCATCGGTTGGGGGCCAACGAAGCGCCGCCCATCATTATCTCGGCTTTCGTCGGGTCGCAACTGACGGCCGTCCTCGACGAACTGGAAAACTGTCAGAACGATATGGATATCGTCCTTGACAGCCAAAAGAAACAGAATCATGGCATTGCAAGCATTCCCGAAGTGCTGGTCGACAATACCGACCGCAACAGGACTTCACCGTTTGCCTTCACGGGCAATCGATTCGAGTTCAGGGCAGTAGGCGCTTCGGCCAACTGTTCGTCGGCCATCACGGCGCTCACCACGGCCGTAGCCGGGCAGCTGATAGAATTTAAGCAGGCGGTCGATGCAAAAATCAATCAGGGTTTTCAATCTGAAAAAGCTGTTTTTGAGGTACTTAAAGAATATATCCGCATCTCCAAACCCATCCGTTTCAACGGCAACGGATACAGCGATGAATGGCGCCGGGAAGCGAAGGAGAGGGGATTGGACTGCGAGACAAGCATCCCCAATATCTTCAAATCCTACACGAGCCGGGAAAGTATCGACCTTTTCGCCCGCACCGGCGTATTGAGCGAGATAGAGTTACAGGCGCGCAACGAAGTCAAGTGGATGACTTATACGAAAAAGATACAGATCGAGGCGCGCGTGCTCGGCGATCTGGTCATCAATCATATCGTGCCGGTGGCCATCCGCTATCAGTCTATCCTGCTGGATAATATCGCCAAATTCAAGGCCGTCTTCCCTGCGGAAAAGGCCGATGAGTTATGCGCGCTGAATATCAAGTGGGTAGAGGATATCTCACGTCATGTGTCCATGATTAAGTCGAATGTGGACGCCATGGTCGAAGCGCGGGGCCGCGCCAATCAGATCGACAGCGTCTACGAGAAGGCATTGGCCTATCACGACGCGGTCCTGCCGTATTTCGACGTCATCCGCTTCCATGCCGACAGCCTCGAACTTATCGTCGACGACGAAATGTGGCCGTTGCCCAAATATCGGGAATTACTGTTTATCAGGTAGCGCGTTTTTTCATACTTTTGCGCGTCATATTGCAAAATCAGCCTACTTTTGTATATCTTTGTCAAAAAATTAGACGATGAACTATACAAAAACTGCCATTCCTGACGTTTGGCTCATTGAGCCTGTCGTTTTCAAGGATGCGAGAGGGTACTTTATGGAGGTATTCAAACAGGCTGAATTTGAGCGACATATCGGGAAAATTGATTTTGTGCAGGAGAATGAATCCTGTTCGACAAAAGACGTTCTGCGCGGGTTGCACTATCAGTTGGAGCCGTATTGCCAGGCCAAATTAGTGCGTGTCATCGAGGGTGCTGTGCTCGATGTAGCCGTTGATATTCGGCAAGGTTCACCTACCTTCGGACAGCATGTAGCCATCGAGTTGTCTGCCGAAAACAGGCGCATCCTGTTCGTTCCGCATGGTTTCGCACATGGATTCCGGGTGCTGAGCGAAAAGGTGATTTTCACCTATAAAGTGGACAATCTCTACACGCCTGCTGCCGAAAGAGGGATTTATTTCGACGATCCGGCGTTCGGGATTAACTGGAATGCGGGGGCAGAATCTCATCCGTCCAATGGTGATATATCGAGTAATAATCAGATAAATAGCAATTTAACAAGCAGCACTCCCAACTCTCATTTCATCATGTCCGACAAGGACAAAATACTTCCGCTTCTCCGGCACGCAGAAATGAACTTCACATATTCAACCCAAAAATGAAAACTTATCTCATCACAGGCGGAGCCGGTTTTATCGGCGCAAACTTCGTCAAATACATGGCTTCTACGTATCCTGACGCGCAATTAATCGTCTTGGACTTATTGACTTACGCAGGAAATCTCGGCACTCTCAAGGAGGAGATCGACAGCAAACGCTGCATTTTTATCAAGGGAGATATCGGCGACTGTTCTTTGGTTGACAAGATTTTCACCGATTATTCGCCTGGTTTTGTCGTCAATTTTGCAGCCGAAAGCCATGTAGACCGCAGCATCGAAAATCCGCAGTTATTCCTGATAACGAATATCTTAGGAACGCAAAATCTGCTCGATACGGCACGCAAACATTGGGTCACCGGTCAGGACGCAGCCGGCTATCCTGTTTGGAATGAAGGAGTCCGTTTTCACCAGGTATCGACCGACGAAGTGTATGGCAG
>JAITMM010000024.1 GCA_031277335.1 Tannerella sp. | reverse complement strand
CATGAAGGAAAGGGCGTATTTACTTATACTCCTGTTGGATATAGACGGAATGGCATTGTCATTATTGAATACGCGGGCAAGAAATACGATTTTGATTTGCCGGAGAGCTTGCCGCAAGGTGTGGCGATGGAAGTGGATAACATGTCGCGCACAGACAGTATCGGGATTGTGCTACGGAAAAATGCAGATACGCCAGCCGAAATGTTAGGCGTTACGATTACTAATGGAGGCCGGTTGCAAAACTTTGCCTTTGTATGGATGGATGATCCGGAGATACGTATTTCCATGGATAAAACCCGGTTGGCTACGGGAGTGTCCCAAGTCGTGCTATTTAACAGTAAAGGAGATATTCTTTGCGACAGATTGATTTTTAACTATAATATGGATGATCGATTGATTATTAGTGCAAAAAGCGGCAAACAGACCTACATGCCATACGAACGTGTTGATGTCGAGATGACAGTGACAGATAGGCAGTTAAACCCGGTGCAAACAACTTTTTCCGTATCTGTGCGAGACGGAGCCAACGGGATAGAGAACAATCATACGGTGCTAACCGATCTATTATTGATGTCGGAAATTAAAGGATATGTCCGAAATCCGTCGTATTACTTTGAAGATAAAAACAATACGAAAGAGACACGCCCTGCCACGTCTCTACATCTGGATTTATTATTGATGGTACAGGGATGGCGACGCTATTCGTGGAAGCAGATGGCCGGTGTTGATAAGTTTGAGTTGAAGTATTTTCCCGAACAGGGAATCGAGACCATCGGCACAGTCTTGACTTCCAGACTATTCAGCAAGCTAAAACCTAAACCTGACGTTGATGTCACACTTGTAATATATCTATTGGGAAAAGACGGGGAACAAGGCTCCGGCGCCGCAGCCTATTTTATAACTGACGAACATGGACAATTCTCTTTTACGTCCGGAGTTGAAGGCCGATGGAACATGTATCTGACGGCATCCGAAAAAGGCAAGGAAAAGAACTACCCGATCGTTATCGACCGTCTCTTCAGTCCCGAACCCGGAAGATACCGGTATGCAGACTTGAAGGTTAATCCGGCCGAAATCGAAAAAGAATCTGTAGACTACGTTGATTTTCAGGCGGAAGCCGATTCTTTAACGATTGCCTCTCAGGATTCATTGGGAGTATTAGGGACTGATGAGAAAATGCAGTATTTAGCTGAAGTCACGGTTACAGCTAAAAGGACAAGGGAACGTGATATTTACAGAAACCGTTCGACAGCAATAACTTACTATGATGCGGCTTCTGCACTGGAAAATATGTATGACAGGACGGGATTCTCGGGAAATAATATATACGAATTGATGCAGAATATGAATAAGGATTTTATGTCCCGATGGAGCGGCGGTAAAGAGATTTTTTTGTATAAGAATAAGAGGCCTCTTTTTGTGATTGATTATGTGCCTGTAAATCTGGACAATCCTGCCTGGACGGAAATGCCGGTCATCAATCCTAATGCTATAAAATCAATCTATATTAATGAGACAACAACGGCAAAATGTAATTATGCAAATAGTAAAGATTTAACCTGTATGAATTTGGATGATTTGTTGAGTTGCGTCGTGTTTATCGAAACGCTGCCTGAAGAAGAGATTATGGCTGACCCGGTGAAAGGAGTCAGGCAAACAAGACTGGATGGCTATAGTTTGATAGAAGAATTTTACAGTCCCGACTATTCGGCGCTGCCGACCGAACCCGACTATCGCCGCACATTATACTGGAATCCGATGGTCACTTCCGACGATTCAGGGAAAGCCAATTTACACTTTTACAACAACAGTCGAACAGAAAATTTCAATATCAGCGCCGAAACCACAACCTCACAAGGCTTGATCGGCATTTTACAGGAATGATCATCCGTCAAAACGGGTGGCCGATCTGGACGTTTTGACGAGCAAGTAGAAACACTCAAAAAAATACGCTCGTCAAATGTTAAAGATGGTGATTAAATAATAGGATTTACGTATTTAACTGTATATTTGCACCTCAAAAATAAACATAAACGAAAGGACATTTTATGGACATCATTCGGATTTCCGAAAATACAGACAACGGGAACAAATATATTGAGATGCTGTTAAGCGTGTATTCGTTTAAGGAGGATAATTCGTATATAACATATTGTCCGTCATTGGATTTATCTTCTTACGGGACGACGGAAAGCCATGCAAGAAAATCTTTCAGGGATGTGTTGGAAATGACAATAGAGCACATGATTGATAACAATACGCTTGCTAAAGATTTCGAGAGGCACGGATGGAAGACACGAGAAATGGACTCGCCACGATTTAACCCGTCCAATTATTGTTCAGACACACGAGAGTCCGGTACCTGAATTTATTATAATGAATGCACTTAGAAATCTGAAACTTACAAAAAAGGATTTCATGAACATCCTGTTTGATGCCAACGAGACGTAGGAGGACGACACGTGTAACGAGCGTGATGTAAAGGTCGGTTAAACTATTATAAAAGAGGTAAAAAAAACTTGCAGGGAGGGGGAAACCATAACTCCCAAGGCTTGATCGGCATTTTACGGAAATGATCATCCGTCAAAACGGGAGGCCGGAAAATAGTATAGAAAAAATATAGCTATATCAATATTTTCACCCAATATTTGGCAATTATTATAGAAATACCTATATTTGCAGCCACTATTAATTGAACTAAAGGACGATGTACGGCAAAATATACGAAAAGGCGAATACCGAACTTATCAAAGAGTTGGGACAGCGCTACAGGGATTATCGCAAACGCATGGGTATGACCCAGAAAGCCGTTGCGGAGAAATCAGGGCTGAGTATTTTTACCGTCAGTAGTTTCGAGAACGGTAGCTCTACGGGATTGACGCTATTCTCATTTCTCCGCCTGCTGCGGGCGATTGATTTTCTGGATGAAATCGAGAAGTTGCTGCCTTCGCTTCCCGAAAGCCCGCGGGCGCTGTATCTTAAACAGGCTAAGAAATAAAGATTAAAATATATGAAACAAACAATTCTACAACATCTCACCTTGTCAGGTATTGTCCTGATTTCAAGCATCTTGTTCGGATGCAACAGTGCGCCGGTGCAACAAGCCCCGAAGAAGGACAATTATTACGTTGCGGCCTATATTTGGCCATCCTGTCATGACGACCCCATGGCTCATGAAAAGTTGTGGCCGGAGGGTATCGGCGAATGGGAAGTCATCCAAAAGGGAAATCCCCGCTATGGTGGTCATTATCAGCCGAAAGAACCGTTATGGGGCTTTGAGATGGACAACGACCCGAAGGTCGTGGAGAAATGGATTGACGCAGCTACCGACCACGGCGTCAATGTCTTTATCTACGACTGGTACTGGT
>JAITMM010000140.1 GCA_031277335.1 Tannerella sp. | reverse complement strand
GCATTTGGAGCACGAAGCGGACATTTGATACCGTGGATGAATGAATTTGGACTCACGGCTGCTGAAGTCGGCTGGATAGCAAGTGCTTACCTTTGGGGCGCTACGGTATCGGCGTTGCTTTTCGGGCTGCTGGTAGAGGCGTGGGGAACGGCTAAAGTGGTAGTGGTATTTTTTATAGCTCAATTGGCCGGAATCATACTGACGTTTTTTGCGACAGGTTTTTGGCCACTGTTTTTGGCTACCATGCTGATCGGCGTTGCCAACGGTTCTCTCAATGCCGCATGCAATCCGCTGGTCACCTCGCTTTTTCCGAATGCAAAAACGGCGCGGCTGAATCTGTTTCACATGTGGAATGCCATCGGTATTGCCATGGGAGGTCTGATGGTGTTTGTATGCAACCATTTAGGTGTAAACTGGCGGATTCAAATCGCTGTCCTTCTGATACCTACGCTGCTCTATGGCCTGTTGTTTTTCAGGCAGAAATTCCCCGCAACCGAGCGTTCGTTGCTTGGCGGAAGTTACAAGGACATGCTGAATGCAATTATTTCGCCCCTGTTCCTTTTCCTTGCTTTTCTGATGATTCTGACTTCCGGGCTTGAATTTGGAGCCAATCAATGGATTCCGTCACTTTTCGAAAATGCTGTGACAGACCTGTTTGGCGAGAGTGCTTTCGGTTCGGCGCTTATCCTGGTATGGATTTCGCTGGCGATGGCTTTTGCGCGCCTGTTTGCTGCGCCGATGGTTCGCACGTTTTCACCGACGGGCGTCCTGTTATTGTCCACGCTGTTTGCCGGCGTCGGCATCTATTTAATCAGTGTGTCGGACGGATGGCTTATCTTCTTGGCTGCCACGATTTTCGCGCTTGGAGTAGCTTATTTCTGGCCTAACATGTTGGGACTTGTAGCCGAGCAGCGGCCGATGAGCGGAGCGCTGGGGTTAGCCATCATCGGCGGGATGGGGACTCTGGGTGGAGCGCTGATCCAACCGATCATAGGAGGTCTTTTCGACCGGCAAATGCAATTGCACAACGATAACCTGACGGCAGGATCGGCAACGCTTCAGTATCTGATTGTTATCCCTGTGTTTCTGGTGATCGTGTTTGCGGTGATGGCGGTAAGAGATAGGAAGAGGCGGAAAGAGGGAATATCGTAAGACATGTAAGATCGTTATACATGTAAGATTGTAATACATAAAGAATTATGAGACGCGAAAGACATGTAAGAATGTAAGAAATGTGAGACGCGTGAGAATATATAAGAGATTAATTGTATGGATATTAGTGAATTATTAAAAGACTATATAGATGATGTCGCCAGGCGTGCGGTCGAAAGTGATTTCGATACGTTGGCGGCCATTGTCGAAAGGCTTGTTCGTGCTAAAGCCGAAAGGAAAACAATTTATACGGCCGGCAACGGCGGTTCGGCAGCCACGGCATCCCATTGTTGCAATGATTTGCTGAAAGGATGTCAAGTCGATGGTAATGATGGCTTTAAAGCGATTTGTCTTGCGGATTCCAATTCGATTGTTACATGTTTGGCAAATGACTTCAGCTATGCGGATATCTTTTCAATACAACTTAAAACATTGGCGGAAAAAGATGATATCTTGCTGGTATTCAGCGGAAGTGGAAATTCTCCCAATATCATTTCGGCTTTGCAGACGGCGCGCGAGGCGGGTGTCTTTACCATCGGCTTTACGGGACGCGACGGCGGGCGGATGAAAGGCTTGTGCGACTTGCTCCTGATAGCGCCTTCCGACTCGATGGAGCAGATTGAGGATATACATTTAATGTACGAACATGCCATGGTATGTTCGATCAGGAAGATATTGTCGGCATGAAATTCTTAGGCGCGATAGATGTAGGAGGCACCAAAACGATGGTCGGCATTGTCGAAACGTACGACAGCCTGCCGACCTCCTCCAAAAAGGGGCGAATACTTGCCAAGCGGCTTTTTCCTACTTACACTGCCGATTACCATAGCCATTTCGCTGATTGTCATACATATCTGAACGAATGTCTTTCTGACATCGGCCTTTCGACCGGAGACCTGGAGGGTATTGGCGTGAATATGCCCGGGATGGTGGACGCTGCTGCCGGCATATTGTTGCAGGCTCCTTTTGCCGGATGGTACGACGTGGACGTGAAGGATTGTTTCAGCCGCTTATTCGGTACGGACAGGATTTTTGCGGATAACGACGTCAACTCTTGCGCCAAGGGGGAATTGATTTTCGGAAATGCCTGTAATTCATTCCTTTGGGTTACTGTAAGCACAGGCATCGGAGGCGCAGTCATCATCGGGCGACAATTGGTCTACGGGGCAAATTCATGTGCTGGCGAAATAGGCCACGTAAAGGTGGAATATGAAAATCCGGCGCGATGCAGTTGCGGGCAATGGGGTTGCGCCGAAGCGCACGCGTCGGGGACGGCCATCACGCGCATGTTTTCCGAAAAGGCGGGCGAAAACAAATCGCTATCGCAGTTGCTTGTCTCCCAAAACCTTCCTGCCGATGCCAAAACATGTTCCATCCTGGCTCAACAGGGTAATGATGAGGCTATTGCAATTTTTCACACCGCAGGGAAATACATCGGGCGCGCCTTGTCCTACGCCGCCAATCTGTTCAATCCCGAAAAAATATACATCGGCGGCGGCGTATCGGATTCGCTGGCGTTGTTGATGCCCGCCTTGCGCACAGAGTTTGTCAGGGCAACCGTCAGGCAATGCGCCGACATCGAAATCGTCAAAACCTCACTTGATTACGATGCCGCATTAATGGGGGCGGCTGCGTTGGCTTTGACGCGTTAATACGTTATCTATTTGTAATAAAACAACGGTATGGAGACGTTGTTTTTGTAATAAAACAACGGCACAGGCAAGTTGTTTTTGTAATAAAACCCCGGTATCCTGAATCAGAAATATTTTAGCAACATGTTTCAGGACTTTTTATTGATTCTATTTTTGCCGCGAAATAATTTATCCCTTCAATATTTTCAACGTCAATTTTTCTTGTTTTCCTCTATCCATTTCGCAGCATTTACAAACGGTTCTACCCATGGAGTGATCTGATCTTCACGGTGTTCGGCGGGATAATATGGCCAGTTCCAAGGGTTTATGCCGCGTTCGGGATGGGGCATCATGGCTAAATGACGTCCGCAGACGCTGCTGATGGCGGCGATGCCTTGCGGCGAGCCGTTGGGATTGCCGGGATATGCTTCGTAGCTGTATTGCATGGCGACGCGATAATTCACCGGAGGCGTCGGCAGGACGAATTTCCCTTCGGCGTGCGAAGACCAGATGCCGAGCCGCGCGTCGTGCAGCGATGACAGCAACACCGAATTGTTGACCGGGATGGTGACATTGACGAAGGCACATTCCATCTTACGGGAATCGTTATGTTCGATTCGCGGCTTTTGCGTTTCGGCCGTTTTGTCCGATTTGTTCACTTCGTTCGCTTCATTCGAGGTGATTAGTCCCAATTCAAGCATCAGCAGACAGCCGTTGCCAATGCCGAGGCTAAGCGTATCGGGGCGGGCATAGAAGCGTTTGAGCGCTGTTATTGCCTTTTCGTTTTGCAGAATGGTGCCTGCCCAGCCTTTGGCGGAACCGATCAAATCGACGCTTGTGAAACTGCCGGCAAAGACAATCATATTCACGTCGTCGAGCGTCTCGCGCCCTTCAATCAGGTCGGTGGTATGCACATCTTTCACGTCCATGCCGGCCAGGTACATCATCCATGCCGTCTCGCGGTCGCACAAGGCGCCCTGTTCGCGGATGATGGCAGCGCGGATGCCCGAAGGCGCAGTGCGGTGAAAATCAATGTTGTATTGCCCCGGTATTCCCGCGAAATGTGCGGGGAATTTATAAACAAGCGGTTGCAATTTGTAGTTATTGAACCGTTCGGCTGCTTTCTGTCCGCCACTTTGATGACGGTCAAAGAGATACGAGGTGTTGAACCAGAGGTCGCGCAGCCTGTCGATGTCGAAGTCATATTTTTCGGCTCCGCAATTTACGTGCACGGTGCGATTCGAAGTCGGCCGCCCGATGGTGTAGGCATTGACGCCTGCCTGTTCAAAAGTATCGCGGACAATCGTGTAATTTTTATCGGGAACCTGTAAAATCAGCGCAGGTTTTTCGGCAAACAGCAATCGGATGATGTCAGGGCGGTGATTGTATTTTTCAGCTATTTCAGTCAGATTCACCTCCATGCCGCCTTCGCGATTGGCAAAACACATCTCGAGCAACGTGGTGATCAATCCGCCCGATGACACATCATGGCCTGCTGCAATCAGCTCTTTGCCAATCAATTGCTGGACTGCTTCAAATGCCTTGACGAAATAGGCCGTATCGCTGATGTCGGGCACGGCATCGCCCATCTTGCCCAACACCTGGGCAAAACTGCTTCCTCCCAGCCCAAAGGGCACGCTTGACAGGTCTACATAAATTAGTTGCGATGCTGCATCGTTCACCAGCACGGGCTTCACCGTCTTGCGGACGTCGCCCGTCTGTGCGACGGTGGAGATAATGACGGCACCGGGCGAAAGCACCTTGTCGCCGTCAGGATATTTCTGGGTCATGGACAACGAGTCTTTGCCCGTCGGGATATTGATACCCAGCTCGATAGCGAATCTGCTTGCCGCTTCGACTGCGCTATATAGACGCGCATCCTCGCCCGGATTTCTGCAGGGCCATTGCCAGTTGGCGCTCAACGACACGGCTTTAAGGCCGCCATCGAGCGAAGCCCAGACGACATTGGTCAGTGCCTCGGCGATGGCCATCCGCGAACCGGCGGCAGCATCGAGCAACGCAACGCCGGGGGCATGGCCGATGGAGGTAGCCGTACCGTTTTTACCGTGATAATCAGACGCTATGACGCCGAGATTGTTCAGGGGCAGCTGTATCTCGCCGGCCGTTTGTTGCGTGGCTACCAGTCCGGTCACCGAGCGGTCTACCTTGTTTGTCAGCCAATCCTTGCAGGCCACGGCTTCGAGTTGCAGCAGTTCTTCCAAATATTCATACAGTTTCTCCTTTTCATACGTGAGCGGCTCGAAGTCGGAAGCAATGGTCCTATCGGTCATCACCGTTTTGGGGGTGCTGCCAAACATATCCGCAAGCATCAGGTCTATAGGCTTTTCGCCTGTTTTCGGGTTTTCAAAGATCAGGCGCTTGTCGGCGGTCGTTTCTCCGATCACGTACATGGGTGCACGTTCGCGGTCGGCTGCTCGTTGCAGCTTGTCGATGTCTTTTGCCTTGATAAGCAAGCCCATCCGCTCCTGCGATTCGTTGCCCACGATTTCCTTGGCCGAAAGCGAGGGGTCGCCAACGGGAAGTTTACTCATATCGATTTTGCCACCGGTGGCTTCCACCAACTCCGACAGGCAGTTGAGGTGTCCTCCGGCGCCATGGTCGTGGATGGAGACGATGGGGTTTTCGTCGCGCTCCACCATTGCGCGGATGGCATTCATGACGCGCTTTTGCAATGCAGGGTTGGAGCGTTGTACGGCATTCAGTTCAAGCGAGTTATCGTATTCGCCGGTGGCTACCGAAGAGCCTGCTCCTCCGCCCATGCCGATACGGTAGTTCCTGCCGCCGAGCATGATAATCTTTTCGCCCGGTTCGGGTATCTCTTTGGCACTGTCGCTTTTACGTCCGTTGCCCACGCCGCCGGCCATCATAATCACCTTGTCAAATCCGTACTTGACAGACTTTTCAACGTGTTCGAAGGTGATAAGGCTTCCGCAGATCAGCGGTTGTCCGTGTTTATTGCCGTAGTCGCTGGCTCCGTTGGATGCTTTCATAAGAATGTCTAATGGCGACTGATAGAGCCATTTACGCGGAGGGATACGTTGTTCCCATGGCCGCTCTGCTCCTTCGAAGCGGGGATAGGAGGTCATGTATACGGTCGTTCCGGCCGATGCGTTGGCGCCTTTGCCTCCGGCTACACGGTCGCGGATTTCGCCGCCGCCGCCCGTTGCGCCTCCGTTGAACGGTTCAACGGTGGTGGGGAAGTTATGCGTCTCGGCTTTGAGCGAGATGACTGTTTCTTCGTTTCGGGTAATGAAATAAGCAGGCCGGTCGCCGTGTTCGGGGACAAAACGCTCCACAACGGGGCCGTCTATGAAAGCACAATTGTCTTTGTAGGCCGATACGATATGGTTGGGATGTTCGGCCGACGTGCGTTTGATCAACTGAAACAGTGTCAAAGGCTTGGTCTGGCCGTCGATGATAAATTGTCCGTTAAAAATCTTGTGACGGCAATGCTCGGAGTTGACCTGCGAGAATCCGAATATCTCGCTGTCAGTCAATGGTCTGCCTATTTTCTGCTGTAAGGCTTCGAGGTATTCTATTTCATCGTCGCTCAGCGCCAGTCCTTCCTGCCGGTTGTAAGCGGCTATATCGTCGACAGACCGGATGGGTTCCGGCCGACGGTTATTGACAAATATATCGGACGTAAGATTTTCATATATTTCCTGCAACATCGGGTCAAATGCAAGCGGACTTATCTCGCCGACGTCAATTTGCGTAAAATGTTCGATACGTGCTATCCCCTTGATATTCATGTTGACGGTGATATCGACAGCGTTGTCGCTCCACGGGGTGATCATTGCGCGTCGCGGCCCTACGAAACGGCCCGTGATGACAGGTGATTTTACTGCTTTGGCTTCGCCTAAAAGCCATTCAAGTTTAGCGATGTCGCCGACTGATAATCCCTCAACTGCCTGTACGGCAATTATTTGCTCGGATTTGTTTCTGAAAAAATAAATCATTTTGTATGCGTTTGTTTAATGACACTGTTTTAGCGTACAAAGGTACTGCAAGTTGAGAAAACGACAAAATATGTCGTAATTTTTTAAATAAATTTATAAAACTGTCAATGTATCTTATCGTCATGTCAATAATTTGCCGTAATCGTCAATTGATTTCCTAAACTGCGGAATGCAAGAGAGAGAAGTGGCTATGAAACTTCAATTTTCCCCGAATTGCGAAATTTCTATAAATAACGATGTTATAAAAAACAGGTTGACATGACAATACTGTATGTTTTTCAATAATATAGTAACTCTCTAACATTTGAAACATGTTCATAAACAACTCCCTCAAACTTTTCAAAATGCGCTTTTCCGCATTTGATTTTCAACGCCTCGCTTCCGCGCAATTCCTGACCTGCGCTTTTTGTTTCGGCAATAAAATAGATTTTCTTTTCGCCATTGAAAACAACCGCCCAATCGGGATTGTAATTTCCGATGGGGGTGGGTATTTTAAACCAAGGAGGCAATTTGAAATAAAACTCAACATTTTCGCTGCTTTCACAATCTTTGGCAAATTGGCTTTCTACCGAACTGTCCAAAGGAATGTAATTTTCGTAAATGGTTTTATCCACATTCTGCACTTTGTGCGTAAAATTGTCCAAATAAATTTCTAAATCGGCGTCGTCAAACAGGGTCATTTCATAAATTTTTTCGCTGATTTTTTCGTATTGAATCCCTTCAATCATCAATTCGTAAAGCGTTTTTTTGATGGCATTTACGGCATAGTCCATAAACAGTTGCGGATTAACAAGAATGTCTTTTATCCGTCCCGATTGGCAAATGATGTCGAAAATGGTTTTGCGCGTCAATTCGGTTTTGTTTTGAATGTAGGAAACCACGTCGGGCAAATTAGAAAAAGTTTGCTGATTTTTGCCATAAGTCGCTACGTTGTCGCTTACCAAATTGCCTGAAACGCCTTTGTCGCTAATCTTCAGGGCTATACGGGTACTACGCACGCTTGGACGATAAACGGCGGGCATCTCTTTGACGGATTTTCCTGCTAAAATAATCAGTTCGTCGGTTTTGTACGCCAAGTTGTATTTGGTTTTGTATTTGATTTTATCCCAAATTTCTAAAAATTTCGGGTCAAGTTCGAAGCCTTTGCGGTAGTTTACTTTTTGTCGTTCCTGTTTGTTTTTGATGCGTCCGCCGAAGTTTACGCCGCAATCCGTTTCAATTTCTTTTTGCAGGGCGCCGGCAAAATCTTCGTAACTTTCATTGGCAATAACGGTGAGACGATTGATGTTTGCATCGTAAATCCGTTGCCCTGTTTTATCCACGCAGAGCCGTAAACCGCGACCTATTTCTTGCCGTTTCTTCAAATCTGATTTGGTTTCGTTGAGCGTGCAAATCTGAAACACGTTGGGATTATCCCACCCTTCGCGCAAAGCCGAGTGGCTGAAAATAAAACGCAGCGGTACAGCCGCATCCAGCAAGCGTTCTTTATCCTGCATAATCAACTTGTAGGTGTCGTTGTCGGCTTGCGTTTCGCCGCCTGTGTCTTTCATTTTTCCTTTATTGTCCTGCGAAAAATAGCCGTTGTGAACTGCTTCCGCTTCAAACTTTTCAAGCACGGCATATTTTGATTTACGGATTTCTTCGGCGTAAATTTCTTCAAACCATTGCGCAAATTTTCCTTCTACAATATTTCCGGAAGCATCGTATTCGCGGTAATTGTTGACTTTATCAATAAAGAAAAGCGAAAGGACTTTAATCCCTTTTTGGACGTATTGACATTCTTTTTTCAGATGTTCTTCCACAGCCCGTCTAATCATGCAGCGTTGTACTTCATCTCTTAATCCGCCTTGCATTTCGCCGACGGAAAGCGTTTGTCCATTAGATAACGAAATATTTTGATATTGAAAATCAATTTCTTCAACAAGTAAATTGCGATAAATTTCGCGCTCACCTGAAAGAGTTAACAAATCGAAATTGTTTTTATCTATAGTAACTTCTTTACATTGAACGCCTTGCGGGGTATTTACGTCTAACAGAATTCTGGCTATAATCTTATTTTTTCCGCTGTGCCGGATGCTTTCCACTTTTACAAAAGCCTCGTTCATTGCATTTTCGCTTACCACAGAGTCCACCTCAATTTGCTTGACCAAGCCCAAATCGTAAGCATGAACGGGATTGAGCGAATACGTCAGGT
>JAITMM010000068.1 GCA_031277335.1 Tannerella sp. | reverse complement strand
CTCCGTTTAAAGCCGAAAGGCAGTCATGCCGGGCCCAACGGGTTGCATCATATCCAGGATACATTGGGTACGCAAGACTATGCCCGACTGCGTTTTGGCATTGGGAATGACTTTGCGCCGGGAAGGCAAATAGATTATGTATTAAGTGCTTTCACGTCTGAGGAATTGGAAAAAATGCCTCCTCTTGTCAGTCAGGCTGCCGAGATAGTCAAAAGTTTTTGTCTGTCGGGGGTTGACTTTACGATGAATCAATTTAATTGAAATTCAAAGATTTTGTCCACGAATTTCACGAATTTACACGAATTTCACGAATTTAAGAAATCATTTATTAATTAATAAGTTACTCAGTTATTTAATTATTAAGTTACTAAATTCTTATGTCTGAGGTACGTATAGATAAATGGCTGTGGGCGACGCGGGTTTTCAAGACGCGGACGCTGGCGACGGATGCTTGCAAGAAAAACAGGATCACGATCGAAGGTATTCAGGTGAAGCCGTCGCGGATGATAAAAGTGGGAGATGTATTGCAGGTGCGCAAACCTCCTATTACGTTTTCGTTTAGGGTATTAGCGCTTACTGAAAATAGGGTGGGGGCAAAACTTGTGCCTCAATATTTCGAAAATATCACACCGCCGGAGCAATATGAGTTGCTGGAAATGAAGAAGATATCGGGTTTTGTAGATCGAGCACACGGGTTGGGACGCCCAACGAAAAAGGAACGTCGTGATTTAGAGCAGTTTACAAACTTTGAAGAATGGGATGATGATGAATAGGAATGTTAAAAAAAATGAACATACTGATGTAATTTGTATTTTTCCACGATAATCTTAACCATCTGTACACAAAAAAATCGTATATTTGCAGGTTATAATTTTAAAGTTTATCGAAATGAAATTTACACCCGAACAATATAAACTGCCCGATATCCCCATGACGCCTTTTATTGACGTAGAGGAGATTGAGTCATTTCTTGCCGGTCCGAAACCGGGCGTGGAGGAAGTAAAAGCAGTCGTTGCCAAATCGCTCAATAAACAGCGGCTCAACCTGCAGGACACGGCTACCCTGATCAAGGCCGACGATCCTGAAAGCATTGCCATTATCAAGCAGGCAGCCAAGGACTTGAAGAAGGCTGTCTATGGCAACCGTATCGTGCTGTTTGCCCCCCTGTATGTTGGTAACTACTGCATGAACAACTGCGCCTACTGCGGTTTCCGCGTTGACAATACCGATTCTGTTCGCGTCACGCTCGACCGTGATCAATTGATTCAAGAAGTTGAATCACTGGAAGATGAAGGGCAGAAAAGATTAATTCTCGTCTTCGGCGAACACAAGCAGTATTCGCCCGAATTTATAGCCGAGGCCGTGCGAACCGTTTACAGCGTAAAGAAAGATCAGGGAGAGATTCGCCGCGTAAACATCAATGCAGCGCCACTCGACATCGAAGGATTCCGCCTCGTAAAAGAGGCCGGCATAGGCACTTATCAGATTTTTCAGGAAACATATCATCCCGAAGCCTATAAGAAATACCATCTTTCAGGCCCCAAGCGCGATTACAATAACCGGCTGACGTCGCTTGACCGTGCGCAGGAAGCCGGTTTGGACGATGTCGGGATTGGAGCACTTTTCGGCCTGTATGACTGGCGTTTTGAGACGATGGCCCTGGTGCGGCATACGAATCATCTTGAAGCCTGCTATAACGTGGGGCCGCATACCATTTCGTTTCCGCGCATTCAGGCCGCATCCAATCTGGATTTCGACGGGAAATACGAGATGAGCGACGCGGATTTTACACGCATGGTGGCCATTCTTCGATTGGCAGTGCCATATACAGGTCTGATTTGCACGGCGCGGGAAAAATATGAGATCAGACGTGAAGTATTGCGCTACGGCGTGTCGCAAATCGACGGCGGAACGAAGTTGGAGATAGGCGCCTATGCCGAAAAAAACGGAGAGAAGCAAAACCTGAACCGCGAACAGTTTCAGATCAACGACTCCCGCTCCCTCGAAAACGTGATCGATTCGCTGCTTGACGACGAATACTTGCCTTCATTTTGTACTGCTTGCTATCGTAAAGGACGTACAGGAGAGCACTTTATGGAGTTCTCGGTGCCCGGATTCATTAAACGCTTCTGCACCCCCAATGCGATTTTCACTTTAGCCGAATACCTTGAAGACTATGCCTCGGAAAAGCAAAGGCATAAAGGATATCAGCTAATTGAACGTCAGCTTCAACAACTTGAAGAACAGTCTGTTACTCAAATCCGCACCACGCTCGGACGTATCCGGCATGGCGAAAGGGATTTGTATTTATAAGACGAAAAATCCGGTAGATATGGCTGATGCTGTTCAAATCGTTACCTATATGAGGCAATTCTACCTGAATTTTCCAATTCGTGACACACTGCGTCACGAATTGAGTTGGTCTCATTATCGCCTGATAATGAGAATAGAAAATGATAGGGCAAGAAACTTTTACATGGACGAATGTGTAAAATCAAACTGGAGTACAAGGCAACTTGAGCGACAGATAAACACGCATTTTTACGAAATAAACCCGTTGACAGCATTGAATCATGAATATTTACCGTATTGTTGACAACATCAAAGGAGTTGACTTATAATGACAAATAATACCAACCGTTTACATATCGGCCTGTTCGGACGGCGAAATGCTGGTAAGAGTTCTGTGCTCAACTGCCTGACAGGACAGCAGTTAGCAATCGTCTCAGATACGCCGGGGACGACGACTGACCCGGTTCGCAAGTCGGTAGAGATTCCCGGCTTGGGGCCGGTGGTGCTTATTGATACGGCAGGTATTGATGACGTCGGCGAACTGGGTGTGCAACGGGTCAGGAAGACGCAACAAGCTATGAAACAGGTGGATATTGCTATTATTGTTTGCAGTCATAATCTTTTTGACAAGGAAGAAGATCAATTGATAAAAAAATTGCAGCAGTTCAAGATACCCATTATCATTTTACATAATAAATCGGATGAACAACCTGCAAACGAAACATTTATCAACGAATTGAAAAGCCGCTACAAAGTTGATTTTGTGGATTTTTCTGCTAAAACGGGACAAAATCTCGATCGAGTAATACAATTGCTCCGGCAAAATATACCTGAAGGATTCAATAGGAAGCCATCACTTTTCGGCGACAAAATCAAAGCGGGCGACATTGTCTTGCTGGTGACGCCCATCGATTCCGAAGCGCCCGAAGGCCGCCTGATTTTGCCGCAGGTGCAGGCCATCCGCGAAGCAATAGACCATCACTGCATAGCCATCGTGCTCAAGGAAACGGAAGTTGCTGATTTTATGCGCCGTACAGCTTTATCCACAGGCTCGCCGTTAAAACCTGCCCTGGTAATCACCGACAGCCAGCTCTTTGGCAAGATTGACAAAATGATAGCTCCCGATATCCCCTTGACGAGCTTCAGCATCCTGTTAGCCAGACAGAAAGGTGACTTCAAGGCTTACCTCAACGGCACTCCGCATATTGATAAACTGCAGGACGGCGACAGGATTTTATTGCTGGAAAGCTGTACGCATCACAGCACTTGCGATGATATCGGCCGGGTGAAAATCCCGCGCTGGCTGCAGGAGTATACCGGTCGCCGACTCGAATTTGATGTGGTGCCGGGATTGGCCGAGCCGCCGCGTCCCATCCACGAATATGCCCTGGTCATCCAGTGCGGCGGTTGCATGATCACCCGCAAGCAATTGCTCAACCGCCTCCAGCCCGGTATCCGGGCTAACATCCATGTCACCAACTACGGCATGGCCATCGCCTATATCAAAGGCAGTTGGAAACGCAGTGTGGAGCTATTTAATGGAGATATAAAGAGTTGATTATATGATAAACAGAAGTTTATATATATTAAAATATTTCCGGTGGTTCAGCTTGGAAATTTACACATGAACCTTTCATTTCTTATTCCGTTTGGATGTCTTTTTCCGTTTTTAATACCTAATTTTGCAGCATGACACGAGAACAAATCATAGAAAGACTGTCATTATCGGATGCTGCCTCATTGACAGCGCTTTATGCGGAGGCAAATGCGGTGAAGGCTGCTGCTATCGGCAATAAGGTGTTTTTGCGCGGGTTGATTGAGTTTTCAAATATCTGCGGAAAAGATTGTTATTACTGCGGACTCAGGCATGAGAATAAGAACGTAACACGCTATGAGTTAAGTGATGCCGAGGTATTGGCGGCAGTGGGCTTTGCCTGGAAAAATCGTTATGGATCAGTGGTGTTGCAATCGGGCGAGCAGCAGTCGGCGCGTTTTACACGGCGGATTACGCATCTGCTCCGCGAGATAAAGTCATTGACAGGCAATGAAGTGGGAATCACCCTGTCGTGCGGGGAGCAAACGGCTGATACTTACGGCGAATGGTTTGACGCCGGCGCCCACCGCTATCTGCTGCGCATCGAAACATCCAATCGGGCGCTTTATTACAAGCTGCATCCCGACGATGCCAAACATTCTTTTGAAACACGTTTGGCATCGCTCAAACTGTTGCGCGCCGCCGGTTATCAGGTCGGTACGGGCGTGATGATCGGGCTGCCGTTTCAGACGGCGGAGGATTTGGCCGATGATCTGCTTTTCTTTCAATCCATGGATGTGGATATGGTTGGGATGGGGCCTTATCTCGAACATAGTCAGACGCCTCTCTACGAATATCGTCACCTGTTGACGCCGCCCGAAAAGCGGTTGGAGATGGCGTTAAAAATGGTGGCGACCTTGCGTCTGCTGATGCCCACAATCAATATTGCAGCCACCACCGCCTTGCAGGTCTTGCATCCCGAAGGGCGCGAAATGGCCGTCATGGCGGGCGCAAATATCATCATGCCGAATATGACGCTGCCGGAGCATCGACCTGATTATCTGATATATGAACATAAACCGGGCGTCAATGACGATGCCGCCGTAAGTAAATCAAAGTTGGAACAAAACCTGCGCCATGCCGGAATCGACATCGGCTACGGCGAGTGGGGCGATTCTCAACATTTCAAGCTTGCTTTACCGGATCAAGTCCGAAAGTAAAGCCTTTTTTCACATGCTCAATCAGTTCCGGCACAATATCCTGATATTCACCCACGATGCCGAAGTCGGCATGGCGGAAGATGGACGCTTTCGCGTTATGGTCGATGGCCACGATCTTGCCTGATTCCTTGATACCTGCGATATGCTGGATGGCGCCCGAGACGCCGATGGCGACATAGACTTTTGGCCGGACGGTCTTTCCGGTCTGCCCTATCTGACGGGCATATTCAGCATACCCGTTGTCAACCACGGTGCGGCTGCAAGCCCATTCGGCATTGACTCCCTGCGCTTTGAGCGCTTCGGCAAGTTCTTTCACCAGGGCCAATTCGTCGACGATCGTGCCGCGTCCGCCGGAGACGATAATGTCGGCCTCGAACAATTTCTGCATACCGCCCTCACCACGAACGGTTTGGAGTACGCGTACGATAAAATCATCCTCTTTGAGTTGCGGCTTGAAGCGTGAAAGTATGCCTGTGCGTCCTTTTTGCTCATCCATAATCTTGAATGTTCCCGGGCGAGCCGTAGATATCTGTGGAAACTCAAATCCAAGAATAGTAGCCAGTTTGCTTTCTCCATACGTGGGACGGCGGGAGTGCAGGATGGGATAGATAATGGCTTTTTTCTTGCGGTCGATGTAGTTGCCGATGCTCAGGCCGGTGCAGTCCGCCGTCACACCGCTACCCGTTTTGACCGCCACGCGGGGCGCCAATTCACGTCCCGAAGTTGTTGCGGCAAAGAGAATGATTTCAGGCTTGCGTTCCTTGTTGATTTGCGCAAAAATATCGGCAAAAGGCAAGACGAGGTATTCTTCGAGCCGGTCGTCTTCGACGAGGATGACTTCGTCAGAGCCATGCTCAAAGAGTGTTTGTGCCAGAGGTTCAACGTTTTTACCTATCAGAACGGTCGTTATCTTCGTGTTCTCGCCCAGTTCATCGGCCAAGTTGCGGGCTGGCGTCAGCAATTCGATGGACGGACGGGCAATTTTGCCACCGGTTATTTCGGCCCAGGTCAGGATGCCTCTGGCGTCATTACGTATGTCAAGCTCCGGAAAGTCAGGCGCTTCCTTGGCCGTCTTTTCTTTTGACTCGGCCTTTTGCAAGGTGTTTCCGCCTGTTTTGAATTTGGCGATCATGTCGTCTACCAGTTGTTTTTCCCCTTGTCCCTCAGCCAACATGATGGGTGGCCGGTCGCTCACGATATCCTGAATATTGGCCACGATGGTAGGCGAGCCTGCCAGTCCGATTTTATCGGTAGCCAAATTGATATCTTCGACGCTCAGCACATGGATTTGGGCGCTGCGGGCTTTGATGGCGCCGACCAGCGAAGGTTTGCGCGGGCCGATGCCTGTCGGAGTAAACGAGATAAGGCACGGCATGGGCAGCTGCATCATCTGATAGCCGCCTTCGAGCATGCGGCGGGCGATGATGTTGCCATTGTCGTCGGGATGGATCCGCTCGACGAAGGTTGCCTGCGGAATACCCAGATTTTCAGCTACCTGCGAGGGTACGTGCGCCGTGTCGCCGTCGCTTGTCTGCCTGCCTGCCATGATGACAAACGGCTCCTTGCTGTCTTTCGTATAGCCCAAGTGCTTGAGCATGGTAGACAGCGCCAGTCCTGTGGCAAAGGTATCGCTTCCGCCGAGTTTGCGGTCGGAGAGCAGGTAAGCCTCGTCATATCCCATGGAAATAGCTGTGCGCAAGGCTGTTTCAAAAGATTGCGGCCCCATGGAGCACACAATCATGCGGGCATCGGGGTATTTCTTTTTGAGTTGCAGACCTGCTTCAAGTCCAAACTGACAGTCAATGTTAATGATGGACTTTGCCTTTGTCCTGTCCATCAACCCGTCCTCTCCCATGCGCATTTCGCTGGGCAGCGGCACCTGTTTAATCAATGTTATTATTGTAAGAGACATTGTATGATGATTTTATTAATTTTTTCCTTGCCGTTACATATTCTTATACTCCGGCCCATTCCCCCCATTCGGTACGTTCCAGGTGATGCCGTCGACGGGTTCCTTGATGTCGCACGTTTTGCAGTGAAGGCAGTTCTCGAAGTGGATGCGTAACTCCTTGTTATTCTGCTTGTCGATATGCAGTTCGTAGACTTCGGCAGGGCAATAATACTGGCAGGGGGCGTCGTAGTCCTTTATATTTACTTTACTGTATGTCGTCTGGTTATTGACTTGCAGGTGAGGGACTTGGTTCTCGTCGTGGAGTGTTCCGGAGAAATACACGTCGGTGACTTTGTCGAATGTCAGGACTTTATCAAATTCAAATGAGGCCGTTCTTTCCTTGAACGTCTTTTTCCTGAAGTCTCGCAGCGACTTGGTTCTTTCGCTGTCGAGATGCGTTTTCAGCTTTCCTGCGATGCCGGCTCCGAACGTAAGGATTTGAAATCCAAAGTTGAAGATGCCGACCAACATGCCGTGCGTGAATGCTTGACGGAAGTTGCGTACGCGCCGCAGCTCTTTGTAAATCGGGCTTTTCTTGATCAGCTTGCTGTATAATTGCAGCGTCGCTTCCGAAAAATCGTTTTTCTCCAGCGCCGTCAATGCTGTTTCGGCAGCCAGCATCCCGGAGCGGACGGCAAGATGAATGCCTTTCAGCGCCGGCATAAGCACGAATCCTGCACTGTCACCCACGATTAAAACATTGTCCGTATAGGGTTTGGGTATGGAATAAAGTCCGCCTTCGGGCAGTGATTTGGCGCCGTATTCAAGCATTTTGCCGTCTTTCAGGATATTGGAAACGACGGGATGCGTCTTCCATATTTGAAAAGCTTTATGTGTGTCGAACGTCGGGTCGGCATAGTCAAGGCCGAGCACCAATCCGATGGATACTTTATTGTCATTCAACCCGTAGATGAATCCGCCGCCGAAGACATTGCTCATCGTCGCCGGATAGCCCATCGTGTGATAGACCTCGCCGGGCTTGATGGCTCCTTCGCGCACGCTCCACAACTCCTTGCATCCGAGCGAATAAATCTGCGGATTCTCTCCGTCCTGCAGATGATTGTCGTTGATCACCTTTTTTGTCAGGCTGCCACGAGACCCTTCGGCAAGGATGACAAGCTTGGCTTCGACGATACTTCCGGGCTGGAAGTTTTCCATCGGTTCGCCGTGATGGTCTACGCCCGTATCGATCGTTTTCGCACCGATGACATTGCCGTTGAGGTCGTGCAAGAGTTCGCTCATCGCAAATCCCGTATATATTTCGACACCCTTTTCGACGGCTTTACCGGCCAGGTAACGGCAAATCTCGGCCAGCGAAGCCGTATAATTGCCCTTGTTTCCCATATATGGCGGGTGCAGCGGCATCTTGAACTTACCTTTTTTGCTGAGCATCAACACCGTGTCTTTGCTTACTTTGGCATTGAACGGAATTTCGTTGAAATCCGCGTCAGGCAGCAATTCCTTGAATACGTCGGGGCAGATGAGCGCTCCCGATAAAATATGGCTGCCGATGGAGTTTCCTTTTTCAATCAGCAGGATTCGCTTTTCCAATCCTTTTTGTTTCAATAAGTCAGCAAGTCTAATTGCAGTAGCCAATCCCGACGGCCCGCCGCCGATGATCAGAATGTCCGTTGAGACGGTATTCATATTATTCATATACAGTCAATATTACGATTTTTATATTATTTTATTTATTTACAAATCATAAAAAACAATGTTCAATTTTCTGCAAATTTACTGACTTTTTATGAAAAGAACGAAACAAAGCAAAAAAAACCTGTCAGTCGGCTATAAAATTTTGTACTTTTCCCAATTTTCACTACCTTTGCGACAATAATTCGATAAACTCGTTTGATATG
The DNA here is from genome assembly GCA_031277335.1 of Tannerella sp. GTDB lineage: Bacteria > Bacteroidota > Bacteroidia > Bacteroidales > Tannerellaceae > Tannerella. Next base: position 1,330 of record JAITMM010000068.1, on the reverse strand, counting down.
GTCGAACATCAATTGCAGGAGCGAGAGCAAACTTCTGTAATGGTGGAGAAAGACTACCATGCGGAAGTTGGCTATTATCAGATCAGTCATGAAGGTGAAAAGATTTGCGGCGACGTGTTTTTGTCGAAGCGAATCCCTGAAGAGAATCGTGTGCTGTGCGTACTTTCCGACGGCATGGGACACGGAGTGCGGGCGAATGTGCTTGCAACGCTGACGGCTACCATCTCGCTCAACTGTTCGATGGAGCATCAGGACGCCAATGCGCTTGCAAGCATCATCATGAAAGCATTGCCCGTCTGCAGCGAACGTAAACTGAGTTATTCCACGTATACCATCATCGATATTTCAATGGAAAATGATGCCGTATCCATCCTGGAATACGATAATCCACAGACAGTTATATTAAGAAACTATAGAATTTACGAGCCCCAGTGGACGCAGGTCAAATACAAGGGCGCCACGAAAGACAAGCGCGTGATGAATCTTAAAAAGTGTACGTACGTACCTCAATTAGAGGATCGCATTGTGTTTTGTTCCGATGGAATCGTGCAGTCAGGACTGGGCAGGGGCCTGGCCATGGGGTGGGGGAGGAATGAATTTATCCGGTTTGTCAGAAGCGTAGTCGAGACATCGCCCACCGTTGCTGCTGCCGATCTGGCCGAAAGAGTTGTCAGACGTGCCGCATCCAACGACCTGTTCAAGCCCAAGGACGACCTCACCTGCGGAGTGGTCTATTTCAGAAAACAGCGTAAAATGATGCTTTGTACAGGACCTCCGTTTAATCCCGACAGAGACAGCGAGTTTGCTCATTTATTGAAAAACTTTGACGGAAAAAAAATTATCAGCGGAGCTACGACGGCAGATATCATCTCGCGGGAACTGAAACGCGAAGTCAAGGATGAGAAGCGGTTGGACCATGCTTTGCCCCCAAGTTCGAAAATGAGCGGCGTAGACCTTGTGACGGAAGGAGTGCTGACACTCAGCAAGGTAACTAATTTATTAATCAATCACAATCAAAATGCAAAGATGCAGTTCGGCAAAGGCCCGGCCGACCAGATCTGCCAGATGCTGCTGGACACGGATGTGGTCTATTTTCTGGTCGGCACAAAAATCAACGAGATGCATCACGACCCGTCCCTGCCCGTCGAAATCGAAATTCGCAAGAACTTGATTCAGCGACTGACTAAGGTGCTGTCGGAGAAGTATTTGAAGGTGGTGAATTTACAATACATGTAAAGTTCAAGGTTCAAGGTTCAAAGTTCAAAGTTCAATGTTCAAGGTTCAATGTTCAAATATTCAATCATTTAATATATGGAACGTATCATCCAAT
>JAITMM010000004.1 GCA_031277335.1 Tannerella sp. | reverse complement strand
GATGGAGGCCATGTGCTGTTTTTGATTTACGAGGTCGTCACGCGCCGCAAGCCAAGCGATAAATTTATGGAATACGCGCAGACCGCAGGCATGATTCTGCTGATAGGCTTGCTCCTCTATGCCAATGGTAATGACGTGATACGCATGATATTCAAGTAAAAACAACCCTACTCTTCCGGGGCGTTTTTACTCAAAAATTTCCGGATTTCTTCGACGGGAGCGTTCCGTCGCACGGCATAATCGCGTAGTTGTTCGTCGGAAATGCGTCCAATCATGAAATAGCGCGAATCGGGATGGGCGAAATAGATGCCGGCCGCCGATGCAGATGGAAACATAGCCCCATTTTCAGTCAACTCCACCTCTGCCTTATTGAATTGCAATAACTTATCCAATGTGAAAATCATTTCCTGATCAGGCAGCGAAGGATAGCCTATGGCCGGGCGAATCCCTCGGTATCTCGATTTCAACAGTTCGGAAATGCTGCATGATTCATCTGCTGCATAGCCCCAGAACTCCTTGCGTACCAATAGATGAAGGTATTCGGACGAAGCCTCCGTAAGCCGGTCGAGCAATGTCTGGAGCAGCAATTGACGGTAAGTGTCGTTTTCTTCTTCGTATTGCTTGTCCAAAGATTCGCATCCCCTTCCGGCCGTGACAACAAAGGCGCCGATATAATCAGTCCGTCCTTCGGATATGGGCATGATATAGTCTGATAACGAACTGTATACATCGCTTTCATTGACCTGCTGCTGGCGTAAAAGCGGAATCCTGTCATTGGCCAACAGGATATCATCTCCATCGCTTACCGCTTCAAAAAAACCGTATCGAGCTTTGATACAATACGTTGGCGTATTTGACAAAACATCCAGTATTTCATGGGCATCTTCCATAAGTTCGTCCCGAACAGGATGGTTGGACGACGGCGTCTGCTTTTCTTCAGCGCTTGTCGCAACAGGCTTCCTAAACATTCCCCAAGCCGTTAAAAAATAAGTCCAATTAATATATGGAATCAGCTCTGCTGCCGGGATAATAATGTCGTGAACGCCCTTTTGTTTCGGAATATCAGGGATATAGGAAGCCCAATCCGTGACAAACCGTTTGCTTCGGGCTTCGGAAAGAGAAACAAGCGTTTCCTTTTTTTTGCCGGCAGTCGCTCGCAGCCGTTCGTATTCTTTCTTGATATCCTCTATATATTGAGCTGATGTCAAGGGATTTAATAAGCGTGCGGCAATCAGCGGATTTTGAGAAGCGTCGACTGCATGGATGACGGGATAGTCATAATGCGGCGCGATTTTTAGCGCCGTATGTATTTTTGAAGTAGTGGCACCTCCAATCATGATCGGGATCGTTTGGCCGGCCTGCTGCATTGTTTTTGTCACATGAATCATTTCCTCCAACGAAGGGGTAATCAATCCTGAAAGACACAGGAAATCAGGCTTTTCACGTAAGACTGTCTCCAGAATCTTTTCGGCCGGAACCATCACGCCGAGGTCGATGACTTCGTAGTTATTGCAATTCAGGACGATGGAAACAATGTTTTTACCTATATCGTGAATGTCGCCCTTGACGGTGGCAAACACCATCTTACCGGCTTTTGAGGCGCCGGTTGCCGACTTGTCGCGCTCAATATACGGCTGCAAAATCTCCACAGCCTTCTTCATCGTTCGGGCTGTCTTAACTACCTGGGGCAGAAACATTTTGCCTTCGCCAAACAATTCGCCTACCTTGTTCATGCCGTTCATCAACGGTCCGTCAATAATCTGTACAGGCTTGTCATACAGCGTTAAAGCTTCCTCCAAATCAGTGACCATGAAATCGCTGATTCCTTTGACAAGCGCATATTCCAACCTTTCTTCGAGCGTGAATGTACGCCAGTTATCTTTTGAACCTTGTGCGCCGGTTTGCGTTCCGTTTGTTTCTTTCGATTGATTTTCAGAAATTTCCAGCGCATGAGCAATCAATTCTTCGGCTGCTTCCGGTCGCCGTGCCAAAATCACATCCTCCAGCAAATTTCGGAAAGACGGGTCAATATCATCATACATTACTGATGATGAAGGATTTACTATACCCATATCCATACCTGCACGAATGGCATGATATAGGAAAACGGCATGCATGGCCTCGCGTACATAATTATTACCGCGAAACGAAAACGACAGATTGCTGACGCCACCGCTTACCTTGGCACCCGGCAAATGTTGTTTGATCCAGGCCACGGCGAGAATAAAATCAAGTCCGTAACCATTGTGTTCCGACATTCCGGTTGCGATGGCCAATACGTTAGGGTCGAAAATAATATCATTTGGAGGAAAGCCAATCCGCTCTGTGAGAAGTTTATATGCACGTTCGCATACTGCTTTTTTCCGCTCAAACGTATCGGCTTGTCCCTGTTCGTCAAACGCCATGACGATGGCAGCCGCCCCCAATTGTCTAATACGTTGGGCATTAGCAAGAAACAACGCTTCGCCTTCCTTGAGGCTGATCGAATTGACGATGCTTTTCCCTTGAACACACATTAACCCATTCTCAATCACCTCCCATTTCGATGAGTCGATCATCAACGGGACGCGCGAAATATCAGGGTCGGAAGCTAAAATCTGTAGGAAGGTCTGCATCTCCTGCACTGCATCGAGCATTCCGTCATCCATGTTAATATCAATGATTTGCGCACCGTCTTCCACCTGCTTGCGGGCAATCGTCAGCGACTCCTCATATTTTTTCTCTGCAATCAATCGCAGAAACTTGCGCGAACCGGCCACGTTGCACCGTTCTCCGATGTTGATAAAATTATTTTCCGGCTTGACTTCGAGAAGCTCTAAACCTGACAGCCAGAGGACATTAGTCGGAAGCCGGGTGTCGGAGGGCAATGTGGGTTTATTGGAAACGGAAGATACAAGATTTTGGTTAAAATCCGGTTGATTATCAATGACTTTACCTAAAGGTTGATGAGGTCTTTTGCCGGCAGTGAGCGCCTGGTACCGGGCAATATGTGCCGGCGTAGTTCCGCAACATCCGCCAATAATATTCACAAGTCCCTCATCCACAAACTCTTTCATCTGTTTCGCCATGCTCTCCGGAGTCTCGTCATACTGCCCGAATTGATTCGGCAAGCCGGCATTCGGATAGGCGCAGATAAAATAGGGCGCATTGTCAGCCAGTTCTTTGAGGAAAGGCTTCATGTCCGAAGCGCCGAAAGAACAGTTTAATCCTATACAAGTCAATGGAATATGCTGCACAGATGCCAGTACGGCCTTCAGCGTTTGGCCTGACAGCGTACGCCCTGACTTGCCGGACAACGTGATGGAAAGAAAAATGGGAATGTCGAGACCTTTTTCATGCAACAACTCAACGGCTGCTTCCAGACCGGCTTTGACATTCAACGTATCAAAAACGGTTTCAAACAAAAGAATATCTACTCCACCTTCAATCAGACCTCTCGCCTGTTCTTGATAGGCTCTGTACATATCCATATAACTGACTGAACGATAGGCAGGTCTATTCACATCCGGACTGATGGATGTCGTCTTGTTCGTAGGCCCCAGCGAACCTGCCACAAAGATTTTTCGTCCCGGATTACCCGACATGACTTCTTCTGCCACTTCACGCGCTAAACGCCCCGAAGCAACGTTCATCTCATATACAAAAGACTGAATACCATATTCCTCCATCGAAATGGCATTCGCATTAAAAGTATTTGTCGAAATAATATCAGCTCCCGCCTCTACATACTGACGATGGATGTTCTTAATCAATTCAGGGCGCGTAAGTGACAGTAAGTCATTGTTTCCCTTCAATAATGCCGGTATATCGGCAAATCTTTCTCCTCTATAATCCTCCTCTTTTAGCTCAAATCCCTGAATCATAGTGCCCATCGCACCATCGAGAATCAGTATCCGCTCATGGAGAAGTTCATTTATATTTTGATTCAACTTTTCCTTAATTTTTACAATTTTTTGTTCCGTTATTTTTTATAATCCATTTAAAATAACAAAACCTTATATTTAATTTATTAAATAATTCTCAAGCCTGAAATATATCATTCCAGTCAATTGGATAATCATCAAATACATGCACCGGAATGGAGCCTCCAAATTCGTATACCGTACCTTCATTATATTTCCCGTCTTCCTGCAGAAGATAAACAACAACTGCTTTTGAATCGGGATGTACAATCCAGTATTCCTTAACGCCTGAACGTTCGTAGAGAGCGAATTTTTCGGTAATATCCTTTTTCGCAGTCGAAGGCGATAAAATTTCGACAATCATATCAGGCGCGCCCACGCATCCCCGTTCGTCAATTTTCGACAAGTCGCACACGACGCAAATATCAGGCTGAACAACCGTATCTATTTTATTATAAGCCTTTTCTCCGTTTTTAGGCAAACGGACATCAAATGGGGCATAAAAAACTTGACAATTGCATGGATTCTTTTTGAGGATTGCTCCTAAATTCCATGATATATTATAACTGATTACAGCATGTTTCGCTCGCGGCGCCGGCAGAAATTTGATAAAACCATCAATCAACTCACGCCTGACATCATCAAACCATGTCAGATAATCTTCGTAAGTATACGTTCTGTTTAAGTCCAATGTAAGTTCCATATCGTTCCGGTTATGATAAAATTCCGATACAAAAGTATATGAAAATTCAATTTTTTGCAAGTATTTGCGATGAAAAATGTATTTGTTGACGGGAATTTCGTATTTTTGCACCATAAGATTGAAATAAAAATATGAGTACAGAACTGTTTGATTTTTTGAGGGAATTGAAGGAAAACAACAACCGGGAATGGTTTAAGCAGCATAAACAACGCTACGATCAGCTTCGCAGTCAGCATATCAGGGAAGTGCAGGACTTGATCGAGCGGATCGCCGTGTTCGATCCCGAAATCGCCGGGCTGGATGCCAAAAGTTGTATCTACCGGATTTACCGCGACATACGTTTTTCGAATGACAAGACGCCCTACAAGACACATTTTGGCGCCTACATGACAGGACATGGAGGACGGACAAGCTTTTATTCAGGATATTACCTCCATCTGGAACCTGATAACTCGTTCATTTCGGGCGGATGCTGGCAACCGCCGCCGGCATTGCTGAAAAAAGAGCGTCAGGACATCTACAATAATATGGACGAGTTTTTAGAAATCATTGAAAACAAGGAATTTAAAAATACATTTTCAGAACTTGAAGGTGAAACGACGAAACGGATGCCTGAAGGTTTCCCTGCCGATTCTCCTCATGCAGCTATCCTGAAACACAAGGATTTTATCGTCAGCGCCCCGAAACCCGATGCTTTTTTTGCGTCAAACAATTGGCAAGACATTGCTATCGAATATTTTAAAACACTCTATCCCTTCAACAAATTTCTCAACTACACCGTCAAGGAATTTTTAGGATTCGTCTAAAAGTTTCGTGAAAATTCGTGAAATTCGTGGACAAAATCTCTGAATTTTGCTATCTTTGCCGTCCCATTCAAGAAATAGAGATATGTTTGAGAATTTAAACGACAGATTGGAGCGGTCTTTGAAGTTGCTGAAAGGCGAAGGAAAAATCACCGAACTAAATGTAGCAGAAACACTTAAAGACGTGCGCCGCGCATTGCTCGACGCTGACGTTCACTTCAAGGTAGCCAAACAATTTACCGATACCGTCAAGGAAAAGGCGCTGGGACAAAACGTTCTGACAGCCCTCAGACCCAGCCAGTTGATGGTCAAAATCGTACACGACGAACTGGCGACGCTGATGGGCGGAACAGCCGCAGACATCAACCTGAAAGGATCGCCGGCCATCATCCTGATGTCGGGATTGCAAGGGTCGGGAAAGACGACTTTTTCAGCCAAATTAGCCAACCTGCTAAAAACAAAAAAGGGGAAACGGCCGATGCTTGCGGCCTGCGACGTATACCGTCCCGCCGCCATCGAGCAGTTGCATATCCTTGGTGATCAGACAGGTATACCAGTATATTCGGAGCCTGAAAATAAAAATCCTGTCAGGATTGCCCAGAATGCCGTCATTGAAGCCAAGAAAAACGGATACGACGTCGTCATCATAGACACGGCCGGACGCCTAGCGATCGACGAGATGATGATGCAGGAGATTTCGGCCATCAAAAAAGCAATCCAGCCACAGGAAATCCTGTTCGTCGTCGATTCGATGACAGGCCAGGACGCCGTCAACACGGCCAAAGAGTTCAACGACAGACTTGACTTCAATGGCGTGGTACTGACCAAGTTGGATGGTGACACACGCGGCGGGGCAGCGCTCTCCATCCGCACGGTCGTTGACAAGCCGATCAAGTTTATCGGCACGGGCGAGAAGATGGAGGCATTGGATGTGTTCCACCCCGAACGTATGGCCGACCGGATCCTTGGCATGGGCGATGTCGTGTCGCTCGTCGAACGCGCTCAGGAGCAATTCGATGAAGAAGAAGCCAAGCGTCTCCAAAAGAAAATAGCCAAGAACCAGTTTGATTTCAACGACTTTATCTCGCAGATTCATCAAATCAAGAAGATGGGCAATCTCAAAGACCTCGCATCAATGATTCCCGGCGTAGGCAAGATGCTCAAAAACGTGGATATTGACGACAACGCTTTCAAAGGCATCGAAGCCATCATTTATTCGATGACGCCTGTAGAGCGCGCCAATCCTGCCCTGCTGAACGGCTCAAGACGTCAGCGCATTGCAGCCGGAAGTGGCACTACCGTCCAGGAAGTGAACAAGTTACTCAAACAATTTGACGAAACACGCAAAATGATGCGCATGATCACGACAGCCAAACCGGGCGCCCGTCAACCTCAGCAACAGATGTTTAGAAGATAATGGAAGAACAAAAAACATATAAACTAATTGATGGAAAGGCTGTTGCAGCGCAATTGAAAGCCGAGCTGACAGCCGAAGTAGCGCAAATCAAACTGTCGGGAGGAAAAATCCCCCATCTGGCAGCCGTCCTGGTGGGACACGACGGAGGAAGCGAGACGTATGTGGCAAGCAAGGTAAAGATGTGTGCAGAAATAGGTTTTCAATCGTCGCTGATTCGATATGAAGATGATGTGACGGAAGCTGAGCTGCTTCGCAAAGTCAACGAACTGAACAATAATCCTGATATAGATGGCTTTATCGTCCAGCTACCCCTACCCTCTCATATCTCCGAACATAAGATTATCGAAGCGATTGACTACCGCAAGGATGTCGACGGCTTTCATCCGGTGAATGTCGGGCGGCTGTCGCTTGGCTTGCCGTGCTTCCGCTCCGCCACACCGGCAGGCATCATGGAACTGCTGAAACGGTACGAAATCGAGACGCGCGGAAAACATTGCGTCATCCTCGGACGCAGCAATATTGTCGGTAAACCAATGGCTATCATGCTGATGCAAAAAAGCTATCCCGGCGACTGCACCGTCACCGTATGTCATAGCCGTTCGAATAATCTGAAAGAGATGTGCCTCAGCGCCGACATTATCATTGCCGCCATCGGCGTACCTCAATTCCTACGCGGAGATATGGTCAAGGAAGGCGCCGTGGTCATCGACGTCGGAACGACTCGTGTACCTAACGCCCTGACTAAAAGCGGATTCAAGCTGACAGGCGACGTCTGTTTCGAAGAAGTCGCCCCCAAATGCAGCTATATCACTCCCGTCCCCGGCGGAGTCGGCCCGATGACCATCATGTCACTGATGAAAAACACGCTGCAAGCGCTTGTGGCACCCATATCATAATTGCAAGAGCCTCCTACTGAACCAAACACTTGAATACCCGTCTATTACCGTTTTCTTCAGAGACTTGTACAATCGCGACACCACGCGAAACCGGAATGTTGATATCTCCATTCGCCTTTCCGGAGAAAATTTTCCGCCCCGTCACATCAAATACCTCTACCAAGACAGGACGCTCTACCTTCTCCACCCGAATCCCTGAATGGATGGCAGACACTATAATCCCCTGAGATACAGCCTCATTCTGCGTCGGAATATATCCTAATTTTTGATCTATCCACCCGACCCGTTCCTCAATGAATTTCCTGACAACATCCACTTCGGCATCGTAGCTGCCCAAAGCCTGAAAGTTCTGATGCACAAGTGAATTAAGTATATCCCAACGCAAAAAATTCAACCGTTGGGAAGCGTCGATTTCCGCCGCATAATCATCAACTGTTTGCACCAGATTTTCAGCAGTGATGGCGCCGCTATCGCGGTACTTTTTCCATAGCGCTGTAATTTCCGGCTGAACATTTGTAATAATTCTATGAATAAAATCTGCAGTACCTCCATTTGGAAAACTGCCAACGGTATAAACCCAATCCCTCTTATTATTAATAGGATACGTGCGATTATCATTTTCAAAAGCAATATCAAAATCCCATACGGGACCGACGTAAAACCTGTTGTTTCCACGCGGTTTATACATATACACACTCCAGTAAGTATCCGTGTTTCCTGCCAGTTCACCTATCAAAAAATGCCGCACAAAAGTCTGAATATCAAGATAATCAACATAAGTATACGGAAAAGTGATATATGCGGAATTTTCCAGCGTATTGAAATAGTCAATGATATAGGTCTTCTGCTCCGGCGTAATAACGTCATCATCAGGAGATTTAATTGTAACGGGGATTTTATTCCGTTTCGATTCAAACATCAGTTTTTCGGAATATGCATAAGCATCTACTTCAACGAGATAGCCTCCCGTCAGGTTTTCGCCGGAATTATCTTCCTCATCCATTTCATCAATGTCTACACGGTTTTTCCGCACATCAATATGGTCGCAAAACTGGTAGCAACCCTTGTATTCACCATTAAAATAGACATTTACAGGTCTGCCGGCCGGTGTATAAGGCATTTCAAAGCGCCGACTGATATCAAAAGCCAAAAGATTGCGTAGCAGCGTTTTATCGCCGTAATTATTAATCAGTGTCCAGTTTTTGGCTTTCGCGGGAAATCCCAGCGGCGACGCCGAATTGTAGAGTTTCAACCGGTACGGCTTTTTCGGAAAATTCCAGCTTGCGTTGCCTCTGCCCCTGATTTCCAGGCTGTCACTGTAAAACAGCGTCCCGTCTTCGGAAACAAACGACACGATCCCCCTGATATAATCCTCTTTGGAAGTAACTTCTTTATTACCAACAGTATGGATAATAACATCCGGAATATTGGCTATCTGAGTCAGTTTTGAATCGTCGCCTTCCGAAGGATAACCGTAGAAAGCCAGCTCGGCTATATTGCAGCGCACATTGTTAGGCCCGACATATCGCACATAGCGGAAACCTCGTGAGTTATCGACTGATCTCCCGGTCATTACGTTGTCCGGCGGTGTCTCCGTAATGATGCCCAGCGGCACAGCATCGCCGAAATCGGGTGAGTTAGCGCCTTCCATCACGCCCAACATCAATCTGTTACCCCATTTTTCGCGTGGGCAAAATGCAACCCGGGTGATCACATGTTTTTCGCCCAAATCAAGCCCCACCCACGTATAGGAAGATTCGTATGAAGCAAAAAATGTATTGAAATCGCCGTCAAAAACGTTCTTCCCTGCATTAACCGTTTCAGAAATAACATTATTATTTTCATAATTAACACTATAACGTGTTCCGATAATTTTTATCATCTCTCCGTCCGGAATCAATTGCACGCTTTCCTGCCCAAAAACACTGAAAACGAAGACGGTGCAGATAAAAAATGTCACTTTCACTTTATTCATGGTTCCAAGTTTTTTTGAATTTTTGCTACAAAAATACGAACTATTTTTCATAAAAGACGCTCTTTTTGAAAATGACCTTTTGAAAAGCACGCAAATAACGCGGATTTATACGGATTTTCGCGGAATGGGAATTAAAACTATGCATATCAATTCGGTAAGCATCATTATAGGAAGATCAAAATGCTTAATTTTTTGATAATTTCGTTCATTTCCGCTTCTGATGCCTTGTCAATGAACACTGCACCTCGCTGTTGCCAGTCAAGACTTTTTAGCTGGTCGGACAGTACTACTCCCTTGACTTTTTCCGATTCTATTTGTACTTCAAAAGGATAGCCTTTTTGCTTCGTGGTTATTGGACAAAGCAAAGCTAATTTTGATTTTTGATTGTAGGTCTGTGGAGAAAGTACAACAGCAGGTCTTTTTCCTTGTTGCTCATGTCCGGTTTGAGGTGCAAAGTCCAACCACACAATATCTCCACGGTCAGGGATATAATTTGTCATTACCATATCTCATTACCTGTGGCCATTCCCGTTTCGATACAATGATGCGTATTATCCTCCGTAATTGCATCCAACATGTCGGTTAAACTGTACGAAACTTGTGTACTGGGTGGTTCGATGATTATCCTGTTCCCGTATTCCTTTATATATACATAATGTCCTTCCTTGAGAGACAATCCATTGACAATGGTTGCAGGAATATTTATCCCCAACCCATTGCCCCACTTCCGTATTTTAATCATTGTTTCCATATTTCTTTACATTGAATTGAAAGTACAAATGTACGCAATGATTTTTAAATTTCACGCAGGCTGATAAACATTTACAGCAAAATTTATATGCTTTTTTTGATTTTTATCCCAACCCTTATTGAAGAAATGTAAGCGCCTGCCCTTTTCCTTGATTCCCTGTCAAGCCGGCTTGCATAGGATTGGACGAGTTTTCTTGCGCCTGTTCATTGGTAAACACAAGATTTCCATTGACATACGTTTGCCAAACGGCATGATGGAATGTCTGTCCTTCAAAAGGGGACCATCCGCAGCGATACAGCAAATTCTCTTTCGACACCGTCCAGGTGCGTTGAGGGTTTATCAACACTAAATCAGCATAATAGCCGGGGCGGATAAATCCACGACGATCGATCTTAAACAGTTCGGCAGGCAGATGCGACAGTTTCTCAACCACCTTTTCCTTGGTGAAAATGCCATGTAGTGCCAATTCAAGCATGGCCACCATCGAATGTTGAACCAGCGGCCCTCCCGACGCAGCCGTCAGGCAATCGCCTTCCTTTTCGGCAGGCAGATGCGGTGCATGGTCGGTGGCAACTATATCTATTGTATTGTCATTCACTGCATTTCGGATTGCTTCACGGTCATTTGCCGTCTTGATGGACGGATTCCATTTGATACGATTGCCGAATGTCGCATAGTCTTTATCGCAAAACCACAGGTAATGGACACATGTTTCCGACGTGATTCGCTTGTTCGGCGACAGAGCGGCTGAACTTAACAAACTCAATTCCTTAGCCGTAGAAATATGCAGCACGTGCAGCCTGGTATTAAGCGAAGAGGCCAGCTCGACAGCGTTGGCAGTTGACGTGTAACAGGCTTCTTCACTGCGAATTAGAGGATGAAAGGAGATATTGAGATTTTCTTTTCCGTACTTGTCGATATAGTAATTCTTATTTCGCCGGATAATGTCTTCACTTTCAGAATGAATGGCAATCAGCAAATCCGTTTCGCCGAAAAAACGGCGCAAGGCATGTTCGCGATCCACCAGCATATCACCCGTTGAAGAACCGAGAAACAGTTTGATGCCGGGAATCCTGCTTTTATACAATTTGCTGATTTCCTTGAAATTAGTATTTGTCCCGCCAAAGAAAAACGAATAATTTGCATACGATGTTTCGGCCGCCCGTTGAAATTTCCATTCCAGCGCTTCGGGTGTTGTCGTTTGCGGATTTGTGTTGGGCATGTCCATAAATGACGTGATTCCGCCTGCCACGGCTGCCCTGCTTTCGCTTTCAATCGACCCTTTGTGCATAAAGCCCGGCTCGCGAAAGTGCACCTGGTCGTCAATGGCGCCGGGCACGAGCCATTTTCCAGCGGCATTCACCCGAACTGCATCAAGAGCTTCATCAGGAACGATATCACCCTCATATACAGCGAATATCAGTTCGTCCTTAACTAACACGGATCCGATAAACGACCGTCCCTCGTTAATGATTAAAGCGTTGTAGATAAGTAATTTCATTGTTCAAAGTTCAACGTTCAAAGTTCAAAGTTCAACGTTCATTGTTAATTGTTCATTGTTAATTGTTCATTGTTTTTTTCGGATACTTCCGAAAAAAACTCGACCACTTCAATTTCAACACCCCAAACAACGCCTCCCCAAAAATGGATGAATTCATTTTGGACGTTCCCAGCACGCGATTCACAAACACAATCGGTACTTCAACCAGCTTAAAACCACATTTATAAGCCGTATATTTCATCTCAATCTGAAACGCATATCCTTTGAATCTTATCTTATCCAACTCAATGGTTTTCAAAACTATACTACGGTAGCACTTAAAGCCTGCCGTCGTATCGCGCACTTTCATGCCGGTGATGGTCCGCACATAAACCGATGCAAAATACGACATCAGCACACGCCCCAGCGGCCAGTTGACCACATTGACGCCACCGCAATACCTCGAACCGACGGCCACATCGGCTCCATCTTTTACGCAGGCAGCATACAGTCGCGGCAAGTCCTTCGGATTATGGCTGAAATCGGCATCCATCTCAAACACAAAATCATATCCATGTTCGATAGACCATTGAAACCCACGTATATAAGCCGTCCCCAAGCCCAACTTTCCCTGCCGTTCGATCATAAAAAGCCGCTCCGAAAACTCCTGTTGAAGTTTTTTTACAATGCCGGCCGTCCCATCCGGCGATCCGTCATCGATGATCAGGACATGAAACTCCTTTTCCAATCCGAACACCGCCCGAATGATATTTTCAATATTTTCCTTCTCGTTATAAGTCGGAATTATTACTACACTGTCTGCCATATTCTTACGTCTATTATTCCGTTCTAAAAAGAGGCATCTCGCTCAACCTCTTTTTTACTCGAAAAATCGTGTAAAAATAGCCATTTCTCTCCAACTTTCACCTATTTGGAAGAAAAAAACCACTCGCAGAAGTATAATTTATGTTTTTTTAGCTCTTATCTTTCGATTTTTTTGTAATTTTGCCGTTGATATTTAAGATGATGAACAAAAAAACAGGATTTATCCTGACTTTACATTTATTATTAGCTGTCAATCTCTTGACCGCGCAGACTGCTTACGAAACAAAAGTATATTCCGGTCTCGTCAAAAGCCTGCGTGTCGAAGTCGTCGATGAACTGATTTCGGAGCCTTTTATCGAACTGAATGGAGATCAGCTTCTTGAAGTAAATTTTGACGTACTCAGCCATGTGGAGGGACGTTATACCTACGAAATCATCCATTGCAATGCCGACTGGACAAAGTCGATGCTCTCTCCCATCGAATACATGGACGGTTTTCAACGCATGCCTATCGAGGATTTTGCGCAAGCTTTCAATACGACAACGCATTACACGAACTACCGCCTCTTCCTGCCGAACGAAAATATCCGTTTTAAAGTCTCCGGAAACTATGTCATTCAAGTCTTTGATGAAGATGACCCGGGAAAGATGCTGCTTTCCGCCCGTTTTGCCGTGTACGAGCCGCTCATCGGCATCGATGCAACAATCAGCAGCAACACGGATATCTCGTTCAACCGTGAACATCAGCAGCTTAGCTTTCAACTGAACACTCAAAAAATTCCGGTCTCATTCCCTCAGTCAGAGCTAAAGGTCTTTGTATCAAACAATAACAGGACAGATAATATCGTGACTGACCTTCAGCCTTCCATCATCGCCAATAACCGGTTGACGTATGAACATAACCGGAGTCTTATCTTTGAAGCAGGCAATGAATATCGCCGGATCGAATTTCTGACTCATCAGTATAACGGCATGAATATCGCGCAGATACGATATTTCAACCCTTACTATCATGCCGAAGTTATTCCGGATCATAGCCGTGCCGGACAAAGTTATCTGTACGATCAGGATCAGAACGGGCGCTTCTTCGTGCGCTGCCTCAACTGTCAGGAACCTGATACGGAAGCAGATTACTATATTGTGCATTTCACCTATGTCTCGCCTCCAATTCAAGGTGTAAATATCTATATGATAGGGAATATGTACCAAAATATTCTCGATGAAAACAGCCGCATGAATTATAACAGCGAAAGAGGCCAATACGAAAAAGACTTGCTTCTGAAACAGGGACATTATAATTATCAGTATCTTATGGTTCCTAACGGTGAAACTAAAGGTCAACTTGCTGATACTGAGGGCAATTTCTTCCAGACCGAAAACGAGTATACAATCACTGTTTTTCACCGGCCATTCGGCGGACGATACGACCGTTTGATCGGCAAAACTACAGTACGCAATCCACAAAATATTCTATAAGATGAAATTAGATGAAATAATATTTGATTATTTAATCAATATATACTATTTTTGCAGCCTCAAACGTTAGTATTCTTAATGAATGAAATTTAAAAAAACATTGATACGATAAAAATTGAAACAATTTAAAATTAGAAAGCTTATGAAACGAATGATTTTAAAATTTACTGCTTCTACTTTGATACTATTTACTGTAATCTTTGCTTGCTCAAGAGATGTAGTTATTGTATCTGTAGAAAGTATAACACTTAATGCAACTGTTGCTGCATTGGATTTGAATGCAAACAAGTCTGTAACATTAACAGCTACTGTTGCTCCTGTTGATGCCACCGACCCGTCTGTAACATGGTCAAGCTCAGACAATAATGTAGCTTCAGTCTCATTTAATGCCGCAAACCCGGCTCAAGCCACAGTCACGGCTGTTTCATCGGGTACGGTAACTATTACTGCTAAATCGACAGACAACCCCGGCATAACGGCAATATGTACGGTCACCGTTAATACGCCTGTCGTCGGCATTTCATTTAACAAACAAAATTTAGACCTGGCTAAAATAGGTGATTCTGAAACACTTATTGTTATTTTCAATCCGGATAACGCCTCTAAAAAGGAGGTAACCTGGGCAAGCGGTAATGCAAATATTGCGGAAGTCGACCAGTCAGGTAAAGTAACTGCAAAAGCACTTGGAACGACATCGATCACAGCTACAACAACAGACGGAACCAACCGAACGGCTACATGTGCTGTAACAGTAGGCACTTCAGCTACTGCGGTGACTTTAAACGAAAGCACAATTGAGCTGACAAAAAGTCAGACATTTACACTTATAGCTTCCGTTTGGCCTGAAACTACCTCAAATAAAGCAGTGACCTGGACAAGCAGCAATAGCACAATTGCTTCCGTAAATACTAATGGCGTAGTAACGGCTAATGCTTCAGGCACAGCAATTATTACAGC
>JAITMM010000030.1 GCA_031277335.1 Tannerella sp. | reverse complement strand
ATCCGTTTGCCGAAATCCGGCGTTCGCCACTTTCCTGTCCCATTCCGACAGCTTGATATTTGAATTATTTTCTACGGCCGTGCTCACTGCTTCATCCATTGAAAGATAGGACAAATCCTGCGCAAAAACTGATATTCCGGAAAATATGATTCCCAGAAAAGCTAAATTTATTTTATTGAATTTCATCATTTTATATTTTTTATTATTGCATTAAATAATTAATTCCTAAAGAAATATTATCTATAGGAAATTAAAAACGGCGGCAAAGGTAGAATTTGTTTTCCGATAAAACAAATTTCCTTTGGAAAATAAAATGAATATGAAAGGATGATAATGCTTATTTCTCCCAATTCTCCTCTGCGGAGATGCGGTTGGCGGTTGCGCGTTCGATGTCAAAACAGATTTCGCTGTAGAGGCGGGCAGGTACTTCGCTAAGTTTCAGTTTGTCAGACTTTTTGACTTCGTCGTAGACATACGAACCGTATTGCACGGTGCCGGCCTTATAAAAAACGGCGTCATGGACGGTGACTTCTTCCGTAGCGTCGGCACCGACGTAAGTGCCACTGATATTGAGCCATACGCCAATCCCCTGCTTCTTGTCTTCCTTGTAAAAATTGTAGTAAACGCCGGCATCCTGCACCGAGCCTTTGCTCCAGCCGAATTTTTGCAGTTTGCCGAGCAGCGATACGGCATAGACGACGGCGCCACCAAAGTCCTTCACTGACGTGTCGAATTTATTGACCACAGCGAGGCGAAAGACTTTTCGCGAAAGCTGTTCTATCGGTTGTTTTATTTCATAATCAGCGAGTTGTTGTGTCCAGGCTGCAATCGTTTCGTCGCCCATATCAAGCGGATGGCAGAGACCGATGGCAGCATCATCGGCGAGGTCGATTTCGTCTTCTTCGACATTTGTAAAACTCCCGTCTTCCATATAACGGAAGCTGCTTATCAGCTGTCCATCAGCATCATAGTCGCCCCAAATCAGGCCGATGGCAAAGATGTGCATGATTGGATTTTCTACAAAAAGCGTTGTCCAGGCGTCTTTCGTCCAGGTGCGGTTGCACGACAGGGCCATTTCGAGGCGCAGGCTTTGAATGGAAACGACCGATTTAAGGTTTTTCTTCAGCGTCGTAAAAGATTCCTTGGCGGCTGCTGCCTTTTCTTGGTCGTCATTGACGCCGGGCGAGGGCAACGATTTAATTTCCTTTCCTTCAGATGTTTTAAGCTCGATCTGCAACGCCGGATTGACGGTCGCGACGAAGCAGCGGGTGCCATAGTCGAAGACCTGTTCGCCGCGACTGTTAAAGCCGAGGTTGGGCACGATACGGTCGCCCAGCACCTCAGGATCGATGCCAAGCTGCTCGGCGGCAAACTGAAAAGCTGCCTCACCGGCACGCTGCACCTGCTTGTTGCTGAACTTTTTAGAGATGGCATCTACCGTCATCAGCGCCAGATTGCCTCCCTGAAGCGCCATTGCCTTGACGGCATCGGCGGCCAATGCACCTCGCGACGCATCTGCCCAATGCTGAATATCACTTTTCAACGTGTTGATAAATATGTCATTACAATCTATCGCAGCCAGTACGAGCACGCCGCGTTGCTTGGCGGGGGCGTTGTTTTTCTTCCAGGTATGGTAGAGCTGTTCGCCCAGCACGCGCAAGTCGGTCTTGTCGAGCTGCTCGCGGATTTTGACGGCAGCAGGCGGTATAACCATCTCTGTCTGTGAGACAAAGAGGTAGATATATCCAATCACGATACGGTCGTCGGCCGGTTTGTCGGTTCCGGCAAGGCGCACCTTGGGCAGCGTATCAAATTCAGTCCAGCCGATAGTCTTTGCTGCGCCGGACGGGATATTTTGTACGCAATAGGCCAGCACATTAAATTCTCCGCTTAAAAGGCCGACCGACCCGTCTGCGGCGACAGTGCTAAAGGCAATCATCAGTTTCTCTGCACTTTCCCGCACGGCTTTTGTCTTGCTGTTTAGCAGGGGTTCGATTTGTGCTTTCAGCTGATGTTGCGGCGTCAAGTAGGCCACTGCAAGGTCGCGTACTATCTTTGAACTATCTGATAAACAGTCAATCAGCCATTGCGGTATGTAGTCGGGCTGTGCTTTGTAGACTGCTTCGAGGATAAAGGCCTTGCCTTTGGCAGAAGAATTTTTAAAGGCGTCTTCGTATAATTCAGTTTGCCGGCCGACAAGCCGGTTGACCTGTTTTTTGAGCCTGGTTTTGTCTTCCTCATTCCATTCATCAACAAGAGATTCCACGAGAGCGGCGATCTTAACGTCAAGAGGCAATGCAAGCAAATCGATAAATTCTTCGGCAGCTTTGTCGCTTCGATACTCCTGTATCAATTCGAATATCCGTCTGAACCAATATGTTTGCTTAGTTGTAACAGCGTAAATGACAATGCGTTCCGGCGTTTTGCTGAAAGGCAACAGGATAGCGGCTGAACCGACTGCATTCAAATGATTGCTCAAATCGACTTTGGGCAGAACGGAGGCCGGAGCATTGCTGTTGCCTAAAAAATATTCTTCAAGCACGGCCTTTTGATTTTTGCCCAACACGCTATTTATCAGCCGTTTTTCGTAAATTGAAATTCTATCGAGATGTTTTCCTTTTTCCCAAAATATATTGAGCAGTTTGATACCACCCATCCCGTCAGCAAGTTGCGAGGCTTTAAGGGCAGCTTCTTCGTTGTCCAGCGCTAACCGTTCAAACGAGGTTTTACTAACTGTTTGGATATCCGGAGCAAAATAGGCCAGGAAACGGTCCGGAGGGCATAGACCGGCTGTACAAAACGGCAAACAAAATTCATAAAATTCTTCCTGCTTCTGCTTTTCAAATAAAATTCTGAAAGACTCGTTTATATATCCGAATGACGTTTTATAATCAAGATACATAAGGCAATAGAAAATAATGTCAAGCAATTGCGAACGTATGGGAGACAGCATATAGGCATAGAAAAAAAGCTGGAAAATAGGCGATAAGGTGTCCTTGTCAAGCGTTTTCAATTTGGGATCGACCTTTTTACAACACGCCTCCAATTGACTGATATGTAGGCTTTTGCCAAAAGATGACGTTGATTTTGCCGCTTCGATAGCAAGGCTGTATTCCTTTTTAGTCATGCTGATCAGATTGGCTCCATAGATGAGGGTAGCGTTTTCAAAATCTTTATTGGCTTTGGACGGATCGTGCGTATACAGATAAATGGTGGCGAACATGCAATTGCCGTATCCAAGCTCCGAATTGATCATTCGGTCGTAAGCTCCGGGATATTTTTGATACATGGCGGCAAAAAATACGGGAAGACTGTCATATCCAAGCATTTTGACCTTGAAATTCCACCAATTGGTTTTTGAAATCTTTTCCAGTACATCCATAATCAACAGACTGATACCCAGCTCTGTTCTTGCATAAATCGTTTCAATGGACAAATCGGCGGTAGACACGTCGTCGAGAAAATCGAAGTACCGGTCAATGTTCACGATTTCATTAATAATACGTAAAAACCTGCCGAGCCTTGGCAACAACTCGGGCGTTTTGGCCACTTCGCGACCTATCTGCTTGACAGCCGACGTATTATCCAGATAATTTACCGGCCGGAGGATCGACGCTATTTTTTCAAATTTCACTTCCCCCGTCAAATATTGGGCAATCAACTTGTTGTCCTTGTCCGTGTATGCGCCGGGAGATTGTTCATTAAGATAATGCAGTAAAGATTCCATATTATTTCGTTGAGATTGTTTCGATGACAAGAAGGTCGGCGACCTTGTTATAATACGTAATTGCCTGACAATATGACGCTGTGACACTGTCGACGGGGCATTGTCCGGCAGCGAAAGCGTTGAGTTGGGCGCTGAGCGAGGAGAGTAGGTCGGCACCGCCCGAAAGTCCCAGTTCCTTAGCTTTTTGCATGCACTCGCGAAGTCCAGACGAGGCGTTTCGTCCCGAATCGAACCCGCTCTCAAATATCTGTGCCAACAGAAAGCGTGCCTGCTCAATATGTTCAAATGCCTGTTGCATAAAATTCTTTTGATGCAAAAAATGGTAACCGCAAAGATAGTGCAACTTCGCGTTTTAGCAAAAAATAATCTTCAATATTTTTTATTCCTTACGTTATGTTTGTTGCGGAGATGGTAGAAAAACTGCTAAAAGATGGTTGATTAACCGATTTTTTCGCTATTTTTGCACACTGACAGATGCTGCAACAAATAACCGATAAAAGAGAAAATGACCGGTAAAACGTATGAATTTGAAGCGATTATCCGCAAAGTCCCCGACCTTGACGCTGCTTATATCGAATTTCCCTACGATATAAGGAAAGAGTTCGGTAAGGGCCGCGTGAAGGTACATGTCGAATTTGACGGCGAGCCTTACGAGGGCAGTATCGTCAATATGGGCGTAAAAAATGAAGACGGAAGTATTTGCTACATTATCGGCATACGCAAAGATATACGGCTGAAAATCAACAAACAGGCCGGGGAAAAAGTTTTTGTAAACGTGCGAAAAGTTGAAAAGGGGTTGACATAATCATACTGAGTGAATCGCAACATTTGTTATGTTGCACGTTTGCAAAAAAAGTGTAACAGGCGCAGAATGAAAATAAGGTTAAAAAATATCCAAAATTTTGAATTGCAGTAGATTTTTTGTACTTTTGTGTTTATTTTTTAGCAATCGATATGGCCTATATTGATATTGAAATAGACAAACTTACCCGTTCAATAGAAAATGTGGTAACGGGTGACAGTTTCCCTACGGAAATCTTGCCACTTTCTAAACCGGATTTGTTGCATTTAACCGCAGAGAATGGTTGGAGATTCGATTGGAAGAAGGAATATCTGCAATCAGACAGAGATGTTTTCAAACTAACCATCTTATGGAATCCGACTATCATACAAGGTTTGATGAGTATTGCTCCAAAACATGGCTATTTGGAAATGTATCTGATTGAAAGTGCACCATTTAACTATGGAAAGAATAAAATGCATTATGGGGTAGCCGGTAATTTGGTTGCATTTGCCTGTAAACGTTCTTTCGAACTTGGTTTTGACGGATTCGTAGCTTTTACCGCTAAAACCGCTTTGATTGACCATTATTCAAAAACATTGGGGGCTGTGTCGATTGGGGGGCAGCGAATGGCAATCGAAGAAAAACAGGCAATTGTGTTGATAAAAAGATATTTTAACGAAATAACATAGAATAATTATGGGACTGATTAGAGAACCTGAAGGAGTAGACTTTATCATTGAGCCTCACGAAGTTACGGAACAAGACGATTTGGCAATGCTGGCTTTTATAGCTGCGTGCAAAAACCGTAAAACGGAGCAACAACGCAAAGTAAACAAAATGAAACAGTCATTAAAACAAGTTTCAACTGCGTTATAATCGTAGAAGACAACATTTAAAACATCGTGTAACCTATGTGGCTTCTTCACAACTATATTGTGATTATAAAATAATGATAATCAATGAAATGCCGTCTATTTTCAAGATTGCATTAACGCTGCTTCAAAAGAATTTCGCAAAATTCGATTTTTCGTTGACGGTGAACATTTTATATTCGCCGACGTTGATCATTTCGTTGTTAATCATGACGGCAATAGGAAAAATCGTCGCATGAAAATCTTCGTCGGGCAGCGAGATGCTGACGGAGATGGCTTCCGGGACGATGGTGTGCTGCTCCATGAATTCAAAATTCAATATCGCGGTCTCGTTTATCTTTGAGTATCTGATGGTTAGTGGTAGTTTGTTGTCGGCCTTATCGGTCAGTTGGATCGTATAGGTCTGTGTAATTTTGTTGTAGACGCCTTCGCCGAGGGCTGAAATCTGCAAGGCGGTATAAATCAGCCGAGAATTGTCTGCATCTTCCTGAAAAAGTTGTTTGATATGGGAAAAATCTTCGAGTGCTACGCCGAATCCGAACGAAGTAATCGTGCCAACGAGCGTGGCGACGGTCTCTGCCGAAGACGACAGTCGGAGGTTATCGCTGATCTTTGCGCCGGTCAGCGTCAGTTCCGTCTTTGACATGGCGTTGAAGGAGATGGGAAGATTCCAGGCCGTTTTTGCCCGCCAGGTTTGTCCAATCATAAAAACCGCATTTTTTTCGGATTCCACCGGGCGGGACGATGTGAAGGTGAAAGTCTGCCTTAGCTCCGGCGCGTAGAAGATGGCTGTAACGCCGCAAAAACCTGATTTTGCGTACCATGGATAGGCGCCCATTCCCTTCAGAAGCAATTTCGGCAACTCCAGGTATTGACGTTTGAATTTTCCTGCCGACGCCAGTGCCGCTTCGATGCCTCCGTCTTTTATTTCCCTGCATACGAGATAAATGCGCGTCAAGACGCTCATGAGCGAGTTCCTGTTGAATCCGGCGCTTTTCTGTCCATATAATGTCAACTCCTTGCTGCACACCTCAAAGAGCCTTTCAAAGTCGGCAAATCCGGCGCCATGGCAGAGCACTGCAAATTGCGCACATTTCCCGGAATATTCGGCAGGCAGGCGAATCAATCCGATGCGAAAAATCGATTCAAGAAATTCCATCACATGAGGGATAATCCCGGTATCGACTTCGACGTCCGACCCGACGGGTTCAAAGTCAAGTTTCCCGGTTTTATGCTTGATATATTGCAAGATAGCTTCCAGCAGATGGCGACAGTTTTTAGCTTTACAGGTGCAGACGGAATCGGAATTGGAAACACCCGGCAGAAACCTGACCGTGAAGGCGCCATCCATGAGTTTCAAGTTCAGGATCGTCCCTTCTTCAATCTCACATTTCTCGCCGGACAATACCTTAAACAACACATCGTTATAGACGCTCTTTCCGAATTGCTTGATAAGCAGGTCTTTCGTGTATCCAAGCAGGTAATCGAAACCTCCAAAAAGCGATGGCGTAAAAGTCTGACCGTCATCCTGCTTGTCCTTTGGGGCTTCCGAAACGGACGCCAACTGCTCCTGATGCGAGGCTTTCATCATCGCCATAACTACGTGCTTGCAAATCGTTCGAGAAGGACACGAACAGGTAAAATTGTCCAGCGCGCCTGTGATCGAAACGCTTGTCCCATCGGCAAAATCAGCCTTCAACTCATTGTCTCCCAATGTAAACCGAATTCCGGAAGCCTCAAGGTCCTTGAGCGCCCGATTGACAAGCCCTTTGTTGGCCATCCCGGTCAGGTAAGCCTCATCAATGATACCAAGCTGTTCTTTAAGTGTCGACATAAACGAAATGTAATGAACATTAAAACAATTATTTAGATTTACCTCATCGATTCCGAAATCCAGCGCGCCAGTGAACCGGGCGTGACTGAAGCGACTTTGGCGCCTAATCCGGCCATGATTTTGGCGGCGTTTTTATCATACATGCTTTCCGACTGCTCGTCCATGCCGGTCATGATAAAAAGTCTGGCGCCGGATTCTATGATTCGATTGGCCGATGAATACATCGGATTGTAGCCTGCGCCGTCTTGCAAGTCGGTCACAATCACCATCATGGTGCGCGACGGCGTTTCGATTAACGTCTCGCAATAGCCCATCGCCTTGCCTATGTCGGTGCCGCCTCCGAGTTGAACGCTCATCAGCACGTCGACCGGATCGTCCACATAACCTGAAAGATCGACGACTTCCGTATCGAAAATCACGAGGCTGATGCGTATCATGGGCAGCTTGGCAAATATGCTTGCCATAATGGCAGAGTAGATGACCGACTCGAGCATGCTACCGCTCTGATCTACACAGATAATGATATTCCACGGGTTGAAACGCTTCAGTCGAGGGTTGAAATATATGGCATGGGGAACAATGGTTTTCAGGTTGTTATCATAGTTTTTCAGGTTCTTGCGGACTGTCTTCTTGAAATCCAGGTTCTTGCTGACTTTTAACGTTGAACTTTCCGAACGGTTGATTTTGCCGGACAAACTCTGCCGTATATCGTTTTCGAGCTTTTTTGACAACTCATCAACTACTTGTCTGACAATATGTTTGGCAGTCTCAATCACTTCTCCTTTCATCCTGTCTTTCAGCGCAAGGATATTTTTCAGGAGGTTCATGTTGGGCTGCATGCCGGCCAACACTTTCTTGTCCGTAAGAATTTCGGCCAACTGATAGCGGTCTAATGCGTCATTTTCAAGCCGCTCGACCACTTCTTTTGGAAACACACGGCGAATCTTGCGAATCCATTCAGGCACAATCATTTGAGAAGCATCGAGCGATCCTTCCCGACGGACACCCCTGTCCTCTCCGTATTCCCTTATATACAGAAAATCAAGCAGATCGTCAATCTCCCTGTATATGAAATTCCCATCTTCGGCTACATCTATGGATGAATGGAGCGTATCCTCTGAAAATGAGCCGAGTATCAATCTCCATCTGTTTACTAATTCCCGATTTTGCATATACATATTATTATATGGCCAAATTCTGCATGGCCTTGCGATCGATTTCCATGAGCAGTTTGAGGTCGTTTTCGTCGAGTGCGGGAAGCGTCTTGAACGTGATTTCTCCTCCATCGAGACCCATGATTTCCAGTGTTTTACGCGAAACTAGGTCAATCTCTCGCGGCGAAAAGGAAGTAAACGACAGGCGCAAGTCGGGTAATAAAGTGATGAAGTCGTTGTATGCCATGTCTTTAACGACTCCATTCAGGCCTTCAAGAAATCCGCCATCGTAGAATACAAGGTCTTTGGCAGTCAGAAAAAGCCCTCGCAAGAATCTGCCCGACATGGTCAGGACGTTGTCCGAGGCGGCGAAGTAGGCATTGGCACGGTTCAGAGCACCTTCTATAGTCATACGTGAAGCGTTGTATAGCAGGCCGGTAGCCGCTCCGTCCAATGCAGGAGGCGTATTCCGGTTGGCAAGCAATTCTTCGAGAGCGTCCAAAAGGGAGACTGCTTCGTTTTTCTCGGCAGCAATCCTGTTCAGCATCTTTATGGATTGCGCCAACGCAAAATCATCCTTTTCGTCATTGGCCGTAAGTCCCTGAATCATAGGTATGACACGGCTTAACGCCAACTGTTCGGCTTCTTCAAGTTTGTCTAACCGGCTGATTCGCAGGACATGTTCGATGCCGCGTAAAAACGATAAACGCTCGATGCAATTCACGAGCGAGACAAACGAATAGTCGTTGTTGATGGCTTCGACAACGACCTCCGTCAGCCGCCTTGCATGCGCAAAGAGCGCCAAAACGCCGGCTTTGACCAACAACGCAGCCACATCGGCCGATGAATGACAATGGTCCGTGATCAGGTCAGAAAGCTTTGATTCACAGGCTTCTTCAATAGTGCCGCCTAAATGGGATTTCTCAATCAAGGCCGAAGTCACCCGTCCCGAAAAGGCATAATCCCACTTCTCGCGGATAAGTTTGGCGTCTGTACGTCTCTCATAATCAGGGCCTCCTGTCTTTTTTGCATAAGGGCTGTCGAGAAAAACAAGCCGGTGAAGAAAAACCGACTGCTCGCGGTGTTGCGGCTTTGAAATGATATCCAGCGTCAAGGATTTGACGACTGACGTCGAAATATCCATCCTGAATGACTTTGCCGTTTTTACGAAGTCGTTGACAATGGGCGGGATAGGTGCATCTATATCAATCTTGCCGTTCCTTTCGCCACGCAGCAGTTTGACGGCTTCGTTCATGACAAATGAAGTGGACAGATTGAGTTCGCCCTTCACAAAACAGGAGCGTATCCCGTCTAAAAACTCGTATACACCGGGTTGGTTTTTGCCCCGCAAGTCGGCCAATCCCAGGCACATAGCAAAAGCTGCGGCTTCTTCCGAAAGCGAAATATTCTCGCGATTCTTGCGCAAGTTTTTTGCCAAGTGTGTGATATGAAGCAAGATAGCTTTCCTGCTATAATTGATTTCACCGGACATCATCAGGTCGTACATCGCCTGATAGTATCCGGGATAAGGCATACCGCTCTCATAACCTGTCAGTTGGTCACATTCCTCAAACGAATACGGAATGAGATAGGCGTTGCCGGACAATGATTTGACGGGCGGTATCTTTTTCCCCTTGATCAGTTCCATTAACGCCGCCGTATGAAAACCGCCCGTAACTATCAGTATTCGTTTATGTTTGGACTGATATTGCATGATTTTGGCAGCCATAAATACTTCTCTTGCAGGGTTTTGTTCCTCGATAAGAAGCTCTTCCGGGTAGTCGATGCGAGAATAGTAACACAGGGTAAACATGTTTTTTACAAATGTTTCGGTGTCGACGTCAATCGTCGGAATCTCAAATAATTTCTCCCATAACTCGCTGTAATTGCGGCAGTTCTCTTTTTCGCACAGGGAGGCTACGTAGCGGCTTCGTGCCAGAAAATAATCGTCGTAGTAAGTCTGACGGCCGCCTGAACTTATTTTCTTTTCAAGCGCTTTTTCGCCTTCGACAAGATTTCCATAAGGCAGGTCAATGAAATGAACGGGAATTTTATTCGAGATCGCCGTTTTCATCGCTACAAGTTCGGGCGAATAGTCAAGTATAGGATAATAACATGCATATCTCTCATTTTCATGTTGATATGTGTAGTAAATTGATACGGGCGGGGTCGCGTTGTATAGGCATAGAATCAGCTCATCGGTGTCGCATGGCCCTTCAATCAGTACACAGTCAGGATTATAGCTTTCTATCGCCTTTTTGACATGATAGGAGCAGGCCGGACTGTGATGACGGATAGGGAAAAAGGCCACAGGGGCATCCGGCGCAAAGACATGCGGCAAAAGATGTTCTAACTGATCCATTTGCATGAAATATTGTATAGGGGCGTCAGTCGGCAAGTTTTATTTGATCCATTTTCTTGCTTCATAGAAGTCGTTCCAGAGGCCTCCCTGCTCTTTGCTGCGCGTTTTGACAACGGAGTTAAAGTAAGATTTGAGTTTAGCCACGTCATCCCTGTTTTCTTTCACGACGGCTCCCATCAGATGCTGCACTACATTGCCTATCAGCAGTTTGCCCTTGTCATAGTACATCGCGGTCAGGGCAGTCTGGTAATAGACGGACACGGCTTCTGCCGTACTCATCACCGCAGTAGGCGTGTCAATTTTGACACCTTCGGCGCTCTGTCCTTCGCGCAGTTCGTGGAATGTGGTGGCAATCAGATGGATAATATCCTTGTCAATCAGCTTTCCTTCCTCTTTCCCCAACATTGCAATGCATTGTTCTTCAATGATTCGGCACTCCAAAGTCACATTATTGACGGGGAACACCGTCTCAAAGTTGAATCGCCGTTTGAGTGCGCTCGACATTTCATTGATACCGCGATCCCGCGTATTGGCCGTGCCGATGACATTAAATCCCGGCCTTGCAAAAAGAAAACCTTCCTCTCCCAGTTCGGGAATAGATAAAACCTTATCACTCATCACACTAATAAGCGTATCCTGGATTTCACTCGGGCAGCGCGTCAGTTCTTCAAAGCGCGTAATGATGCCCTTTTCCATTCCGACGTAAAGCGGAGCCGGCACAAGTGCCTCTTTTGTAGCGCCTTTGGCTAAGAGCAACGCATAGTTCCACGAATATTTGATGTTATCGTCTGTTGTGCCTGCCGTCCCCTGCACGGTGTTGACGCTCGTGCCCGAAATGGCAGCCGAGAGCAGTTCCGAGAGCATGGTCTTGGCCGTTCCGGGTTCGCCGACAAGCATCAATCCCCGATTCCCGGCCAGCGTGATGATGCACCTTTCCACCAGAGAATCATCACCATAATACTTCTGCGGGATGACTAATTTATAGCCCCTTTCCCCCTTGCTGCCCAAAATAAACGTACGCACGGCTTTCGGGCTTAACAACCAGTTTTCAGGTTTGGGATTGTCCCTGTCGATTTCCCGCAACGCCTCAAGCTCAGCCTTGTACAACACCTCTACGGGCGGTTTTATAGATAACTTTTTTTCTGCCATATAAGTATCATGTATATGAATTACTGTTTGTTAGCAATAATTTGGCGTATCGCGTCGCAAAAGTATCAACTCTATAAACAACCATTATTGCCATTTTCAACATTACTCCCTGCAAAACTACAATTTTTTTCGGAAACAGACGGGCGGTTTTGCGTTTTCGCTATGGGGTTGTTGAAAACTTTTGTTGCATCATAGAATAATAAGTCTTACCTTTGAAAGAAATTTCAAAGATTAAATAAATCGTCAATTTACTGAATATCATAATTATAAACGTATATGCATCCATTCGTTCACTTACACGTTCATACGCAATACTCTCTGTTAGACGGACAAGCATCGATTGACGCCCTCATTGACAAGGCACAAGACGACGGCATGACGGCCTTGGCAGTAACCGATCATGGCAATATGTTCGGTATCAAGGAGTTCTATAATAAAGTCAAAAAGAAAAACAGCCGTTACTTAGGCACCATCAAAGATTGCGAAAGAGAATTAAAGTTTCTGAACGACAAAGAATATCCTACTGCCGAGGAGCTTGACAGGATTAAAAAATTGTCTAAGAAAATAGACGAAGACAGAAAAAACATTTTCAAACCGATACTTGGCTGCGAATGTTATTGCGCCCGCCACGGAATGGAAAATAAATCGGCTAAGGAAGACCTCGGCGGATGGCATCTTGTATTACTGGCTAAAAGTCTGAAAGGATATAAAAACCTGATAAAGATAGTGTCATCTTCTTGGATCGACGGATTCTACAGAAATCCGCGCATCGACAAGGAGTTGCTTGAAAAGTATCACGAAGACCTAATCGCTTGTTCTGCCTGCTTAGCGGGAGAAATACCGCAACTGATTATGAACGGCCAGAAAGACAAGGCCGAAGAATCGGTGATGTGGTTTAAAAATCTGTTTGGCGACGATTATTACCTTGAACTTCAGCGCCATAAGACTAACAATCCAAATGCAGACCGAACAACGTATTCCCATCAAACTCAGGTCAACAAGGTATTGATCGAGTTTGCTCAAAAACATTCCATTAAGCTTATAGCCACAAATGACGTACACTTTGTAAATGAGGAAGATGCAGAAGCGCACGACAGACTTATCTGCATCAACACCGGCAAAGACTACAACGACCCGAACCGTATGCGTTACTCGCAGCAGGAATGGATGAAAACGACAGCCGAGATGAATGTGATTTTTCAGGATATGCCCGAGACGCTGACGAATACAATGGAAATTGCCGATAAGGTGGAATTTTATTCTATTGATTCTGAAGTGCTTATGCCTTTCTTCCAGATTGATCCTTCATTCGGCACCGAAGAAAGTTATCGTGAGAGATATTCGGAAATTGACCTCATAGATGAATTTGAAGAAAAAAACTATATCAGATTGGGTGGCTATGACAAGGTGATCCGTATAAAATTTGAATCCGACTATCTGACGCACTTGACTATGCAACGCGTACCTCAACGTTATGGGGAAAACATTGACGACTCACTGAGAGAACGTATTGAATTTGAGCTAAATACAATGAAGATGATGGGCTTTCCGGGCTATTTCCTGATTGTTCAGGATTTGATAGAAGCAGCCCGCAGGATGGGAGTGTCTGTGGGACCGGGCAGAGGTTCCGCGGCCGGCTCTGTAGTCGCTTACTGTCTGGGAATCACTGATATAGATCCTATAAAATACGATTTGCTATTTGAGCGTTTTCTGAACCCCGACCGTATTTCGTTGCCCGATATTGATATAGATTTCGATGACGACGGAAGAGGAAAAGTACTGAAATGGGTGACGGATAAATATGGGAAACAACGTGTGGCACACATTATTACGTATGGTACAATGGCTGCTAAAATGGCAATCAAAGACATTGCACGCGTAGAAAAATTGCCTTTAAGTGAAGCCAACAGATTGGCAAAACTCGTGCCCGATAAAATTCCCGACCAGAAACTTACCCTCAAAAATGCCATCGATTATGTGCCCGAATTGAAAGAAGCGGCTAACAGTCTTGATATTCAATTAAATAATACTTTAAAATATGCCCAGAAGCTGGAAGGAAACGTTCGAAACACTGGTACGCACGCCTGCGGGATCATCATCGGGCAGCAAGACCTTTCCGATATCATCCCACTAAGCACGCAGGAAGACAAGGATTCCGATGAAAAGGATGCGAAAGTGATTGTGACTCAATACGAAGGCTCTGTTATAGAAGAAACGGGACTTATAAAAATGGATTTGCTGGGATTGAAAAACCTGTCCATCATAAAGGAAGCAATCGAGAATATCAGACTAACGACGGGTATCACAATAGATATCAATCATATAAATCTTGAAGACAAAAAAACTTACGAGCTGTTTTGTCAAGGCAAAACAACCGGAATCTTTCAGTTTGAATCGGTTGGCATGCAAAAATATCTGAAAGACCTGCAACCGTCAAAGTTTGAGGACCTTATAGCGATGAATGCGTTGTATCGTCCAGGACCGATGGATTATATACCTTCATTTATAGCACGCAAGCATGGAAGAGAAAAAATCTCCTACGACATACCTGAAATGGAAAGATATCTTGAAGATACTTATGGTGTTACTGTCTATCAGGAACAAGTCATGCTCCTTTCGCGCAGCTTGGCCAATTTTACTCGCGGCGAAAGTGATACGCTTCGTAAAGCAATGGGTAAGAAGATGATAGACCAGATGGATACGCTGAAAGAAAAGTTTATCAGTGGAGGAGAAAGCAACGGTCACAACAAGCATATCCTGGAAAAGATATGGAAGGACTGGGAAAAATTTGCTTCTTACGCTTTTAATAAAAGTCATGCGACATGTTATTCCTGGATTGCCTACCAGACTGCCTACCTGAAAGCCAACTATCCATCGGAATATATGGCAGCCGTGTTGAGCCGTAACCGTGCGAATATCAAAGATGTAACAAAAGCAATAGATGAATGTAGAATGTTGGGTATTCAGGTTTTAGGTCCTGACGTGAATGAATCGGTGCTTAAATTCGGCGTAAACAAAAGAGGTGACATCCGCTTCGGACTTGCTGCCATCAAGGGAGTAGGCGAGAGCGCTGCCGAAAATATCATTGAAGAACGCGGAAACGGAGGTCCATACAAGGATATTTTCGACTTTGCGGAACGCATTAACTTATTCGCCTGCAATAAGAAAGTCATCGACTCGCTCGCATTGGCCGGAGCATTTGACGGATTGAATGTATCGCGCGAACCTTTCATTACGTCAAATGAAAAAGGCGAGACATTTTCCGAAATAATCATACGCCACGGCAATAAGTTTCAGCAAGATAAGAAAGCGGCAACAAACTCGCTCTTCGGCGACTTGGGAATGGTGGAAATCACTAAACCGTCAATTCCCGTTTCTGTGAAATGGTCTGATCTTGATAGACTTAACAGAGAAAAGGACTTGATAGGCTTTTATTTGTCGGCTCATCCTCTTGACGAATATCGCATCATCCTCAACCATGTTTGCAATATCGGATTGGCTGATATAAATAATGATCGTGATAAGCTGAAAGGCAAGGAGTTACTGCTTGGAGGAATCGTGACGGGCACAAAAGAAGGCATTGTGCAAAAAAATGGAAATCCATATATGATTATCAACATGGAGGATTTTACGGGAAGCGGCGAAATACCTTTGTTTGGAAAAGACTATATCGACTTCAGCAAATATGGCAGACCGGGTATGTATCTATTACTCAGAGCTTCCATACTACCGCGTCAATATAAGGAAACAGAGCTTGACTTAAAAGTCAAGTCCATTCAATTATTACAGGACGTCAAGGACAGTCTGATAGAAAAAATAAATATTTCTATGTCGATACAACATTTAGATGAACATATAATCAATGAGATATCTGTTTTTGTGAAAAATAATCCCGGCAAAACGCAACTATATTTTCAGGTTAGGGACGGTGAGCACAACATGCAATTGAATCTTATGTCCAAGAATCACCGCTTCAATGTGACGCAGCGCCTGATAGATTTTTTGAACGAAAATGAGGATATCGTTTTTTCAATTAATAAATAATGCCTAACTTTGGCACATAATTTCTAAAACATTTTTTTATAATTAATATGACAAGAATAGTTACTGATGAGAATTTCAACGAAGTATTAAACGAAGGCAAGCCCGTGGTACTTGATTTTTGGGCAGAATGGTGCGGTCCTTGCCGTATGGTAGGCCCGGTCATTGAGGAGTTGGCAAACGAATATGAAGGGCGAATAATTTTCGGAAAAATTGATGTTGACGAGAATAATGAATTGACAGCCCAATACGAAATACGTTCCGTGCCGACGGTTTTGTTTATTAAAGACCAACAAGTTGTTGACAAACTTGTCGGCGCAGCACCCAAAGCCAACTATATCAAAAAAATAGAACAAATTATGTGATCGGAAAAAGTGCTAATTTTTCACTATTCCGATTGACAAAAAAGTGCGGAAAAGTCACAATGTGCTGACTATTCCGTACTTTTTTTGTCTTTACAATCAAGATTGAATCCGAATGTAAGGAAAATTCCTCCTATTGCCTGTAATGGCAGCAGCTTGGCAAGGCATTATAAACCGCATCTTCGGCTTTATACTTCTCATTGTCGTAGCCGACGGCGGCAATGGCTTTGCCGACATCATCCAACGAAGTTTTTGAAGCATCGAAATTCAAATGCAACTGCTTGGTTTCCTGGTCCCACATCGCGGTTGAAACACCGTTGACGCCTTTTGCCGTCGTTTCGATTTTCGACTTGCACATTTCACAAAGCCCTTGAACTGTGAGCATTGCGTGTGTCTGGCCTGCTGTCGATGCATCGTGCATGCCTTGATTGTGTGAAGAATCCTGATTCTGCGAACTGCGATTACCACACGATTGGATAGTTGCCATCAGCGCAACCATCATTGCTAAAAAAAATACTTTTTTCATTTGTTTAATTATTAAAGTTGATATATATTTATAAAAAAGAAATTTATTGTTTGTATTGAAATCAATTCGGCATATTCATCATGCTTGATTTTCCCTCCAACTGTGCGCTTGCATCGACAACAAACACGCCTCGCGTAACGATTTCCTCGCCTTCCCGAATGCCGGACAATGCGATTAGTTCGTCGCCCAAAGACGGGCCGAGTTCGATTTCGCGAAGTTTGAATGTAGGCGTGTCCATTCCTGGCTGTTTCACGTAAACGATGGAGCGTCTGCCAGTCCACAAGACAGCTGTTCGAGGGATAATTATTTCGTTTGTAAGGTGTTGAGGCGAAGAGTTGACAACGGCATCTGCAAACATTTCCGGTTTCAGTTCACCGCGAGGATTGGCCGTTTCTACACGGATTTTGGCTGTGCGGGTGGTGGCATCAAGCATCGGCTCGATAAAGGAAATTTTGCCTGAAAAGGTTTTTCCCGGAAGGGAGCGCAAGGTGTAATCCACTCTGTCACCTACTTTTAAATAAGGCAGATCGGCTTCGTAGGCATCGAACACCCCCCATACGGACGATAAATCGGCCAAATCCAGCAGCACACTTCCCTGATTGACATAATCACCTTGTTCTATGCGTCTTGCCGTAACGATACCACCTACATTCGCTTTAATTTCCAAACCCGGCGATGCCGTGCCGCTTTGCTCTATTTGCGCAATTTGTTCGTCGGACAAGAGCCGGAGGCGTAATTTTTCGCGGGCGGCTGTGAGCAAGGCAGGTTGAATGTAGGCAAGTTTTTTCGCTTCAATCAATTCTTGCTGTGCATTGAGCAAGTCGGGCGAAAAAATGATGGCAATAGTTTGTCCCGTACGGACGGTTTCGCCAACTGTATTTACTAAAAGTCGTTCAATTCGTCCGTCCACGTGCGACACTTGCGAGCGAATCAACCGTTCGTCCGGGCGGATTGTGCCGAAAAGGCGTATTTCCTTTACGGGATTGCCGCGTCTGACTATGGACGTTTGAACGCTTGCCAAAGCAATGGCTTCTTCCGAGAGCTGAATGGCCTCGGGGTCAGTATTTTCCGCACCGTCCGAGGCGTTCACGGGAATTAAATCCATGGCACAAAGGGGACATTTGCCGGGTTCGTTTTGGCGGATTTGCGGGTGCATGGAGCAAGTCCATATTTGTCCATCGATGTGTTCGTGAGTATCGTGCGAATGTTCGACTGCTTCGGCGTGACCGTGAGCGTCTTGCGAATGTCCGGCGGCTTCAGCGTTTTCTTGCGAACCGTGCGAACGGTCTCCGTGTCCGGCAAAAAAAGTGCTGCCGATTAAAATCCCTGCTATCAAAACCACACCATAGAGGGCGTACATTATTATTTTATTCCTGTTCATATCGTTAAATTTTTATTTTTCGTTTGATGACATAAGTTTTTGAATATTTGCTGCCATTGTGTTGTAGGTGGCAATGGCTTCCGCCGTTTTCAGTTTGAAATCAAGCAGTTGGCGTTGCACTTGAATAACGTTCGTCAAATCACCTTTGCCGGACGCAAATTCCTGTACGACCAAATTATATGTTGTCTGCGCCAACTGCGACTGACGGCGATACAGGTCGATGCTGCGTGCGGCGTTGTCCAATTCGTTTTTAGCCCTGCGAAATTCCGCTTCAAGCATATTCAGTGTATTGTCACGTTGTTGTC
This sequence comes from Tannerella sp., assembly GCA_031277335.1. Taxonomy (GTDB): domain Bacteria; phylum Bacteroidota; class Bacteroidia; order Bacteroidales; family Tannerellaceae; genus Tannerella. The sequence continues at coordinate 3,866 of JAITMM010000030.1, read as the reverse complement.
GCGCGGCTTGCTGACGGAACGCGCTTTCACGCTGTTGCGCCCTGTACTTGTTCCGGTAAATGGGAATGCTGACAGATAACATCGGCATTATCATATCCTTGCCGTTCATATCGCCCATACTTGCTGCGTGAATCCCTTTATTGAGAAACATATACTGCAAGCCAACGCCAAACATCGGGTAACTCATTTTTCTGTCCATTTCAGCCTTTGCCTTGTAGGCAGCTTCTTCTTCATTCAACATTCCGAGCATCGGATTTTTTTGCGCGATTTGATTCATAATGGAAAGTTCGTCCGTCAGAAAAGGAATTTGCACGATGGAATCGGGAACATGTACTTCGTTTACCGGCGAACGGTTGAGCAAGGCATTGAATTTGACCTTTTCGGCTTGAATTTCAGAGTGTAGACTTTCAATGCCATTATCTATTTCGGCCATTTCCATCTGAATACGCAATACGTCGGACAATCCCGAAGACGAATCTCCCGATGGCGATGAAGATCTCCTCAAAGCCAATTCTTCCAGCAGAACCAGCAGTTGCCTGTTTTCAATATTGTTGTTCAGTTGCTGCTGCAAGCTGGCGAGCGTAAACCATTGGGTATAAACATCCAACCAAAGCTGATCGCGTGCTTCGCGAAATTCTTCGTAAGCCATTTTCGCCATTGCCTGCGCTTCGGTGGCGGCTGATTTCCGAACGCCGAACCAGGGGAACATCTGCATCAGTTCAAATTGTGCCACTTGTTGACCTTCAAGCAATTCCATCGGTTTCAGGAAAAAACCCATCTCGAATTGAGGGTCGGGTAGTCCCGAAACCTGCGGCACCCTTTCCAGACTTGCCTCGTAAAGCGAAAATGCCGCCCGAACACCCGGATTGTTTTCCGCCGCAATTTGTAAATAATAATTGAGCGAATCGTTTTGTCCAAATGCTTTTCCTTGAATGACAATTAAAAATATCAGTATATATAATATTGTTTTCTTTTTCATACTTAAATCATTTTATTGAGTTTTCCCTCCACCAGCATTGCAATACAGGCACGACGAACATTGTCATCGACTGTATCAACATTCCTCCGAAAGCCGGAATTGCCATCGGCACCATGATATCTGCTCCTTTTCCCGTCGAAGTAAGTACGGGAAGCAGGGCAATTAGCGTGGCTGCGGTAGTCATTGCGGCTGGTCGAATACGCTTAAGTCCCGCATATACAACGGCTTCGCGAATTTCGTCTCTGGTTTTCGGATGCAGTGATTCAAACGTGTCGTGAATATAAGTGCCCATCAGCAAACCGTCGTTGGTGGCAATGCCGAAAAGGGCGATAAAGCCGACCCAAACGGCAATACTCAAATTGACCGGATGCATTTGGAACATGTCACGAATGTTTTCTCCCCCAAACTCAAAGTTCATAAACCATGGTTGTGCATAGAGCCAAATCAGAATAAACCCTCCCGCAAAGGCTACGAAAACTCCGGAAAAGTGTATCAACGAAGCAGTTATCGTTTTGAAATGGAAATACAGCAATAACAGAATCACAAGTAAACTGACGGGTATCACGATAAGCAAGTGTCGGGCAGCACGTTGCTGCTGTTCGAAATTACCTGCGAACGAGTAGGAAACACCGTCGGGCAACTTTATTTCGCCCGAAGCGATTGCGGCTTTCAAAAAGCGGTCGGCTTCCTGCACCACATCTACTTCGGCTTTTCCCGCCTGTTTGTCGAAAATCACGTATCCGATTAAAAACGTGTTTTCGCTTTGAATCATCTGCGCACCACGAGCGTATTCAATATCAGCAACTTCGCTCAAAGGGATCTGCGCACCTGTAGCCGTCGGGATAATCATTTTCGCAAGCGCATCTGGATTATTGCGCAATTCGCGCGGATAGCGCAATCGCACTCCAAAGCGCTCCCGCCCTTCAACGGTGGTAGTCAGCGTCATACCGCCTATGGCAGCCGAAATCACTTCCTGCAAATCGGCAATCGTAATGCCATAGCGCGACATATTTCTGCGATTGAGATGGATTTCAATGTAAGGCGCACCCACCGCCCGGTCGTAAAAAACAGTGGCAGGCATCACCGACGGCACTTCTTTCAATGCCGCTTCGAGCGTTTTTCCGGCTTCTTCAATCACTTCCAGGCTCGGCCCTGAAATTTTCAATCCCATCGGCGCCCGTAATCCTGTTGAAAGCATGACTAAACGCGCCTCAATGGGTTGCAACTTGGGTGCGGAAGTCAAGCCGGGCATGTGCGAAACATTCACAATTTCCTGCCAGATATCGTCCGTCCGTTTGATATGCGGTTGCCATTGCCGGAAAAATTCTCCCCTGCGGCTATCGGCAATCAAGCTGTCGGACGGGATGATCCTGAAACCTTCCGCCGGATTATATGTCGAACCGTCTATCAGCAAAAATTCACCTTTCCGGTTGGTTTTGAAACGCATCCGATGCCCGTTTCCGTCCAGGATATATTCGGGGCGATAGTTGATCGTATTCTCAAACATTTGCACAGGTGCAGGGTCGAGTGCGGAATTGACGCGCCCCCATTTTCCTACGGCTGTTTCTATTTCGGGGATGGCGGCCACCCGTTTGTCAATGGCTGCAATGAGTTCCAAATTCTGTTCGATTCCCGTGTGAGGCATACTTGTGGGCATCAACAGAAACGAGCCTTCATCGAGCGACGGCATAAACTCCTTGCCCATTCCCCGCCAGATCCACGCGCCAAAAATGATTGTCGTCAATGGTATCAGCATAAATATCAGGCGATGGTCCAGACACCAGTGTAAAATGCGTTTGTAATAGACTACCAATGACCATAAAATAGCCAGAATGAATACAATAGCTATGACAACCAAGATGAAATTCATTGAAAATCCTGCTCCCGTTCCCACGGGCAACCATTCGGAAGTTAAAAGCCAGACGACAAAAAACAGAGCAATCCCGATTGAAATATAGTTGGGCGTTTTTGCATTTTTCCATAGGTAAGCCGTCAGATTGTTTAATCCAAAGAAAGTGAGCGCCAAAGCAGGAATAAAACCTGAAATAACAAGCACCGATATGCCGCCTGCAATAAGAGCAATATTTGCGATTTTACGAACCGGTTTTGACGGAATATTCAGTGAAAGAACGTAATATGCAATGGTCGGAATAAGTGCGAAACCAAGAATGAACGCCGAAATCAGTCCGAAAGTCTTGGTGAAAGCAAGCGGTTGAAAGAGTTTTCCCTCTTGCGCCTGCATCATAAACACGGGCAGGAAACTGACAACCGTTGTGAGCGCCGCAATAGTGAGCGCACCCGAAACTTCCCTTGTGCTCCTGTAAATCAGGTCGGCAAACGGCTGTCCGCGCCGCACAACTGTCTCGCCCGATTCGCGAATGTTGCGCAGGATACTTTCCACGATTACGATACCGAAATCTATCATCACGCCGATGGCAATGGCAATACCCGAAAGAGCGACAATATTTGCCTGAATGTTCGCGTATCGCATGATGATGAACGTGGCAAGCACGGCAATCGGGAGCAGCGAGGAAATAATGATTGAGGCTCGCAGGTTGAGTACCAACACAATGACTACAATGATGGAAATCAGGATTTGCAGCATGATTGCCGTTTCGAGTGTGCCGATGGTTTCATTGATCAAGCCTGTTCGGTCGTAGAACGGCACAACGGTTACTTTCGACACCGTGCCGTCGGCCAATATTTTTTGCGGCAGTCCTGTGGATATTTCATCGATTTTGTCTTTTACATTATTTATTACCTCCATTGGATTTGAGCCAAAACGCGCCACAACCACGCCGCCGACAGCTTCAACGCCTTCCTTATCCAATCCGCCGCGACGCGGGGCGGGACCGAAATTGACCATTGCCACATCTTTAATCCGCAC
>JAITMM010000263.1 GCA_031277335.1 Tannerella sp. | reverse complement strand
GAAATGCCGGTTTTCCCATTGAGCAATCCCGAGAAAAACACCATACTCCCGTTGATTATAAGATGGTTGGATAGCTCCACGAGTATGCCGGAAATTTCATTCTTTATTTTCCCGTCTACTTTCATCAACAAAAATTTATATGGATTACCTTGCGCGTCCCATTTCTTCTTCGATGCCTACGCTGCGGTTGCGTGCGCCTCGGATTTGCTGAGAACCGAAACTATAGCGCACAGTGAGCATTAATTGACGGTTTTGCTGATCCTGAACTATACTTTGATTGATATTGGCGAAATTCATTTGTCCTTTTACTTTTAATGAACTGAATATATCGTTGCATGACAAAGACAGGCTAAACCGGTTATCCATAAAAGTCTTTTCCATTTGTGCGTTCATCATCCAATAATCATCCATGTGCATTGCTCCGTTCCAAGGCGGTCTCGACCATATCATCTGCATATTAGCCTTGAAAGATGATGAAAAATTAAAATTATGGAACAGACTTCCATATACGCGCCAGTAATTTTTCAGAAATTTTTCGCCGCTATGACGCGTATCAGCCATGATATAAGAAACGTCGGCAGAGACGTTGAGGCTATACCATTTGACGACTTGAACGGGAGCATAAATGCCAAAATACCACTGCTGGTGTTTCCCGATATTGTTCTGGGTAATTCCCATCGTGCGGTTTTCGTCATCCTGTATAAAATCCTGACTGAAAACGTCCGTGACGATGCTATAATTCAATGTGACGGAATATCTCCCATAGTTGTATCTTAATGTAGCCTGATTGCGATATTCAGGTTTCAGGTCGGGATTGCCGTTTTGATAGGTAAATGGATCGGAGAAAGAACGGAACGGATTTAACATGCTATATCCCGGCCGGTTGATTTTGCGCGAATACGAAAGGTTCAGCGTCTGTTTTTCATTGATTTCGTATTGCAGGTAAGAGCTTGGAAACCAGTCGAAGTATTGGTGCGTGAACGTGGTATCCATCGTTACCGACTCTCCTTTTGTCTCTGTATATTCTGCACGTAAGCCTACCATAGCCGAAAACTTGCCGAAACGATAGTTGTATGTCAGGTATGCAGCAGAAATCTGCTCGGTGTATTTGAAGCGGTTGCTTTGATTAGGGTCATTCACCCATATGCCGCCGTACAGGTTTTCATATACGATTTCGTTATCGGTAACGGTCTGTCCCATTTTCAAACCTGCTTCAAGATTTGAAATATCCGACAGAGGTTTTGTATAGTCTGATTTAAATGAATAAATGTCAATATTCCGTGGACCGCTGTATCGAAATACGGTTGCCGGACGCAGTTCGCCGCCGTCAGCATTCCGGTAGCGGCTTTGCATTTCTTGTTCATTCAGATTATAAACGCTGCCATAGTCCAGGTCGGCTGTAAATACGCCGCTTTTTTCCCCGTCGTACCTGTAATTCAGGTTATACATCTTTGAGTTGAATTCCGCATAAATTCCTGCATTGGATAAAATGGTAGAGTCTATTACCGAAGAACCTGTTTGTGTGACTAATGCTTCACCCACAGAAGTTCCTTTTTGCGTATTAAATGAAGTGTTGAATAACACTCCGATGGTATGCTTTGGAGCAACGAACCAGTCTAATCCGGCTCGAACCGTATGTACGGGAAATTTTGTCCGGCTTAATGTATGCTGGTCGTAAGTTAGCGGCACTGAGCCGTTATAATGTCTAATCTGGTATAAATGTGAATAAAAAGGAATATTATATAAACCATAGTTTCCAAAAATATTCACTTTTTTTGAACGGTAATTCAGGTTTAATCCTCCGCGCGAAGCAAAATCATTCTCGGAAAATCCTATACCTGCCTGTGCTGTACCGTTTATACCCAGTGAAGCATCACGTTTCAGCCGGATATTGATTATGGCCGAACTGAGACCTGCTTCGTAACGCGACGACGGATTGTCAATCAGTTCCACCCGGTCGACCACATCGCCCATCATGCCGGTAAGCATTTGAGCAACCTGTGTAGGAGGTAATTGCGTGGGACGGCCATCAATATATACGGTTGCCGGCCGCCCGTTCAGTTTCACACCGCCGTCCTGATCTACTACCAACCCCGGCATCTGTTTCAACAAGTCGTTGATATTAAGGCCGGCAGTAATCATATTGCCGGAAACGTTGACAACAACACGGTCAAGTCTCTGCTCAACCAATGCACGGCGACCAGTGATCACTACTTCTGTTAACACATTCGCTTCTTCATTTAAAAAAATCTCACCCGCATCGCTTTGTGCGGGGACATTCACAGTCCGGTACGATTTCTCATAACCGATAAATGAAACCTGCAGTAGATAGTTACCTTCCGCAACATTATCAATGGTGAACTGACCTTCGTCATCAGTCATCGCACCAGTGATTGCGACTGAATCCGGGCGCAGCAAGGCGGCCGTTGCAAACGCTACGGGACTGCCGTCCTTTGCGTCTTTGACCGTTCCGGTTACACTACCCTGCGAAAAGACATCGGATACACTAATTAAGATGAAAATCACATAAAATACAATTCCTTGTTTCATTTTTATTATCTAACTAATTTCATTTGATGGTTCTTTTTTACACACAAATAATATTCACGAATAAATGATTTGATATCAATTTCTTTTGCTTTACCATTACAATTTTTTTTTGATATGCCATTATTTACATCTAATTTATGTTGCAGACAAGGACCACCGCACATAGGTAGCAGCTTGCATTTTATACATTCTTTATTATCAAAATTCGGCTTGGCATACATCATTTCAAGAATACCGGATTTCCACTTGATCAACCCTTCCTCCTCTAATTCTCCAACCGAATTTACATCGGAATAATTGCGGGCTGTGCATTTATATACCTTACCATCATAATTAATATGTGCATAGTTATATCGGTCGGCATAACACTTATGCGAACGATTAAATGAGTAAAAATTATTTGGTGTAACCGAAAACCCCACATCTCTTAAATTGGAAATGTTTCTTATGAGATCATTTCTACAATTTTCTGAATTTCCTGCTGTCTGCCATACTCTTTGAAAATGAATTTTGATTTGCGACCTTATCTGTTGAGGGATGGGAGCAAGAATTACCTTATAATCTTTGGCAATAATTTCGTTTGTAAAATTGATACGCAGCAACAGATCGCACTTTGGTAGATAGCTGCATAGATCAACTATGTTTTGCAATATTTTATCGAAAGATGGCTCCCCTTGCTGATTGCGTGTACGGTTATGGGTTTCCCTATCGCCATCGAGAGTTATCTGAAAATGACGTAAATCTATTTCATCGAATTTGTTTATCATCTCTCGATCAATATAATATCCATTTGTAGTCATATTACAAGAATATGGTATATCTAACGCTGAAAAAATCTTTTTAAAATGTAATGACAATGGATATACAATTTCTTCAAAATATAATAAAGGTTCCCCGCCAAACCATCCAAGGGAGAAGTCTTTAATTTTGTCTTTCTCAATCAATCCATTGACATACTTTTTTATCTTTTCCATCGTAAGCGAGGACATATGCCCTTCAGGATGTTGTTCATAACAATACCAACATCTGAAATTACATTCCAACGTAGGATTTAGGATAAGTTGATAACTGTCATCAAATACTTCTGATCGGTTTTTCTTAAGTAATTGCTCTTTCTCGTCGATGTTTTCATCCTCTAAAAAATGATTATCTGCAAGCCACATAGTAAGAGGCACGTTCATCTTTTGAGCTTTCTCTGAATTTAGTACACCTTGTATTATTTTCAACTCTTCATTCTCAACAGAAAACACTTTACCACTTAATCCATTAAAACAAAGTGTTTTATCGTTGTCTTTTATAAAAATATTATATTTACTCTTTTTCATCTTTACAAAATATTATTAAAATAGGTTAATATGTAAAAAACCCACTTGTCAAATAGCTAATAATGGAATTTAACATTGTGAACAACAAGTAGTAATCAAAATTACTAACTAAAAATTCTATTGAAAATAATGTTGAAAAAGTAATAGTAAGGGGCAAATTGCTTCGCCCCCTTACTAAACACTTTCTTGCATTAACCGCCATAACAACCGCAACCAGCAGCTGTGTTGTATGTGCATTCGTTCTTGCAACCGGGATTTACATCATCTCCACCTTCAATTGATTCCATCCCCATTTCATTCAGCGTCTCTTCGCTGAAGCCTTCTAAACCTTCCGGTTTCTTAATTTCGTTAGCCATAATAAAAAAATTTTAAAATTGATACGATACAAAAGTACAATAACGAGATTCGAAATTATTGGACTGATAAAAATAAGTATAATTTTTTTTAAAAAAAACTTATATTTATTTGTTGCCTCTTTATTACTTTACATGATTTATATATGATTATTAATATATTAGATGGTTGCCTGCTTTATATCTTTCCTTTTCCAAAGCGAAATGATCGGGCCAAAAACCCGAGATAATACGCTTTTGTTTGATGAAATAATTTCTGCATCGCCTTTTAATCCTAACTCATGGTATAGCTCTTTATTTGCAGTAGTACGTAGTTGATTCGGCAAAGTTATATCTACATTATACTGTTTGTTAAGAGGGGTAAAAGTAAGCGTATTTACCATTCCTATCAGTCTGCCGTAGGTACGTTCCGGATATTTGAAAAGTCGAATTTCTACCGGATAACCTGCCTCTATTCCGCCTATTTGTTCCTGTGTCACATTCATTCGTGCCACAAATTCAGGTTTATTATTTGAAATAACCGTACCTATCGTATCCCCCATATTGACCACACGCGTAAGCGCACGTACTTCGCCTAAAACAATACGTCCTTGTCGGTGGCTTCGAATCAGGTATTTCGATTCCCATATCTGTATGCTGTTTATCATATCTTCGTAAGCCACTTCCAATTGTTTCCTATTCTTATGCTGTTCCAATTGATGGGAAACCGACAACTCGAACAAATCTCGCTCTGTTTGCAGTATGGCCAATGCGTTTTTCTCGGGTTCTCTCTTTAAGATCGTGATTTCCTGTTGAAGAAAGTTACTGCGTTGCACAACATAGTTATGGTCATCGTAGATCAGGCAACTCCTGACTGCTGCCGTGAAATTTTCATAAGCATCCGTCATCTCTCCCATTGATAAATTGAAAGGAAACTTACGGATCAACTCCGTATTATTAGTCAAATAATAGCGTTCTACATTTGTAAGAATACCGGCAAAATGGCGGATATCATCCAAATCGGCAGGATTTTGAATCAGTCCGATTGTATCTCCTACTTGCAAGATAGAATCGTTTTTGACAAAAATCGTATCAATAAGACCTGTATAGTTAACTGTAATCCATTCAACATTAGCCACATCTTCGATACTTACAGATCCCCTTACAACATCGGGATATCTAATAAGAGAAGATAGCAAAATAAAGAGTAAAAGCATACTGTAGAGCGAATAACTGCCCGAATGGATTAGCCATTCGGGTGCATCACCCAATAAATCCCCAATATCGCGTTGATGCAGTTCGATATCTGCATTCGTCTCTATTTCTTTACCCAAGCTGTCTTTTTCCTTCTCCATTGTTCATTGTTCATTATTCATTGTTCATTGATTATTCGTTTAGCTCCAACTGGTTCTTGACTAAGTTAAAGTAGTCTCCCTGCATGTTGATCAACTGGGCATGAGTGCCCTGTTCAATGATTTTACCATGTTGCAGAACAACAATATTATCGGCGTCTCTCACCGTGCTCAGCCGATGCGCGACAATGACCACCGTTTTGCCTTTAAGAAAACTGTTCAGATTCTCCTGAATGATCCGCTCGTTGTTGGTATCCAATGCATTGGTGGCTTCATCTAAGAAAATATAGTCAGGATTACGGTAGATAGCCCTGGCAATCAGGATACGTTGCCGCTGTCCCTGACTCAATCCCTGTCCCGTATTGCCGATTTTTGTATTGTAGCGCAAAGGCAATCCATCTATGTATTCCTGGATATTTGCCATGCGCACAGCATAATGCAGCTGTTCCTTGTCAACAAATTCATCTCCCTGCGCAATATTGCCTGCAATCGTATCATTGAATATGTATCCATCCTGCATGACCACGCCGCAATGCTTGCGCCATTCCCTGAAACTGATGTTATGCAACGAATGATTACCCAGAAAGACGCTGCCTTCGGTTGGCGGATAAAATCCGAGCATCAGCTTGATCAGCGTAGTCTTGCCGCTGCCGCTCAAGCCAACTATGGCAGTTGTTTTACCGTAGGGGATTGTTAAGGAAAGGTCTTGAATGACACGTTTCGACCGATGAGAGCCGTAAGTGAATGATACATGCTTGAATACAATCGGCAGTCCTGTAGATAACTCTTTGATATGGTGCATCTTGGCGTCTTCTTCATCGTCTTGACCATGGATTTCACCCAACCGCTCCAAACTCAATCTGGCGTCCTGCTCCTGCTGCATAAAAGAAACAAATTGCTCGATAGGCCCTTGCATCTGGCCAATGATATACTGTATGGAAAGCATGACGCCGAGCGTAATGGAGCCGTCAAGTACGGTCATGGCAGAAAACACGGTGATCAGAATGTTTTTGATTTCGTTGATCAGTCCGGCGCCTACCTGTTGCCACTGTCCGAGATTAAGCGAACTTATTTTGATGCGAAACAGGGATGCCTGGATGCCTTCCCATTCCCACCGTTTCTGTTTTTCGCATCCGAGCAGTTTGATATCCTGCATTCCCTGTATCAATTGCATCAGGTTGCTCTGATGCAATGACATTTGTTCGAAATTTTTCCGGTTCAGGTCTGCGCGTTTCTTCATAAATATCCTGACCCATCCCACATATAGAAAACTGAATATCAGGAATATCAGGAAAATCCTGATATTATAAATAGCCAAAACAGCCCCGAACACTACTATCGTCACTGTAGAGAACAGAATGCTCAATACGGATTGCGTCAGGAAAGACTCGATACGGTTATGGTCTTCGATCCGGCGGATCAGGTCGCCGGTCAGCTTGCTATCGAAAAAACGCATGGGCAGTTTCATCAGTTTGATCAGAAAGTCGGATATCAGCGACACGTTTACTCGCGTACTTATATGTAATAGTATAGTGCGGCGGATCACTTCAACGACCATTCGGCTGATCACCAATACGAGTTGGGCAAGCAGAATCAGTTGGATAAAGCTCAGGTTTCTATGTCCGATGCCCTGATCGACAATGGACTGCGTCAGAAAAGGAAAGACTAATTGCAGCAGGCTGCCGAGAATCAAGCCGATAATCAGCTGATTAATCATCGCACGGTAAGGTTTCACGTATTTCAGTAAAAACCAAAGCGAGATATGCTCGTATTTGATGGCTTCGGCTTCGTAGAATTGAGGTGTAGTCTCCAAAAACATGGCGACCCCTTTTTCCGTGCCGCTTTGAACAGTGCTGATCCAACTGCTTTTGAATTGATCTTCGTCGTACTTCAACAAACCGTATGCCGGGTCGGCAATATGAAAAAAGTATTTGTCTTTCTTTCGCGTGATTTTGTACAATACCACAAAGTGCTCCTGACGCCAGTGCAGAATACATGGAAGTTTGGCCTGTTCCTTTAGCTTCTTGATGGAGGTGCGGACAGCTGTAGTGCGGAAGCCGATGCTTTCTGCCGCTTCGCTCATCCCCATCAGATTGACGCCTGTGCGCTGAATAAAGGATTTCTCACGCAGTTGCCTTACGGAAAAAACTCTCCCGTAATGTTTTGCAATCATGCGGAGGCAGGAAGGCCCGCAGTCCATTGCATCCAATTGCCTGAAAAAGGGAAACTTCATAGCCGATTGTATTTGCTATTATCTTATTTTTGCGTGGCAAAGTTACAATCGTACAATTCGAAAATTGTGGACTGATACTTTTTTTCTAAGCAGTGAAGACCGATTTGCTCAAAAATCACTGAAATCTATATCGTCATCCAACCTTGTATCATCCGAATCGTCCTGATCCTTGTACCAATCTTCCTCTCCGGTTCCTCCGAATAGAATATCCAATTCTGATTCATCAATCAAATCTTCATCCATGTCTTCTTCATCATCTTCGCATTGAGCGTCTTTTCCATTATCATCCTTTTCATCGAGAAGTTTCCGGAGAATTTCATCACTTAGGAAGAATCTCGTCTTGTAGGTATAATAGTATGTTTTCCTCTGTTCATCGAATTCAATCGGCGCCTGCATATCCTCTTTCAGATACGATAGGTAATTAAAAAGAGTCGCCCGCGATATATCGAGTTTAGCCGCAAATATTTCACTCGGACCTGTCTGCTCCGATAAAATAAGCGCATGAATCTTTGCCACGAGTCTAAAATTTACCTTTTGTATCATTATCCGGATCATTTAGAGTCAAACAAGACAGAGCAATCGCTAAAGCGTTACTGCTGCTTTAGATCTTTTTCAAAACCGAGATGAAAATCCGGCTCGTCTTCATATTCCAACGTATTCCTGTATTTATTAAACCGAATAGGAACTAACAATACTTCACTGAAAAACACGATGTATTCATACAGTGTTGTCGGAGACATTTTCATTTTGGATGCAAATTCCTTAAGCGATCCTGTTGCGCCAAGACGGATCAGAAAATCCATCCTGTCAAGCAATGCTAAATCTACATACTTCTTCATAGTTCATCATTTTAAAAAATTGTTTGAAGATTTAAAAAAAAGTCTTTTTATCTACCCAAACCAATTTCCCATCTACCCAAATCCATTCGCCGCCCTTAACTTTTTTAAGTTCATCGCGATTCAAGGCATACTTTTTGAAAGCTGCCACATTCTCTTTTTTTGTTAAATTTCGTTCCATCTTCTATTGAAAAATTAGAGATTAATAATTGCTTGCAAAGAAATGACATTATTCTGAATCAGTAGGTTAAATAATTATTATATCTTTGTTAAATAATTGTTAAGTGATTTTTTGTAATATTTTTTCATTTTTTTGTTTTTTTTATTATTAGTAACTATATTTGCAGCGTTTTAATTTTTGCATCGGATGAAGATTCATTTTGTAGAAG
>JAITMM010000198.1 GCA_031277335.1 Tannerella sp. | reverse complement strand
AACATTGATTCTGCCCATATTTGAAGCGCCTTCAGATGGTAAGAACTCCGAAAAAATAGAATCTCCAACCGCTCAACCTTCCCAATCCTTATCGCAATCCTCGCAATCCTCTCAATCCTCTCAATCCTCTCAATCACAGAAATCTAACGTTTCGGCACCGGCAAACCTGAATCGCGCCCCAAGCGATACTTCGCTTAAAAGCTTGGTAAAGGAGCCTGAAGTGAATCATCAATCGTCAAGACAAGAAACTAATAAGCAATCCAATGCGTTTACGCAGACTGACTTGCAACGTTATTGGGATGAATTTTCGGAAACGCTTGAGGAGAAGGTGCATCTAAAAAATACGATGATCAATCATAAACCTGTCCTGTTGGAAGATTTCATATTTGAAGTGAAAGTGCACAATCCGGTTCAGAAAGAGGAATTGTTAAACAGCAGTCTTGATTTACTCAAGCTGTTGCGTTCGCGACTTAACAACGACTTGATCCGAATGACTATCCTTGTCGATGAAAATATAGAACGAAAAACAGCCTACACCTCTTCCGACAAATACGATTTGCTTTATAAAACAAATCCATTGATAGCCAAATTGGTACAGGAATTTGACTTGACTATGGATTGAAGATACGGTAGTGTTAATAAAAACACTACCGTATCTAAAGACTACTCGCCCGTACCCGATTTCTTTTTTGTCGTGATAATCACAACGCCGTTGTAACCTTTCTCGCCGGAGGAACAGGTGACTACTGTATCTTTTAGAACAGTAATACTCTCAATATCTAAAGGATTTAATTTCTTTATATTTGCATTCGGTGTCTCTTTGCCGTCAATAATTATTAAAGGCAGTGCTTCAATGTCTCTTTTTTCCTGACTTATCTGCATTGATAATTGTTCGGTTTGAATCATTTCTACGGACTCGTTTTCTTTACCCATTAACACCATGAGATTGGTGTTATTTTCGTTGATTTCTATTTTTTGCGTTTCTTTTCCAGGCATGGAAATAACAAGCGTATACCCACCTGAAGGCATTTTGATTACGAAATTCCCGTCCATATCCGAGACTGTGCCGCTTGTAGTGCCTTCAATCATAATGGAAGCGCCTGCAATAGGTTTTTCTTCATCTATATCAAGCAATCTTCCTACAAGCACATTCTCGTCTTTTGCAGATTTCCTCAAGTCTTCATACGAAACCGTATCAGGCTTATGTTCAATCTGTTTGGCCTGTTTTTTAGGAGTTATTACAGATGCATCTGTCGCTTTTCTATCATCCTGATTTACGGTTTCGATAGTCTCCACATTCTTTTTTTCTTCGTCAACAGGCTGAATAATATCGGTCTGAGCGACAGAATAACGATACTCCGGCTTTGCAAAAGCCGTCATAAATACGGCCAGCGCCGGCACAATCAGTAAGACCGCCCATTTGCGGGTCGGGTTTGAATTGATTTTTTTCATCATGGCGATACGTTTTAATTTGTTGTATGTAAATGAATTGGTAAATGTAAAAATAGACGTTTTGAAAGCGCTGTTTATCAATGCGGCATTATATACCGCCCGTGAATGACCGCGGTCGAGGACAAACCTGTCGGCTAAAAATTCGTGATTTTGCTTGACAGCAGTCAGGTAAAGCCAAGCAAACGGATTGAACCACAATAGTGTACATACTGCTTGTGCCAGCACAACGTCAATCCAGTGCTTTTGCAGGATATGCGCCTGCTCATGTTCGAGAATCAAATCTTTTTCCATGTCCGACATGGCCGACCGCATATCCGTAAACACATAGCCAAATAACGAAAATGATGATTGAAGACCCTGTATCTCAATAATATGACTGTCGGACGAATGACTGTTTTTCCGAATCATCCTGCTGATTCTGTACAGCCCTATAAGGTGATAGCACGTCAGGAAAACAACTCCCGTCACGTAAATGCCGGGAATCACGGTCTCTTTCCAATTGAAAGGCTGACTATCCGATTCAAAACCGGTATTTATGATAGCTGATAGAGATACAACAGGTTGTAAATCAATATTTACAATATAGGTAAACCTGCAAAGAGCCGGTATAAAAGACAACGCCAATCCGCTCAAAAGAAAAACGCGGTTAAACTTGAAAAACAGTTCATTACGCAAAAAGAATCGATAAATGCCCCAAAATACCGCAATCCAAATGGATGTTTTCAATAAATAGATAATCCAGTTTTCCATCTTACTGCTCCGTTTTCGTTTGTTTATTCTTCGCGTTTTCCAACTCCCGCTTCGTTTCTTCCAGCAACTCATCCAACTCTTTCACCGTCAGATTATTCTCAATGGCAAAGAAAGAAGCCATCGATGCAAAAGAGTTGTCGAAATAATTCTTCAACATACCGAAAAGTTGCGATTTTGAATATTCATCTTTCTGAATGACAGGAGAATAAATATTCAGCTTTCCCCGACTCGTATGTTGAGCAAAACCCTTGTTTTCCAGAATGGAAAAAACGGTCGCAATCGTTGTCCGGGCCGGTTTCGGCCCGTCAAACTTCTCCAACGCCTGTTGCACAGTGCATTGTCCCAATTCCCATAGGATTTGCATCACCTGTTCTTCCGCTTTTGTCAAAATTTTCATCCGGTCTATTTCTTTGTTCTTAAAGTTGATATCGTCATTAATTTCATTCACGAACGCTTCTTTTTCAATTCAAAGTCTCATCACTTTCGCGTTGAATCGACTCATTCGTTCATTTCTTC
>JAITMM010000269.1 GCA_031277335.1 Tannerella sp. | reverse complement strand
CCTGTAATATACGTCAAATTATATTCTCTGTTCATCAGATATACATATTTACAATCGCCTCATAGAGTTCCTGTTGGCCGCTGATTTGAGCCGGTTCGTCTTGTTGTTTTGCATAAGCGGCCAAGTCTTCGAGCGATAATTTGCCTTCTTCAAATTCCTTTCCTTTACCGGAGTCGTAAGAAGCATAGCGTGCATCGACCATTTGCGGGATAGGAGATTCTTCGAGGATGGCTGCTGCGGCTTCGAGGGCGTGAGCAAAAGTATCCATACCGGCAATGTGGGCTATGAAGATATCTTCCAGGTCTGTGGAGTTGCGACGCGTTTTGGCATCGAAGTTGGTGCCGCCGTTTTCAAATCCGCCGTTTTTGAGGATGACGAGCATGGCTTGTGTCAATTCATAAGTATCGATGGGGAATTGGTCTGTGTCCCAGCCGTTTTGGTAGTCTCCGCGATTGGCGTCAATAGACCCCAGCAGTCCGGCATCGGCGGCGCATTGTAAGTCGTGCTCGAAGGAATGGCCTGCAAGGGTGGCATGGTTTACTTCGACATTGAGCTTGAAGTCTTTATCCAGTCCGTTCGCACGCAGAAATCCTATCACTGTTTCAGCATCGGTATCATATTGATGTTTAGTTGGTTCCATAGGTTTAGGTTCGATCAGGAACGTACCTTTAAATCCTTTCGAGCGCGCATAGTCGCGTGCTTTGGACAGCATCATGGCCAGATGTTCCTTTTCGCGTTTCATGTCTGTATTCAGCAGAGAAGAATACCCTTCGCGTCCGCCCCAGAAGACATAGCTTTGGCCGCCCAACTCTATCGTTGCGTCGATGGCATTTTTGAGTTGCACGGCTGCACGGGCTGCAACATCGAAATTGGGATTCGTTGCGGCGCCGTTCATGTAACGCTTGTGACTGAATATGTTAGCCGTACCCCATAACAGTTTGATACCTGTCTCCTGCTGTTTTTGCTTGGCATAGGCTACGATGGCTTTCAAATTGGCCTCATATTCTTCAATAGAATTGCCTTCTTCGATCAAATCAACATCATGGAAGCAATAATATTCGATGCCGATTTTCTGCATAAACTCGAAGCCGGCATCCATCCTTTGCTTGGCGATTTCGAGGGCTGAATGTCCGACTGTCCAGGGGTAGGTTTTTGTGCCGGGGCCAAACGGGTCGCCGCCTTCGCCGCAAAGCGTGTGCCACCAGCACATCGAAAACTTGAACCACTTTTTCATCGGCTTGCCATATACCACTTTTTCAGGATTATAATAGCGAAATGCCAACGGATTTTTACTTTCTTTTCCTTCAAAATTAATTTTTTCTACTGTCGGAAAATACGTTTTTGTACTCATAAGTTATTTTTATTTAAATAATTACACAATATTATTTGATAATTCATTTTTCAATTTCTCATTCCATCGACTGTATGCCTCCATGCTGATTTCTTTATTTTCTGTTTCCGGCGACACGGTCATCACTTTTTTCAAATTGCTGAAGGCTTCTGTCGAATCTTTATATAGTCCGACGCCTATGCCTGCACCGCGGGCAGCGCCGATAGAACCGTCAGTATTATAGAGTTCAATGGTTGCGCCGGTGACGTTGGACAGCGTCTGGCGGAAAATCGGGCTGAGGAACATATTTGCATGTCCGGCGCGGATTGTCTTTGTTTCGATTCCCATGCCGTTCATTATATTCATTCCGAACTTAAACGAAAAGGCTATGCCTTCCTGTGCCGCACGTATCAAGTGCGCCTGCCCGTGACGCGGGAAGCTGATGCCGTGAATAGAACATCCCGGTTCACGGTTTGTCAATACCCTCTCGGCACCGTTGCCGAAAGGAATGATGCTGACGCCTTCACTGCCAACAGGTATTTGCTTTGCCAATTCGTTCATTTCCACATAGTTGATGCCATTTGGGGAAGTATTGTTTTTGATCCATGTATTCAAAATTCCCGTCCCGTTGATGCAAAGCAGGACGCCGATACGTTTCTGAGCTGCCGTATGATTCACGTGGGCAAACGAGTTGACGCGCGATTGCGGATCGTATTTTGCATCATTGTTGACGCCATATACGACGCCTGATGTTCCGGCTGTGGCAGCCACCTCACCCGGATTCAACACATTGAGTGAAAGGGCATTATTAGGCTGATCACCTGCACGGTATGTGATGGGAATGTCTGCGGCCAGGCCTAATTCATCTGCAATGGCCGGCAAGAGATGTCCCTGAACACCAAACGTTGGCGCTATTTCCGGGATTAAACTCTGATCGAACCCGAAGTAATCGTACAAGAACGCGGCAGGTGCATTGTCGATAAAATCCCAAGCTATGCCTTCCGACAATCCCGAAGCCGTTGTGCATGTTTTACCGGACATGCGCAAGGCAATATAATCACCGGGAAGAAGATAATACTTGATTCGAGCATAGTTGTCAGGCTCGTTTTCTTTTACCCAAGCCAGTTTCGATAAGGTGAAGTTGCCGGGCGAGTTCAATAAATGAGACAGACATTTCTCATCGCCTATCGCCTCGAAAGCCTTTTCTCCGTAAGGCACGGCACGACTGTCGCACCAGATGATTGAATCGCGTATCGGGTGCAACTCTTTATCTGCAAGCACTAATCCGTGCATCTGATAAGAGATGCCGATAGCAGCAATATCTTTTGGATTTTTGCCTGACGAAGCCATCACAACTTTAGTAGCTTGCTTGAGATTTTCCCACCAAATGTCTGGAGACTGCTCAGCCCATCCCGTTTTGACGGCTTTAATCTCCATTTCCTGTTTGGGCGAAAAATCTGTTGCTACTACTTCGCCTGTTTGGGAGTCAATGAGGCTGGCCTTTACCGACGAACTTCCTAAATCGTATCCTAATAAATACATACCTTTATTTATATATGGTTAATATTGTTATTTCTATGCTGTTTCTACTTGAAATAATCATGAATTTATTGCCATAATTTTCATTTGGTTTTAATCTTATGACGCTACAAAAATATAATTTGTATGTCGAATCAAGCAAAAAATAAATATGTTATAAAACATAAATGGGAGATAAATTTTCATCGGTCAGACGAGTACATATTGCAGTAATTCCGGCGTAGAGTTGGTTGTGACAGGCATTTTCATTATTATAAGGAAAAAAAAAAAGGGTAAGCTATCTATATCGCGCCGCTACAACCAAGTACCCTTGCTGCGATCAAACCCTGGGGGATTCCGAGGGAGCTGGCCGTATAGGACTTACCCGGGTGCAAAGATAGGGCTTTTTTTTAATATTTCGTTTTTTTCTGCCTTTCAGGGAATTTTTTGTATTTTTGCGGGGAAAATGTTCAAAGTTCGATGTACAAGGTTCAAAGTTCAATGTTCAAGGTTCAAAGTTCAATGTTCAAGGTTCAAGGTTCAAAGTTCAATGTTCAAAAATTCAATGATTCGATTATTTACAATTCGTGTACATTCGTGTAATTCGTGGCGAAAAAAATTCGTGTATTTCGTGTAATTCGTGGACAAAAATGAATATATCAGACCGTTTTATAAAATATACAACCTTCGACACGCAATCGTGTGACGAATCGTCGACTACGCCCAGTACGGCAGGACAGCGGGTGTTTGCCGGTTATTTGGTCGAGGAACTTAAATCGATTGGTTTACAGGATGTCACGATTGATGACAATGCGTATGTCATGGCTACGTTGCCTGCCAATGATTCGCGACCCGATACGCCGGTGGTCGGGTTTATTGCACATATTGATACAAGTCCGGATATGACGGGAAAAGATGTAAAAGCCTGTATTGTAGATTATTGTGGAGGCGATATTGTGTTGAATCGGGAGATGGATATCGTGCTGTCTCCCGGCGTCTTTCCTGAACTGGCGAAATATGAAGGACAGCAACTGATTGTCACAGACGGCACTACGTTGCTGGGAGCGGATGACAAGGCCGGCGTCGCTGCCATCGTTTCGGCGATGGAATACTTAGGGGCGCATCCTGAAATCAGGCACGGCAAGGTGCGTATTGCTTTTACGCCCGACGAGGAAATCGGTCGCGGCGCAGACTTTTTTGATGTGGAAAAGTTTGGCTGTCAATGGGCTTACACGGTCGATGCCGGCGAAATAGGCGAGATAGAATATGAGAATTTCAATGCGGCCGAGGCGAAAATCACGATCAAAGGGCTGAATGTGCATCCGGGTTATGCCAAAGGGAAAATGATCAATGCGTCGCAGGTAGGGATTGCATTTAACAATATGATTCCCAACGGACAGCGTCCGGAATATACCGAGGGTTACGAAGGTTTTTTCCATCTGACGCAGTTTTTCGGATCGATCGAGGAAACCGTCCTGAAATATATTATCCGCGATCATGACAGGCAGCTCTTTGAAGAGAAAAAGCAGTTGCTGCGGTCGATTGCCGAACAGCTCAACAGACAGTATCCCAATTGTATCACGTTGCAAATCAGGGATCAATATTATAACATGCGCGAGATCATCGAGCCTCGAAAGGAAATCATTGAGATAGCTTGCCGCGCCATGGAAGCCATCGGCGTAACTCCGGTGATCAATCCGATTCGCGGCGGGACAGACGGTTGCAGGCTTTCCTTTATGGGCCTCCCCTGCCCTAACCTGTATGCGGGGGGCTTGAATTTTCATGGACGATATGAATTTCTGCCGGTACGGTCGCTGGAAAAAAGCATGGAAACGATCATACAAATAATTCAATGATTCAAAAATTCAAAGATTCAAAAATTCAATGATTCTCGCCGACCCGTCATTCCGACTTGATGCGGAATCTCCAATTCATATTAAATATTCAAATAATTCAATAATTTATAAATAAAAATAATATGCTAAAAACTCCTTTTAACGAAATTCATCATGCGCTGGGCGCCAAGATGCAGGAATTTGCCGGCTACGAGATGCCTATCGAATATTCGGGCATCTCCGACGAGCACAATACGGTGGTCAATGCCGTCGGCGTGTTCGACGTCTCCCACATGGGAGAGTTTTGGGTGAACGGCCCCAACGCACAGGCTTTCGTGCAGAAAATCACCACTAACGATGTGAATAACTTGCCGGTAGGGAAAGTCCAGTATACGTGTTTTCCGAACGAACATGGGGGCATCATTGACGATTTGCTTGTGTATCACTATGAGTCTGAGAAATATATGCTCGTCGTCAATGCAGCCAATATTGAAAAGGACTGGGACTGGTGCGTCAAAAACAACACCGAAGGCGCTGTCCTTCAGAATGCTTCGGACAATATCGCCCAATTGGCAGTTCAAGGGCCGTTGGCGCTAAAGACGTTGCAAAAGCTGACGGATATCGACCTGGCGGCCATCCCATACTATACCTTTACTACGGGCACCATCTGCGGTGCAGATAATGTAATCATCTCAAATACAGGATATACCGGCTGTGGAGGATTTGAACTGTATTTCTATCCGACCTATGCCGCAACCATCTGGCAAGCCGTTTTTGAAGCGGGCGCCGAGTACGGGATCAAACCGGCGGGACTGGGTGCGCGTGACACGTTGCGTCTGGAAGCAGGTTTTCCTCTGTATGGCCACGAATTGGATGATCAGACTTCGCCGTTGCAGGCCGGACTGGGCTGGATTACCAAATTCGTCGAAGGGAATGACTTTATTTCGCGTCCGCTTTTAGAAGCGGAAAAAGCGAAGGGAGTCTTAAAGAAATTAGTTGGTTTTGAGATGGTTGGCAAAGGGATTGCCCGTCATGGCTACGAGATTGTCAATGCGGACGGGGCAGTCATTGGCGTCGTGACGTCAGGGACGATGTCGCCCCATTCAAGAAAGGCTATCGGCCTCGGCTATGTCAAACCGGAATATGCTGCTCTCGAAACGGCCATCTGGATTCGTATCAGGGAGAAAAGTATTGAGGCAAAGGTGGTTAAGCCGCCGTTCAGATAAAAGGTTCAAGGTTCAATGTTAAAAGTTCAAAGTTCAAGGTTCTGCCGAACCGTCATTCCGCACTCGTTGCGGAATCTCCTGTTTTCATAAAGAATTGAGAGATTGCGGATCATCATGAACTTGACTCAGTACCTTCAATAACAATAGGCGATAATGGCAACACGTGCATGAGCATCCCATCGGGATGCATCGCTCGGTAGAAACGTTATTCAAATCAATGGATGCATTCCGTACGGAATGCAACCCAACAACGGCTCAATTTTTCTACCGAGCGATACAATCCTAACGGATTGCCATAATAAGGTCTCAACGCTTAACAATGGCATCGTTTGCAAGAGCATCTTAACGGATTGCCATTTTTTTATAATACGTTGTGTATCAATATTATATTCTTCAATTATTCAAAGCTCATAATTATCAAGT
>JAITMM010000267.1 GCA_031277335.1 Tannerella sp. | reverse complement strand
GTAATTGCTCAACATCTCCAATTCGTTTTCCCTATCACAAAAAAACGATTTTGATTTATATCCAATTATTACAAAGGGATTTGAATTCTTATCCATGTCTTATTATTTAGAAATTCACGGGACAAAGATATACATTTTCTTTGATTTTTCATCACACAAAAGGTGTCACACCTTTTGTGTGATGAAAAATCACTCGCTTTTAATTGCATTCACCGGATTCACCGTCGCAGCCTTGACCGCCTGAAACCCAACCGTCAACAACGCAATCCCTAAACTGATAACTCCCACGACGACAAACATCCACCACGGAATATTCGTCCTGTAGGCGAAGCCGGTCAACCATTGGCTCATCGCCCACCACGCAATCGGTAATGCAACGGCAACAGCAATGAGCACCAGTATCATAAACTCTTTGGAAAGCAACAATATAACGTCGCTTACAGAAGCACCCAGCACCTTGCGGATGCCGATTTCCTTGCGACGTGTTTCAGCCATATAGGCCACCAGCGCAAACAGTCCGAGACAGGAAATAAAAATCGTCAATCCGGCAAACCAGGTAACCAACGTCCCCACTTTCTGCTCGTTCCGGTATTTACGGGCATATTCTTCATCAATAAATTGATATTCAAATGGATAGTTTGGATTGTATTGATTGAAAACCTGTTCGGTTTTCGCCAGATTATCGGAGATGGAGTTCCTGTTATTGAATTTGATATGTATTCTTTGGAGCCACCCTGCAGGTCCGCCGATCAGCATCGGCGCCACAGTTTCGTATGGAGAACGGATAATAAAATCTTTCACCACACCAACTACATGCCAGTCTATGCCCTGAGCTTTAATGATTTGACCTATAGGCTGTTCAAAATTCATCATCTCGGCAGCCGATTCGTTCAGCAGCATGGCCGTTGAATCCGTCGGATAGGTATGTATGTCAATATCACGCCCTTCTATGATGGTTGTGCCCACTGTTTTTGTCCAGTCGGCATCCGTGAAGAACAGTTCAATAGCCATGACTTCTTCAGGATTTTTCCCTTGCCATTCGACACTCCCCCGGTCACTCCATCCCTGCGTCATCGAAGCGCTTGTCTTTGATACGGATGTTGCTATCCCCGAATTGAGTAAATCGCTCTTTATCAGATCGTAATTTTTGACAATATCACCTTCGAGGCGCGTATAAACGAGGTGATCCCTGTCGTATCCCGTTTCCCTATCCTGTGCATATCTGATTTGGCGATGAATGACCAAGGTTGACAAAATCAGCACACAGGCAACAGTAAACTGAATCACTACCAACACCTTTCGAGTAGAAATCGCTCCCTGTTTTTTCCTGAATACGCCTTTCAATACCTTGATTGGAATGAAAGCCGACAGATAAAATGCAGGATAACTGCCTGCCAGTAAACCGGTAAGCAGGATAAAACAAAGTGAGGCTATCCAAAACCATAGATTCGTAAGGTCGAGTGTAAATTGCTGCCCCATCAACGCACCGAAAACCGGTAAAGCCATGAATGCCAGTATCAAGGCTAAAGCGCCGGCAATGAACGACACGACAATCGATTCGCTCATAAACAGACGAATCAGCGACATACGTCTGCCACCCAGCACTTTACGGACGCCGACTTCTTTGGCTCGCTTCTCGCTTCTTGCCGTGTTCAAGTTCATGAAATTGATACAGGCAATCAACAGAATCAATCCGGCTATGATGCCAAAAAGGCGCAGTGTATCAATCAATCCGCCTACCGGTACTCCATTTTCAAACCTGGAATACAGATTACGCTTAGCGAGAGGGTACAAAAATATTTCTGTTTGCGCCCTGTTGCCGGTTTTCGCATTGAGGAGATTACGAATGGATTCGTTGACTCGGTCTAAAGGGGCATTTGGCTGCAATTCCACAATGGCCTCTATATTAAACGAGGTCCAATTGTCTACATTTCTACCCATTGTTTTCAAAAATGCAATGGGCGCCAATGCTTCAAATTGGAACCGGGTGTTATCCGGCAAATCCTTCATCACACCGGTCACTGTCACCGGATATTGATTGTTGAGCATCAGCGTCTTTCCCATCGGATCGTCCTGACCGAACAGTCGGATGGCCGTTTTTTCAGTCAAAATCACCGAATAGGGATCATGCAGCGCCGTCTCCGAATCTCCCTGCAACATAGGAAAATCCACCATATTCAAGAAGTCGGGATCGGTGCAGACAGTTTGGGTTTTAGACATTGTTTCTCCATTGGCATAAAGAAACGTTTCGTCCCGCATCCTTGCTACGGCGGTAATATCAGGATAATCTGTTTTAAGCGTTTCGCCTGCAGGAAAGGACGTCCAACCCCAGCACGACAGAGACCCGTCAAGCATGGCACGGCTATATACAAAATAAAGGTTCTTTTCCTTTGCATGAAAACGATCATACGACCACTCATGCCATATCCATGTGAAAATCAGGATAGCAGCGGCCATGCCGATGGCCAAGCCGCCAATATTGATGGCGGAGTAAATCCCGCCGCGCCGCAGGCCACGAATGATAATTTTAAGATTGTAAAACATTTTGGTACACTAATTTATTTTTTTTGTCCACGAATTTCATTATTCAGTTATTCAGTTACTCAGTTATTCAGTTACTCAGTTACTCCACCTTTATCGACTCCACCGGATTCACCGTCGCCGCCTTGACCGCCTGAAACCCAACCGTCAGCAACGCAATCCCTAAACTGATTACTCCCACGACGACAAACAGCCACCACGGAATATTCGTCCTGTAGGCGAAGCTGGTCAGCCAACGGCTCATCGCCCACCAGGCGACCGGCGAGGCAATGGCAATGGAAACAAGCACCATGATTAAAAACTCTTTTGACAACAGTATCATCACATTACCGACCGAAGCTCCGAGAACTTTGCGGATGCCGATCTCCTTCTTGCGCGTCTCGGCCATATAGGCAACCAGGGCAAACAACCCCAGACAGGCTATGAAAATGGTGAGTACGGCAAACAGTGTGGATATCGAACCGATGGTCTGCTCCTGTTGGAACTTGCGGGCATATTCATCGTCTATAAACTGATATTCAAACGGATATGCCGGATTATACTGCTTGAAGATTGCTTCGGCCTTGGCCAGATTGTCTGCCGTCGGGTTGGCCTGATTTAAGCGGATATGCAGCGTACGAAGCATTCCGGAATTTGCACCGGAGCCGACAATAATCATCGGCACAGTTGGTTCGTAAGGCGAATGGAGGATAAAATCCTTGATCACGCCTACGACATGGACTTTTCCCGACCAGGGTTCCACTTCTTCGCCGATCGGGTCTTCAAATCCCATCACCTTGACGGCCGTTTCGTTCAGTAATGCAGCCGTGGAATCGGTCGGGAAATCGGCAAAATTCAAGTCTCTGCCTTCGACTACAGTCGTTCCCACTGTCTTCAGCCAATCGTCATCAGTAAAGAAAAGGTCGATGGGAATCTTGCTCTCCGGCTCGCCTCTCCACTTGACACCCACGGCATTGGCCCATCCCTGCGTCATCGGGGCAAACGTCCGCGTCACGGATGTCGCCGCGCCCGAAGCCAGCAAATCATGTTTGATCAGTTCATAATTCTTGCCTATATCGCCAGACATGGGATGATAGATGAGCTGATCCTTGCGGTAGCCGTTATCCCTGCTTTCCGCATACCGCACCTGGCGATGAATGACGAGCGTGGAAAGAATCAGGACGATCGCTACGGTAAACTGCAAGATAACCAGTATTCTGCGAGGTGCAATCACCTGTCTTTTCCCTCTGAAAACACCCTTCAATACCTTGACAGGCATAAAGGACGACAGGTAAAATGCGGGATAACTCCCGGCCAGCAATCCCGTAAAAAGTACAAAAGCCAGACCTGCAAGCCATACGCGGTAGTCGGTTAAGTCCAACGACAACTGTTTGCCTAACAAGGAATTATAAGCAGGTAAAGCGATCAGCACAATGACGACGGAAATCAGGCCGGCAATAAATGCCAGCAAAATGGATTCGCTGAAAAACAGCCTGATCAGCGACAGCCGATTGCCGCCCATCACCTTTCGCACGCCTACTTCTTTCGCCCGTTTTTCGCTGCGCGCAGTGCTCAGATTCATAAAATTGATGCAGGCAATCAGCAAGATGGAAAAGGCAACCAGGCCGAATATGCGCAGCGTGTCAATCAATCCGCCCGTCAGGATGCCGTTCTCGGATTTGCTGTACAGATGCGACTCGCTTAGCGGAAACAGGAAAATCTCTCCGTCGACTTCATTTTCCGACCGCTCCCTGATAATGCCGCTAATGGCCTTATTGACAGAATCTTTATTCGCCTGCGGATGAATTTCTGCAAACGTGGGAATAATGGCATTGCCTATCCAGGCATTATACATATTGTGTGATTCGGCAAAGGCAATGGGAATCAAGGCTTCAAACTCGAATACGGTATTTTTGGGAATGTCTTTCAAGATGCCTGTAACATTCATAAGGTCTTTATTATTAATCAATACGCTTTTCCCCATCGGGTCGTCGCTGCCAAACAGGCGTTTTGCCGTTTTCTCCGTAAGAATGACGGACAGCGGATCGTTCAGCGCAGTGGCGGCGTTGCCAAGCAGCAACGGAAAACTGAACATGTCGAGGAACACGGAGTCAACAAATGCCGTCGGAACCCTGAAGCTAAAGTTGTCCACCGTGAACAGGGTGTTTTGCGAGGGCGCCCGTGTAACCGACACAATATCAGGATAATCGTCCCTCAATATCGGAGCCACGCTGAATGATGTATTGGGCCTGGCCTCCAACGTCTCCCATTTGACGCGATACCATACCCGGTACAGTTGTTTTTCCTTCGCATGAAACCTGTCATAAGACCATTCATGATGTATCCACGTCAGGATCAGGATGGCAGCTGCCATGCCGATGGCTAAGCCGCCGATATTGATGACGGAATAAAACCCGCCGCGCCGCAAATTGCGGAAGATGATGTTGAGATTGTAGAACATTGTTGACACTGATTAAAAATGTTTATATTCAAAATTTTTCGCCACTAATAACACTAATGGACACGAATTATTATTGACACTAAGTTTTTATACAAAATATACAGCAAATTTCGTGCCAAAATATTAATTTATTGAATATGTTATATTTAACTTTTTGGCTCAAAAAAAAAGTGTCCGAAAATGAACACCAAGTGTCCGTTTTCGGACACTTTTCAAAAAAAATACTTACATTTGCGCCGGACTGTAGAACTTCAGATCTGTTTGGTTGGCGAATACATCATTTTTTTTAAATATATTTTATAATGAGAAGAATATCAATAACATGGATGATTATTTTAGGGCTGGTTCATGCCGTTTCGGCACAGGAGCCTGTTTCTCTGTTTGACGGTAAAACGTTGACCGGCTGGAAAATAGTTACTTGCGAGGCAGAAGTAGTAGACGGCGCCATTTTGCTCAAGGCCGGAAACGGATTCCTGCTGGCCGACAAGCAATATGCTGATTTTGTGCTGGAATGCGACTGGAAAGCGCTTAACACCGAGATGTGGGACGGAGGCATTTACTTCCGTGTCGATTCTCTCCCGGCAGAAGGCGCCCGCTCGCCATGGCCAAAAAGGCATCAGATCAACCTGCGAAAAGGCGAGGAAGGCGCTGTCCCCGGCGTGGATAAAGAGAAATGCTCCGCCCAATTCAGAAAAGGCGAATGGAACCATTTCAAACTGACAGTCAAAGGCGATCGAGCCGAACTTGAATTTAACGGCACCAAGGTTTGGACAAAAGACGGTTTCACACCCGCTAAAGGTTATCTCTGTCTTCAGGTTGAAGTGCCCGGAGGCGGACAATACCTCTTCAAAAACATCACGATCCTCGAACTCTGATTGATTGAGATTCCAACAGAATTGCGGCAACATTAGGACAATCGATTGAGTTACATTCTATTGCGTAATATTAGCCGGTCGGCCTGTCAACATCATTTTACGTTTTGACATCCCATTATTGGCATTTATGGCATATCATTTATCGTTAAAATATTATCCATACATTCGGCATAATAATACGGAATATTCAGTAATAAATATTTTTTGCCTGACGGTAAAGTTACGGTATCTCTTGAAAGCGGTTGATTCCAAAAACGTACTGCCACATTTCC
>JAITMM010000122.1 GCA_031277335.1 Tannerella sp. | reverse complement strand
CGCTTACAGGAATATGTACGACTGCAGGCGCCGGTTCAACCGAAGGAGTGACTTCTACTTCCTGCTCAAGTTCAGCCAATAGGTTTCTTTCTACCACAGACGCTGATTCAGACGAAGCGTCAACAGCAATCTCAGGCGTGGCAAAATCTATTGAAGACTCTGCATCAACCGGAGAATAAGCTTGCTTTGCCGGTGGGGCGGCATTTGGAACAGGCGGCATGGCATACGTTGCCTTTCCCGGTTCCCGTTGAGCTGAGTGATTGTTGGCAACTAATCCATCGACTTTCGGTTGAGGTACTTCAACTTCCTCTATTTCATCTGATTGCTTCTTGTGGGTTACAATAGAAATGATATCCCAAATAAGAAAAACAAAGCCCGCGACGACTAACGCCGTACTGTTATTCGTTCCCCTCAAAACAAATTCGCCGCTAAGTCCTCCCCATATCATTGCGATACTGACAAGGATACCGAAAATTTTCCATCCTAAACTTGAATTGTTCATATATATTTTTTTGTGCCCTTTGCCGGGCTATTCATATTTTGATTATCGATGCAAAGATACGACAGGCGGCAAGTCATGTCAATCACCTAAAAAGGTGAAAAACCGTTTTTGTCCACTAATTACACGAATTTTCTACCGGGCGATGTTTTAAATTAGCTCGCATGCCGTCAGGTATGCGACCATCTATCTCGTAGGCGTTAATTTTAGTTTGACTCCGGCATAAAAATCGGAAAAAACAGTCTCATAAACATCTGAGGTCTTGTTCTTTGCAGCAATACCTACCAATGCTTCGTATTCTTTCCCTGCGTCCGTGACTGTCCCCGTAAAATCCAGTATTTTTGTAATCGGGTCATATTTAACAACATAGTCTATTTGGCTCAAAATCTGCAAATTGCCGTTTTCCTTTAGATAGCCTACATTAAAATAACCGTCATACGTATCATTATGCACAGTGCTCGAATAGTTGTCTATGATGTAAGTATTATTCTCATAATCACAAAATACCTCAATATCTTCTCCTCCCCAGTTTGATATTGTAATCCATTCACTACCGTTATTTGAAGTAGCCGGTTTGATCGTTCCTGTCCATGTATTTGGACCTGACACAGTCAGCCACTTCGGCGTCCCGGTCGCCGTATACGTACTTTGCACTATCTTCGATTCATCTACAAAACTGATCGAACCTGAAAAGTCTACACTTATTTGATTGACGATAGCACCTGTGTTTGAGTCCATTCCGGTGAAATTTCCTGATACGGTATAAGTCGAACCGGAGATATCTACCGTAAAGCTACCGCTTTTCACCAACGTGAACTTATTGGAGGTTGTATTAAAAAGTCGCGTCCCGGTGACGTTTCCCTCATTATCCATTCCGACGGTATATGTCCGGACAGCTCCGTTTGCTGCAAGCAAATACGTGCCTGCATCCAATTTGAAATTGTCAAAGTTGGCAGGCTTTGTGCTGTATCCCATAATGGCTATGCCTGAAGTCGGATTTGAGGATTGATACATCTCCAACAGGAAGCAGGCGCCGCTACTTCCCGACACAACGCCAAAATATGTGCACTTAGCTGAACTGTACGTAGTTACAGAAGGCGGGCCATCTCCTATTCCGACCTCTAAATTTTCATTACAGGAGACAAGCAAAAATGTAATCACTGATAACGGGAAAAGTCTCATCATGATTCGCGCGAGCAAGGGATTGAATATCGTTTTCATATTAATTTCATTTATTAAATTATTGAATATAAGCATTATCGATTTAAAATTTCCATCCTAATGAAATGGCTATTACTTGATTGGTCCACGACAAATTATTGGCCATGTCGGATAAACCGTATAGATAGCGGGCCCCGACCATTAAGCCCATATCAAAATCATAACCTATCCCTACGGCGGCTCCAACATCTTTCCCGCCCTTTAAATCAGATAGTTGGATTGATTGTCCGCCAATAGTCGCATTCTCCGGACTGACGGACAGCAGGTAGCTGAACCACGGTCCGAGTTCAACGTTTACGTTCTTATGAACATGCAATTTGAGCATAAGCAGGCCTACAGCGTAGTCGAAACTCACCGCATCGCCATCCACGGCAAAGCCCTGACGCGAATATAATATCTCAGGCTGGACGCCTAACAAGCCGGGTTTGTCATCTTTCGGATTTAAGTTCAGCTCCACAAAAATGCCTGCGTGAAAATTGGGCGACATCGACGGCGAGAAATTGAGATTTGACGTGTTATTTGTGATGGAGGAGAGGTTTAGACCGGCTTTCACTCCAAAAATTGTCTTCATACCGGCGACTTTGACGGCTGCTGCGCGCACTACGCGTTTAGGCAACACCTCAAATGAAGTGTCATAGAGGCGAACGCCTTCGCAGCTTACTTCAAACTTGTAAACACCGGGTTTGCCGAACGGCGTGCCGGATGCATAACCCCATTCGGGGGCATCAAAGATATACGTCTGCCTAATATTTCCACTGATTCTCACTTCTTTATGCCTGCTGAGTGCAGAAGTAGGTATCAACACGTTGCCATCAGGATCCAACAGTCTGAAATCCAGGGGTATGATTTTATTTCCACCGGTCACATTTACGCTTGTGATACGCGGCGTCACAAACTGAATATTGTTGTATAGTGAATCACCGAACGAAGTAGTGGAGTTATCGGCATATCTTCCGGCGAATTGCACGCCTGTGATACGAATGCTTTCGGAGAGTGGCACCTGTCGCTCGGCAATATCAAACGTGGTGTCAAACTGTTTGACGCCTGCGTTCCATATCTCAATCGCATATTTTCCTGCAACGTCAAAGGCAGTTGTTACGGACGGTTTCCATGCAGTCAGCTCAATCGGGGCGTCTTGATGTGCACCGCTTTGAAGCGTGATGCTCTGAGAAAACGTATAGCCTGAGCCTGCATCGGAGACGAGCTTTCCGCTTGGATCCAATATCTTGATGTCCAGGCTTATAGGCTTGCTTTCCTTAACCGTGTAATTGCCGGTGAGTTGGGCGCGTAGAGATGTCATGTCGTTGAATAATTCTTCGCCGAACTGTCCCGATGCGCCATCGGGATATCCTCCTGCAAGTTTGACGGACGTTACCTCAAACTTATCTGCCACAGGCGTTTCCACCGGTGTCTGCGTCTGCGTCTTTCCTGCCTGTTCTATCGTAACTTCCACAGTGAGTGCATTTGAAGTTACGACAATCCTTGCCGTACGTCCGGCAGATGAAGTGTTTTCCCTGCAACTGACTATCAGCCTATTGCCGTTTTTCCTTGCAGTACACCATGATTGAAGGGATTCCACGCTCCAGGCGTCTGAATTTGAATTAACGGTTATAGTTTGTTCTGCGCCTGCTGTTGCTGCGAATCTGAGTAGACGCGATGATGTAGCCAGTACGGTCGTTTCGTCGTATTTGGCTCCGCAAGATGTGATGCCGTTGATACATCTGTCTTCCCAACTTCGCAGTTC
Source organism: Tannerella sp. (assembly GCA_031277335.1). GTDB lineage: Bacteria > Bacteroidota > Bacteroidia > Bacteroidales > Tannerellaceae > Tannerella. The sequence continues at coordinate 12,997 of JAITMM010000122.1, read as the reverse complement.
GTGGTTGGCCGGCAAGTCTCTGCAACTGCGAGTCAGCCGAAACCTGCTGAGCGCTTCCCAATACTTCGGCGCTGCATCGACGCATCGGCCGCTGCGGCTTAAACGCTGAGCTTCATCGAATAAAGCCCTGCCTTCGTTTAATCCTATCTGATAACAGGATTGCTGTGCATACCCTCCTGTCACTGCAAATAAGAGGAAGATAAATGCGATGGTGATTTTTAATGAGTGTGCCATAAAATATTTGTTATTAATTGATTATCTTTTTAAGCTATTGAAATGCGATGTATACTGTTCGAGGAGTGTCTTGGCTTCCTGATTGTTAGGGTCTAATTCCAAGGCTTCGTTAAGGTTGAACAGCGCCATTTCAGAATTGACTTTAAACGCCTGTTTGGCATTTTCGATTGACGTGTTGACTACTTGATCTATTTCGCCTTTCAGGCGGTTGATACGGAAATCCATACGTGGCAAAGGAAGTTTGTCTTGTTCAATCATGTCTTTGGCTACCATGTATTTAGCTAAACTCACACGCCACGTAGACAAGTTGTTTTCATCAAAAAGAGCATCGCCCTGTTCGATAATGGTGATACATTCCTTTATTTTTGGGTCAATCCTTTGCATAAAATTTCCAAAAAAGTAACCTGCACACAATCCAATTATCATCGCGGCTGCCAATGAAAGTATCATTTTCACGGGAGACGCCGGTTTGCCTGCATTATTCTTTCTGTTTTTATTAGGCTCTTGCTGAGTTGTTTTACCAATTTCGATGGGGTCTTCCGTTTTTACCTCAGGCTTATTTTTAAGTGAGCGTTGCGGATTGAGAATGTTATAATTGGCTATTTCAACTATTTCTTTTGCAGTTGGTCTATCCCACGTATTAAAATGTAAACATCTCTTTACAATATCTTTAAGATCAGGATGCCAATTGCCTGCTATATCTGTAATGCCCTTTTCTTCTGTTTGCACGGAGCCGCCGTGCTCCAAAAAAGGCGGATAGCCTGTCATAAATTCATATAAGGAAGCTCCGAGTGACCATATATCACTTGCCTTGATGGGTTGATATCCGGCAGAGAACCGCTCCGGAGCCATATATGATTTCGTTCCGGCACCTGCCAATTGCGACGGAACGCTTTGACGTAGTGTGTTTTGCACTCTCGAACTTATTCCAAAATCTGCAATTAAATAATTATTTTCGTTATCAATCAATATATTATCAGGCTTGATATCCTGATGAATAAGAGGAGGTTCAGGTTTATGCAGATAGTCCAGGCCCGAAGCCACATCGTGTAGGAATTTCCACGCAACCGCTTCATTTATAGCTCCTACTAAAACTATGGTAGACCCGCGTTCGTAATATGGCATAATCAGGTAAGGCATGCGTTCATAAACCTCGAAATGCAAGAGCCTCACTAAATTAGGATGATTCAGCGCCATAACGGTATTAAATTCGTATTTGAACAGTTCCACGCCTCTATCGTCTAACCCTCTTCCCGGCGCATACACTTTTAAGGCCACATTTGCACTCAAAGTAGTGTCGTTTGCCAGCCATACTTCCGAGTATCCTCCGCTTCCTAAAAGTTCGATCAACTTGTATCGATCTTTATCGCCGAAAAATGTATTTTCTTTTAATTGCATGATTATTGGTTTGTTTTAAAAAATAAGTCGTACTACGATGATTATGATGACAATAAATATTATTCCTGTCAATAATATGCCCGCGAATATATTCAATGTCTTTTTATTCTTAGTCAAGTCTTGTTTCGTTGTTGCTTCAACGGCGATTGGTTGTTGGCTCACCTCGCATATAGTTGGTTCTGAGGTAATTGCAATTCGTTCTGTTTGAGGCGGAGATTGTTCGGCGTTTGTTTTAGACGCAAAGTCCAATTGTTCGCATCCAGACACTATTCTGCATAGTCCGATGGTCACATTGTCATTCCAGTCAGCCTGCCGGGCAGATTCCCACAATGTGTCGAGGCATGACTCCATGTCTTCCGAGTTTTGACGCATCACTTCTTCCATTTCGTTGTCGCGCAACACTCCTGAAAGGCCATCGCTGCATAACATGATCACATCTCCGTCATACAGAGGATATTCCATCACTTCAGGCTGTGCCGTCTTAAACGGTTCGCCCAAGCTTCTGGTGATTATATTGCTGTTGGGATGGTTAAAAGCCGATTCTTCGCTCAACATTCCCGAATCCACAAGCTGCTGCACATACGAATGGTCATGCGAAAGGCGCTCCAGACCAAGTGCCGCATTGAAACGATAGGCACGACTGTCTCCGCACCATCCGACAAATACTTTTCTGCCTATGATCCAAGCCAATACAATCGTACTTCCCATACCTTGCTTCATTATGTTATTATTTCCCTCTTTCTTGATTTTAGCATCTGCGGCAATAATGGCGTTTTCAATAAATTGCCTGATGGAATCCGAGTCGGCTATAACATTGTCTGTCAGTCTTTCCGGAGAAAATCGTTCTTTAATGACCTCTACAGCTATCAAAGATGCTTCTTCGCCGGCATTCATTCCGCCCATGCCGTCGCAAACGACCAGCATTGCCCCCTTATCACCAAGATCAACTTCGATATTTGAGGAGAAATTCCATTGATTATCAGATAGATTGTCTGATAACCGATAATTGTCTTCATTGGCGTTTCTACCTGCTGCTTCACAACGCGCAGCCATGATAAATTTTATTGCATCCATATTACATTCATTTGATAAATATATATATACCGACAACGCAAAGAAGAATGAAGATGACACAAATTATCATCACAAAGGTCTTTTGAAACGGTTCTACTACCTGTTTGCCAAACAGATAGAATCTACGCTTCAAACTGATGCTGTCTGTCATTGCATGCCGACCGGAGGGTATGATGACGCGCAGTTTAGGGCCGTTGATGGCACATTGAATCACATCGCCATGTTGCAAATAATGTTCGTCCGCAATCTTTGACCCGTTAAGCAGGGTAGGGTTCTTTTGCGATAAAGGAATCAGTTTAAGTCGATTGTCATCTCTGACTATGGCTGCGTGGTGGCGACTGACTGTCTCAAAAAGTTCGTCGAAACGAACATGACAAGTATGGTCGCGACCGATCTCAATCTGATCTACTATAATATGTTGTTGTTCGTCTGTACGATGATATTTTGATCCTATCTTGTGCTCAAGAATGTAAAATGTTTTCTTCGAGCCTTTAAAAATGGATTTCATACCTGCTCCAACCGAGCTTGCGAACGAATATTTTAAAGTTTTAGTCTCCTTATCCATTGTTAATTATTCATTATTCATTCTAAATTGTCAATTGAATTAATACCCTTCCACCCTCATTTTCACATCACCTATAGAAATAATATCACCCGGACGTATTGTCATCTCTTCATTACTCACCTCCGACGAGTTGACATAAGTCCCGTTTTTGGAATGTTGCCAATAGTCTTGACCTCTTTTGCCTGTCCATTGTCCGTCTATGATAAACCATTGGTTATTATCCTCATCCATTTTTAGTGTACAATGTTTACGAGATACATAGCTGCTTTGTTCCTCGACGATGTTGATTGTATTATTGACATCAGTGTCTTCTCGTCCGACGGTGATAAGTCGACTTTTATGTGGGAGTAAAGTGTTGAGTTTATATAATTTGCCGTATTCTTCACCTTGCATGATACGCAGTTGGACTCCATTTTTAGCCTTTAAACCGATGTGAGTGGCATACGGTCTGTAGACCACGTCCTCATCTCCGTGCGGCATCAGTTGCAAAACTTCGTCAACAGACTGAATGCGAGTCTTGTAGTCAGGTTTCAGACATCCCTCAATGACTTTCGCAAAAGATGACGTAGCTTCAGAAGCAAGTAGTCTTGTCCTGTCCCAAATGCCGTCCAGCCCATTCTTTTGATAGCCGACCAAGTCATATTTATTTTCCAGCTTGCCGAAAGGCAGATAGCCGGTAAGCATCTGATACATCATTACGCCAAACGAAAAAATATCTGTCGTCGGCAGAACGGTGGCTTCTTTTGCAGGGTTGACCTGTTCGGGCGGCATGTAAGGATATGTGCCCAAAATTTGCTTCGGCACACCTTGTATGTTCCTTTCCGTCATACGTTTATTCCTGTCGCCTGATATTCCGAAGTCTGTCAGGACTGCCGTGCCGTCATCGCTGATAAGTACATTGCCCGGCTTCAAGTCGCGATGCACTTTTCCGCAACTGTGTAAATCCTTCAAACCGAAGAGAATCTCCTTCCCTGTCTTCTCCCATTTAGGCTTTTTACGACTTATCCATTGCTTCAAATCGCCGTTACGAAAGAAATTCATCACGAAATAGGGATTGCCTTTAACGAATCCGAGGTCAAGAGAGCGCACAAGATAGTAACTGTCAATTTGACCTGTCTCGTATTCCATCTTAAACCTTGCTGCCAACACATCCTGGAGGTCTTCCTGTATCTCCCATAATTTCAACAACTTCAAAGCATAGACCTGCGACGAATTATCTTCTACCTTCAATACTTTTCCAAAAGCGCCTTCTCCAAGCGTTTTTATCACCCGGTATTTGCCGTCTATTACGTCATCTGCGTGAAAATCACATTTTTGAGAATCGTTGTCCATTTGGGTTGGTCGTTGTGTAAGATGTTATTACGTTTGATTTCCTTTTATAGGATTGAACTCAAACAATCTGTTTCCCAGCACGATGATATCGCCCGGTTTTAAAGCCGTCTTTTCGCCGATGTAGAGATATGTTGTTTTTAATGCGCTCTTATCCAGGATATACCATTTGTTATTTTCAAACGTCAGTTCGGCTTGTTCTTTTGAAGTGATGGTGTTATTGTTAGGCTCAGTATTGTTTCTGTTGAGTCTGACAACATTACCCGTAAAATGTAACGGCGACTGATTGCCCGCTTCGTTTTCTCTTGCGATCAATGTCAACGAACATTCAGGCGCCGACACTTGTTCGTTATCTAAAAATGGCGTGACAGTCCCTTCCTTATTTTTCCTTTCCTTCCCCATCGATGCACCACAATTGGAACAGTATAAGGCTGTTTCAGGAACGTTTGATTTGCATAGGGGACATATCTTTTTGACGGCTACGGGTGAATTGACTGCAATCGGAGCCGGATTGCGCTTTTCTTCTGCCTTATCAGCTATCTCTATGACAGGTAGCTTATTGTCTGCAACTTGCGCTCTCTTTTCAAATACATGTCCGCATTGAGGGCAAGACTTCTCCGGTCGTTTCAACGGGAATCCGCATTCAGGACATCCTTCAACCGTATTATTTAGCGCTATCCCCTCAGCGACTGCATTTTCCGCTTGAAATGACAACGGCGTTTTACATTTTTCGCACCTTGTCTGATTTTCAGGATTTACCCATCCACAAGTTTTACATCTCATAATCAGCTATTTAATATTTTTTTTAATCATTTAGTCGAATCATTTTCACGCTGCAAAATTATATATTAATTTCATGCTTGTCAATCACCCAAACGGGTGAAAATGTATTTAATGATTTATAAGTTCTTGAAATCCACCAACTCTTTTCCCGCATTCCACATCAGCGAGATTGCCCATTTAGTGATCACAATGGCGCCCACGATTCCTACGGCACAATCCAGCCAGTAAATTTCCCAAATTATTCCTGCCGTCAGCGCTGCAATGGCTATAATGCTTGTCAGAGCATCGGCCAGCACATGAAAATAGGCGCCGCGTATATTGTGGTCATCGTTTCGCCCGCCATGCAGCACAAATGCGCTCGCTAAATTAACAATTAGTCCCCAAATAGCAATGATTATTGCTGTATTAAATTGAATATCAAGAGGTCTTAACAATCGCATAATAGATTCTACCGCCATGAAAACAGCTACAAAGAACAATGCTACGGCACTCAGTAAACCGGATAAAGATAATAATTTTTTACTGTCGAATGTATATTTGGCTGTGTTTGAATACTTTCTGGCTACGTAATACGCCATCCAACTCAATGAAAGCGCAAATACGTGCGAAGCCATGTGCCAGCCGTCTGCCAGTAAGGCCATCGAATGCGTCCAGTAGCCGAAAAATATCTCCAGCACCGTCGTAACAGCCGTAATCAAGACGACAAGTTTTGAACGTACTTCGTTGCTGTAGATATTATTAGCGCTATTCATTTTTGTATCGGCTTTCTGCGAAACGAATTTCATGGAGATGGAATTGACGCAATGACTGCATAAAATTTTCGTTTCATTGCAAAAATATTTGCTGCAAAGGTAGATTTTTTTTTGAGCATTTATCGTTTTTTTAAAATAATGTATCTATTTTTGCCACCCATATATACGAATTTTAAAAAAAATATTATGGCAGACAGAACTTATTTTTCAGTTTTACACCGGTTATTACACTGGTCCATAGCGTTAGGGATATTCCTGGCGCTTTTTACCGCTTTTTTACATCATTTCTGGATGAACAGTCATATCGTAGGCTCGTCCATTGTTTCCGCATTGGCGGAGCGAAATATCAAAATGTCGCAGGACGAGGCATATATGATGGCACGTGAATTGGCATCTCCCATGTTTCACTGGCATTTTTATGCCGGATACGTCGTGGCCGGATTGTTGGTTCTCAGGATTATAGATTTCATTGTCTATGGGCGCAAATTCATTTCCCCGTTTTCGAAAGAAGCCACTGCGAAGCAAAAACTGCAAGGATGGCTGTATATTTTGTTTTATATCGCCTTGTTTATAATGTTGGCAATGGGGCTGTTGTTATTATTTGGGCCGGGCCAATGGCATGATATATATGACGTCATACATGTCTGGGGCGGCTATATAATTGGAATATTTGTCATTTTGCATTTCGGAGGTCTTTGGCTTGGAGAAATTACTGATGATAAAGGGATTGTGTCCAAAATGGTTAATGGCGGGAAATAGAGGTAGTTAAAATCATTTTTTTAACTGCGCTTTGATTGTCAGTGCCTTTCAACAAGGTCCTGGGATTAGAAAAACACCGATACAATGGCGGATTGGCCGTTGGCGCCTTGCCATGCACTGCCGTTTTCGATAAGGCGGATGGCTTCCCGGTCGGCGGCGGGGCAGAGGCTTTGCACGACGACGAAGTCGACCGGTTTGCCGGATTTTAGCGTGAATTTGATTTCTACAAAGCCGCCGGTTTGCGGACATTCGTCTTTTGAGGGAGAGATTTTGGCTTCCTGAAGATATTTTTCATAGGCTTGCATGCCGATAACAGGCTGTAAATCAGAGATATTTTCGATACTCGCATTCCTCTGCCCGACCGGCGCAGGCTGTTCTGCCCGGGCAGCTCCGGAAACTTCAGGTTTTTGGGCAATGCGCATTGCAGAATCAGATATGTCAGAGTTGTAGCCTTGAGCTATGCTCATGTCAATTGCCTGATTTTCATCGGATACTTCTGCCATGGCGACTGCATCGCTACTTTCTTCGAGCGGTGAAACCGGCGGAGGCGGGGGAGGCGGCGAGGCCATCGATTCATTGATGATGGACGGATTGGTTGCGATATCGCTGCTCCGTGATTCTACCTGCTGAATTACAGGGGCTTGCATTCGTTGCTTCTCAGTCTGCTTCGATTCGCTTTCGAGAGGTCGCCGCTCTGTCATAGCTAACGGCTCCGATTCGCTTTCGGGCAGAGGCTGCTCTGTCATAGCCAACGGCTCCGGCTCTTCCACTACGTCTGACGGCCTCATCATTTCCACATTTTCAACGCTTTGATTAAGTGCCAAAAATCCGTCTGAACTTTTTTGCCACAGTAAATATCCTCCTACCGACAGTAAAAGCATCAGACTTGCCGCAATTCCTATATACATTCTTTTTTGGCCGGAATGAGATGAAGTCGGCGCTAAACTCTTGCTTATCTGATCGATACGCTCAATATGGTCGGCTTTGACCGCATCAAAACCTTCCAGCGCATCGGCCAAAAACGGGTCTTCCATCGCCTCTCTTTCGATGCGATGAGCTTCTTTGCCTTTGCGATTACCTTGGATGTATGACAACAGATTCATCTGATTCTAAACATTTTGTTCGATACAAATCTTTAAATTACGTTTACCGTTTTGAAGATAGCTTTTGACGCTCTTGAGCGAATAGCCGGTCGATTCGACGATTTCGGCATATGACAATTCGTCCATAAAAAACAGCGTGATACTTATGCGCTGAACATCAGGCAATTGCTCCAGACATTTATGTAATGCCTGCACGCGCTCGTCGTCATCAGCCACGTCTTCATCCAATAGATGCAATATCTCGTCGGATTCCATAAAGTCGGCCTGAAATTCTACCTGAACGGTGTGTTCCTTTTCGCGGAGGATCTGCAGACAATGGTTTTTAGAGACGGTGTAAAGCCACGTTCGGAAAGTCTTAATTTCGTGTTGCAACACTTTGGTCAGCAAATCTTCAAAGAGTTGCATCACTGCATCCTGCGCATCGTCGGCATCCTGCAAGTATTTGAGACACACGCCATACACTAACGGAATATACCGGTCATACAATCGGCCGAAACTGTCTGTCTTGCCTGTCAGGCGATAACTCGACAGCAATTCTTCATCCGTCATCTGAACGGGTTTTGCGCGTAGGAAAGCCACTGTAATACAATAAAAAAGCACGCAGATGACACAGATTTTTAAGTTGACGGGGAAGAGATTTGCATCTCTGCCCGAATCCCGATAATCTGCGACACCTGCGTGCGTAAGAATAGAATTATTCCATATTCAGCGTAACCCGCTTGAATGCCGTCGTAATCAGCTCCTTGTCCTGTTTTTGCAGATATTGCAAGACGGTGATTTTTGAATCCTTGATAAATTCCTGTTGCAATAAGGTGCTGTCTTTGAAGAACTTCTGCAAGGCGCCCTGAGAGATTTTGTCCAGCATGTTTTCGGGTTTGCCGGCCTGGCGGGCTTTGTCGCGAGCTACGTCCAATTCCAGGTCAATCACTTTCTGCGGCACTTCGTCCGGAGTGATGGAAACGGGATTCATTGCTGCCACCTGCATGGCTATGTCTCGTGCTGCCTGCCGATCCAACGGCTGGTTGAAAGCCACGATCGAAGCCAGCTTATTGCCTGAGTGTATGTAGGATACGGTTGCCGCTCCTTTCACAAATTCGTAAAAGCCCAATTCCATCTTTTCGCCTGTCACTCCGATACGGTCGGTGATATGGTTTTCGATGGAACGGCCATCGCCCAGCGGCAACGAGAGCAATGCGTCCAAAGACGCCGGTTTGTGCTGCATTGCAGCATCTAAAAAACTTTGTGTCAATGCGATAAAATCAGCATTCTTTGCCACAAAATCGGTTTCGCACTTCAGTGCAACTATCGCTGCAAAGTCGCCTTTGTCAGCCGCAAGCACGCATCCTTCTGATGCCTCGCGGTCGGAACGCTTTGCTGCCACTGCCTGTCCTTTTTTACGGATGATCTCCATCGCCTGGTCGAAGTCGCTGCCGGCTTCTTCCAGTGCACTTTTGCAATCCATCATCCCCGCTCCACTCATTTTACGCAAGTGGGCGATATCAGCCATTGTAACTGCCATAAATATTTCTTTTTAATCTGTTGATAAATAACTCCTCATGGAGTTTTATCGAAATGCCGGCGCGCAAAACCCGGTCGGCATCATCGATTTAATCTTCCTCGATATCTTTTGCAACTTTCGAGATGACGGCTGCATTCAATGCCTCATCGTCATCTTTCACGTTGCGCTCTCTACGGGCGGAAGTTCTTGATTTTCTTTCTCTTCTGGGAGCTGCCTCTTCTTCGGCATCGCCTTCGGTGTCGTCCTTGATGGTCTGTGCTTCCTGCATGCCTTCGCCGATGGCTTGACATACTATGCTCAGTACCAGCTCTATAGACTTGGTGGCATCATCGTTGGACGGGATCACGAAGTCTATCAATGACGGGTCCGAGTTGGTGTCCACCATCGCAAACACAGGGATTCCCAGCCGGTTAGCTTCCTTGACGGCGATATGCTCCTTCATGACGTCGATGACGAAAAGCGCTGCCGGCAGCCGGTTAAGGTCTGCGATGGAGCCTAACGTCTTTTCCAATTTGGCGCGTTGGCGTGTGATTTGCAGCTTCTCCCGCTTCGAGAGGTTGTCGAATGTGCCGTCTTTGCTCATCTTGTCTATCGTCGACATCTTCTTGACTGCCTTGCGGATAGTCGGGAAATTGGTCAACATTCCGCCCGGCCAGCGTTCCACAACGTAAGGCATGTTGACGGAGGTAGCATGGTCGGCCACAATCTGTTTAGCTTGTTTCTTGGTTGCGACGAAAAGCAATTTGCGTCCTGACCTTGCCAGGTTTTTCAACGCTTCGGATGCTTCGTCCAATTTAGCAACTGTTTTATGTAAATCAATGATATGTATACCATTGCGCTCCATGAAAATATACGGAGCCATGGCGGGATTCCATTTCCTTTTTAAGTGTCCGAAATGTACGCCTGCCTCTAATAATTGTTCAAAACTTACTCTTGACATTTTTTTTGTTATTAATCGTTTACTTTCTTTTTTTTCTAATCAACCGACTGGTAGTCTTCGTATTGCATACGGAAAAATCCTGACGGTTTAGATACTAAACGCCTTTTACTTGCAAGTGACTCACAAATAAGATTAACGTTTGCTGAACTGGAATCTCTTCCTGGCTTTGGGCCGACCGGGTTTCTTGCGTTCCACAGCGCGAGGGTCGCGTGTGACGAATCCTTCGACTTTCAGCTTGGGCTTGACTTCCGGGTCAATTTTTATTAACGCGCGGGTAATGGCCAACCTGACGGCTTCGGACTGTCCCTTGAATCCACCTCCAAAAAGATTGACTTTGATGTCATATTGTTCAACAGCACTGACTGTGTTAAGTGGCTGTTTCACAATAAATTGAAGTAATGGGGAGGGAAAGTACTCAGCTAATTCACGACGGTTGATGACGATTTTACCGCTTCCTTTGCTGACATAAACGCGGGCAACAGCCGCTTTACGTCTACCAATAGCATTTACTACATCCATACAATTATTTAAGTGAGTTTATATCGATTACTTTCGGGGTTTGAGCTTCATGCTTGTGCCCGTCACCTGCATACACGTATAAGTTTTTGAGCAACTTATCTCCCAAACGATTTTTGGGCAGCATGCCTTTTACAACTTTTCGGAACAGACGGTCTTCTCCGAGCGCCTTCAACATGGCCGGAGTATATTCGCGCTGCCCTCCCGGATAGCCGGTGTATTTCAGATAAATACGCCCGTCCCATTTATTCCCGGTCAGAATGACTTTATCTGCATTGACAATGATCACATTATCACCACAATCAACATGCGGAGTGAAGTTGGGTTTGTACTTGCCGCGCAGCAGTTTTGCCACTTTTGAGCATAATCGACCCATCACCTGGTCTGTTGCATCGACAACAACCCATTCTTTTGTCACAGTTGCCTTGTTTGCAGAAATGGTCTTAAAACTTAAAGTATCCACTTTCTTGAACTTTTTTTAATTAATACTAAACTTCCCTCTGTATCGACTTTCTTAAGGACACTTATAAGTATATCAATACGTTAAGAACTAACAATTTATATTTTTGATAATAATCGGCCTGCAAAGGTACGCCTTTTTTTTGAATCGCAAACTTTATTTGTGTATTTTTTTTACTCCGGTGCTTGAAGATTGTGATGGTTTGACGCGCAGGCTATGTCAATTTCCGGATATAAGTCGATAGAAATCATCGCTGTAGGAGGTGCTTACGGGAATTATGTTGCCTTTGATGTAAATACGGTTTCGCTCGATTTTTTCAATCTTGTCAAGCGAGACAAGGAATGACTGATGCACGCGGCAAAACGTGTCGTGAGGCAGCATGGCATATAACTCGCTGAAAGACTGCAAGGTCATTATCTTTTTTGATTCTGTCACGATGCGGCGGTAGTCGCCCATTGCCTCGATAAAAAGGATCTCGCCGATGTCGATGCTTTCCAGCCGGTATTCGGTTTTGACGAAAATCCTGTTCGGATGTCGCCTGACGGTGCGGTTGATCTCTTCTGCTGCCTTGTTGACTGCCTGCACGAAGCGCTCAAAGGGTATCGGCTTGAGCAAGTAGTCACATACCTGTAAATCAAATCCTTTCAGTGCATATTGCTCGTAGGCGGTCGTGATGATGATTTCAGGTTTTTGCCGGATGGATTCAAGCAACTGAATGCCTGTCAGCTCTTTCATTTCGATATCAAGAAAAATCAAGCCCACCTGATGGCCGGCCAGGTACTCGATAGCCGGAATGGGCGAATTGAATGTTTGCAAGAGCCTGAGGGAAGGCATCTTGGCGATGTAATTCACCAGTTTGTCAATGGCCAGCGGCTCGTCTTCTATGATGATGCAGTCAATCATTTGTTAAATTTATGTTGAGGTTGTCAATTATTTATCAAGCTGATGTTGAGGTAATTGTCAGTATGGCGTCAATCATCCGTCAATTTGATGTTGAGGGTTACGTCAAATTCGTTATTATTTCTGATAATCTGTAGCTTATGCGATTGGGGATAGAGCAGTTTAAGCCTTTCCGTCACTAACTTTAAACCGACGCCCTGCTCTTTCGCCTCGTTTTCCCGGTGCATGACGGTGTTGACGCAATGAAATGTCAATTCGCGATGATTGACAGCGACCGAAACGGACAGACGGGCTTCCTTTTGGTTTAAATTGCTGTGCTTGAACGCATTTTCGATAAACGGGAGAAACAGCATCGGAGGCGTCATCACGTCTTTGTCGACGGAGCAGGTCAACGAAACGGCTTCAGGATTTGCCAGCCGTATTTTTTCCAACTCGATATACTTCGTTATCATTTCCAACTCTTTATGAATGGAAATCCGGTCATTTTCCGTTTCGTAGACCACGTACCTGAACACGTCGGACAGCATAGTCAGCATGGTGGAGGCTTTCGCCGCGTCAGTCTGTATCAATCTGTCGATATTATTCAACGTATTAAACAGAAAATGAGGGTTTAGCCTTGATTTCAGCGTCGCCAGTTCGCTTTGAAGCCTGACATTTTCCATTTC
>JAITMM010000031.1 GCA_031277335.1 Tannerella sp. | reverse complement strand
TTGGACAGCACCAACGGCGCCGACGTGATGGCCATGCTCACCCAACTGAACGAAGAAGGGACGACCATCATCATGGTGACGCATAGCCTGCACGACTCGCGCTATGCGCACCGTATTATACACATGCTTGACGGCAAGACCGTTACGGAAAATTTCCTGAAGGAACTCGTTTATGCACCCAATGATGGAGAAAGAGTGCCTGAAGTGGTTTGAACCGTGATTTTGCATCCCGGCGGGATGCATCGCTCGGTAGAAATGATCGGTCACCCCCGGGATGCATTCCGTACGGAATGCAACCAACAACGACAATTTGTTCTACCGAGCGACACAATCCTAACGGATTGCCAATAAGTGTATTACATTAAATATTATTAAAAAAAAATAACAACATGAAACAATTTTTTCGTAATTTCAAGAAGCAGCGGACGGTTGGTCTGCTGAATATCAGCAGCCTTTCGCTTGGGGTGATGGTAGCCATCGTGATTGGGCTGTGGACGATCAACGAATTGAATTTCGACCGTTTCCACAAAAACAAGGACAGGATATACCGCATCCTGACAAGCGCTACATTAAATAATGCGCCCGTGACATTGTCCACCACCTACCGCCCTTTCGGCGAGCAGGCCAAAGCTGAGTTGCCGGCCATAGAAGATATGTGCCGTATTTTTACATACAACACCGATATCACGATCGATGAGGTGATCCATCCCGATGTCAAGACATTTCTGACGGATGCCAACTTCTTCTCCTTCTTCACGTTTCCTCTGCTGAAAGGCGACTTGGAGCAAGTCCTGAATACGCCCGACCGCGTGGTCATCAGCGAATCGGCAGCCAAACGTTATTTTCCCGGTAAAGACCCTTTAGGTCAGATGATTAAGTATCAGGATAGGGATTTTGCCGTCAGCGGCATCATGAAGGATATGCCGAACAATTCAAGTCTTCAGACCGATTTCGTCTTCCCGTTCTTTGGCTTTTGGGCCGAAGCGGGATGGGGAAGGGATGATGGATATGCAACTTATTTATTGCTACAGAAAGGAGTTGACACTGAAACACTTGCAGAGTCGTTGACACAACTGGAGCATCGGGAATTTGAAATAACAAAACGAATCGGGGCATCCGTTTCGCTGGAATCGCTGACGGAGATGCACTTTAGCAGCCAAATGATTTACGACCCCATCATCAAGGGAAGTAAAACATTGATTATGATATTTGTGCTTACGGCTTTGGTGATCCTGACGATATCGTGCATCAACTTCACCAATCTGTTCATTTCCACCTCATTTGTCCGTGCCAAGGCCATCGGCATCCGGAAAGCAGTCGGCGCTCGGCAGTCGGCGCTGATGCGTGACTTTTATATCGAGACTGTTTATTATGTCCTGATATCCATTGTGATAGGTTTGGCGCTATCATTCACGATCATCCCTGCGTTCAACGATTTTACGAAAGCAAATTTGGCGCTTGATTTCACCTCGCCGCAGTTGTATGTCTTTCTCGGATGCCTGTTGCTGTGCGTCGTTTTGATGGCAGGCTCATTCCCTGCACTTTACATGACGCGATTCAATGTCCTCGATATCCTCAAAGGTGTATTTAAAGGCAAGAAAATGTCCTTTTTCCAGAAAAGCCTGGTGATCGTGCAATTCACCGCATCGATCGTGTTGCTGATTGTGGTCGCATTCATGCAGAAACAGGTGGATTATATCGTGTCTTATGACCTGGGTTTCAACAAGGAACATGTCATTTACGTGCAGGATCGGGGACGGTTCGACTATGACTATAAGGCGTTGGAAGGCTTATTCCTGAAAGAGCCTTCCATTCAAAGCGTTACCCGAAAAAACCACCTGCCGACGGAATGGTCGCAAGGCTGGCCTGTCAGGAAAGCAACGGACGACAACACGATGTCCGTCGTCATGGAAGCATGCCACGTCAGCCCCAACTATTTCGATTTCTTCGGGATGCAAATCGTTGACGGCGAGAATCCTTTTTTCCTTGAATCTACCGGCTCCGAAGTAGTTATCAATGAGAGCGCCGCCCGTCAATTGGGCTTTGAACATCCTGTGGGCGAGACAATTCTATCCAACGAAGACCAACGGTTTGTCATCCGGGGTGTCGTTAAAAATGCTTACACCAAATCGCTCCATCAGGAAGTAGACCCGCAGGTGTATTTCAAAATGGGAAATGATGAACCGTATATGCTTAACAGCGTGTTCTTTCGTGTCAGCGGCGATCCCCGGCGCGCCATCAGTTTTATCGAGGGGCAATGGAAAGAGCGCGAAGCCAAATATCCGTTCTTCTACGGTTTTTTGGACGAACATTATCAACAACTGTATACTTCGGAGTTGAATGCCGGCCGCGTGTTCTCCTTTGCAATGCTTATTACGTTGATAATCACGATGGCAGGTTTATTCGCAATGGCCTATTACGCCACGCAGCGCCGCGTGCGCGAGATTGCCATCCGCAAGGTTTACGGCGCTTCCATAAAGGATATCTTCCTGCTGCTGAACAGAGGTTTTGTGTGGTGGGTGGTCATCTCCTTTGCCATTGCCTGCCCCGTGGCTTACGTCGGACTGCAAAGATGGCTGGAGGGCTTTATCATCAAAACGCCGCTGAGTATTTGGGTATTCGTGATGATCGGCTTTATTGCGTTGATAATAACATTGTTGACGACAAGCTATCAGACGTGGAAGGTGGCGAGGGGGAATCCGGTGGAGGGGATAAAGGTTGAATGAATAATGAATAATGAATAATGAATAATTTAGGGGAATAATATAATTATTAGTTGTTTATAAAAATGTCGTGAGAAGAGGGAATTGAGATGAATTTTTCAATTCCCTCTCTCATAACATTCGGAGAATATATGTAGTAGTTAACAATAATTTTCGTCGAATCAATATCTTGCAACGGATCATCTACGCCGCACGCAGAAATCTCGTGATTCTCGTAAATCTCGAATTGCGGCTCCTTGTCCGATTCCTTTTCACATCCGCTGAAACTGATCAATACGATCAGGAATGTGAGAAACTGAAGTTTTAAAATGTCCTTGTTCGTAGACATATCGTTTGTCTTTTGTTTAAAATCCGATGCAAAGGTAAAGTAATAAAAAATTCCCTTAAAATGGATTTTTACTACTGATTTTGAAAAAGTTGCAATATTTACTTTTATCTCTCCGTCTGAATGGAAAAGTTGCAATTTTTACTACATTTTTAATCCCTGATAAAAATAGTATGATTTTTTGCAAAAAAAACTTTTCGATTTAGTATTTTTTACTAAAAAAAGTCTATCTTTGCCGGTCAACATCGTAAAATAAAAACAGTCATAATGCAAGAGTCTATCTTTGAGGAAATTGCCAAAAAAATTCCGGCCAACGAACGGCTTGCGGATATAATCAGCGACTTGCTGGGTATCAATGCGGATTCTGCCTACCGGCGTATTCGTGGAGAAAAGCAATTAAAATTACCCGAGCTGGTAAAAATAGCTACTCATTTTAATCTTTCCGTTGATTCGTTTTTGGGGATCAAATCCAACACTGTGGTTTTCAGATACAACCCTATGGATATTTTGAATATTGACAATTACCGCAACTATATCAGGGAAATAATGGAGATCATATCGAACATGTCGAAAGATGGCAACGGCGAGATGCTATATACGGCCGAAGACATCCCGCTTTTCCACTTTTTGCGTTTTCGCGAATTGACGCTTTTCAAAATCTATATCTGGTATAGCGCCGTGTCAGGCAAAGAAAGCACTTTTGAGCAGTTTGTGAAAGAAATTGAGGGCAAGGATATTTTATACCGTGATTTCGACAATCTACATAAGGGATATATGAATTTGCCTTCTTACGAAATATGGACGGAGCAAACCGTTGAACACATACTCAAATCGCTCGAATATTCTTGTGAATTGGGTGACATTGAGAGTGAAAAGACGACTGATATTTTATACGAACAGTTAAAGACGCTGATGGAAAATGTGGAAGCATGGGTGAAGACCGAAAAGAAGGATGATAAGGGCGACTTCAAACTGTATTTAAGTTCCAACAATCCCGAAAACAATTTCATGCTTGTAAAAAACGCTAATGACGCAGTAGTGGCAATCAGGCTTTACACCGTCAAAAGTATTTTTACATCGAACGCCATGTTCTGCCGCGAAACCGAACGATGGATAAAAAATATCATGGACAAATCCGTATTGCTAAGCGGAGCCTCTGCCAAGGAACGTGCTAAATTCTTTCAAAATCAGCAAGGGAAAATAGATGTTTCGCGTAATAGGCTGAAAAACAGATAATAAAAATTGTCGGCCGATTTTCGCTGCCGCAGACAGCGTAGACGGCACAGCGAATTTTACAGCCGCGGATGGTTTGTTATACGATTTTACCGGCCGCAGACAGCATCATCAACAGAAAGGCTTGCGCTTCGGTGGAGACGCCGGGGGAGTTGAAATGTGGTGCGCCGGCAGCGCCCTGAACGTAACCAAGTTCGTCCACTTGGGCCAATGCGCCCGCTTTCATTTTTTCGGCAAAAGGTAAATATTTCCTGTCAATCGCGCCGGTCATCACGCTTTTGAAGATGGCAAATGCTGCCATCTGCGAAAGATTTGTCTCGACGAATGTATCCTGTTCGCCCACAAAGTCGTTGTAAAGTCCGTTGGGGAGTACGGCAGCTTGCAGTCCGTCAAGCAGTTCGGTGAGGCAGGATGCAATTTCCGTTTTCTCGGCTTTCCGGTCGTCGGGCAGCCGTTCGTAGATGATGGCAAACGATGCAGCCGCCCAGCCATTGCCTCCGCCCCAGCAATGCGGGTTGATAAATCGCTGCTCGTCATCGCTCCAGCGATGGGCAAAGAGTTTTTTCTCCGTATTCCAAAGATATTTTTTGTATCCGCGAATCTGTTTCATGCACTCGTCATAATCGCCGTAGGCTGCCAGAAACGGCGGCAGCATAAAGACCGAATCGCTCCATATTTCGCGGGCGTTATAGACGTGATAAACAATGCCTTCGTCGCTGCGTGGTGCCACGTTTTTGCAGTAGTCATACAGTTTGTCGGCTGCCTGTTTATACTTCTCATCGCCAAACAGTTCGTAGCATTTTAGGATGCCTGCTCCGGCTGCCACAGGGTCGGTGACGCCGTTGTCCGTATACAATACGCAGGTGCGCCCATCGGGCATCGACCGCAGCAACGCTTCGTTGACCATCAATCTAAGCATATCGTAATCAGCACATTCAAGCATTGCCTGTATGGCTGTGCCCTGTTCCCACGACGCACGCTGCATGGCGAGCATGGCATTTCGGGCTTTCACGACGACCGGATCTGACTGCTGTGCCTGCGTTGGCGACGTGCCGGATTCCTTTCCCGATAGTTGGCAGCTTCCCAGCATCATTCCGGACAATGCCAGCGAAGATTGTTGAATAAAATGACGACGATTGATCATAAGAGATTTTATTGATTATTTTTCAGCATCCGAAGATATGAACTGTTTTTCCGTCCTGTCTTTCCGTCTTTTGATGGATCTTTTCGTCCCAGGATTTGTCCGGGTCGCGGTCGAAAACAACAAGCCAGCCTTCCGTGCAACCAAGCGTATTCATATAGCGCAGCGTTTGCCCGACGCCTTTTTCTATGGACTGTGCACCGCGGTTGAGCTTGATTTCTATCGGATATTTTTTGCCATTGTAGGTGATGCACAAGTCCAGCCGGTCTCTGCCCGTTGCCATTTCGCGCTGCACATCACCTCCGCCGTTGAAAACGCGCTGAAGGAAAGCCTGCAAAATCAGGTGCGGAGCCGCCTCCTTATACCGGAAACGCTCCTGCCAGATAGCTGAATTTTCACGCCAGAACTGCTGAAAATCATGCAACAGCAGGGTCATATCCACGCTGCCGTTTCGGTAGTATTTGGGCATATCGTAATTGGAAAAACGCTCGCTGCTTTGCAGGGACATCTGTTCGTCGTAATTTAATGTGCGAATAATCACCTCGCCATAAATCGGGTTTCCCGGGATAACCGCCTTGCTTTCAGCGTCCAACCGTATCAGTCCCAGGTCTTTCACGTAGTTGAAATCGTCCGACATCCTGTCCAGATTTCCGCCTTCGCCGGTTATCATTTGCTCCACAACTTTTTGCACGCGTTCTTCTTTCAGCTTGTCGAGCAGTTGGTCTATATGAACGTCGCGGCGAAGAATGATTGTCTGAATGGCTTCGGAAACCATTTCGGCGGTAACGGGTATTGTGAAATCGTTTTTCAGTTGTTCAATGATTATTTCTCTTGCAATGGCATTGACGAGCCATGGCTGCCCCAACGTCTGTTCAAAAGCAAGCTCTATGGCGCCTTCTTCAAAAATCTGACCCGTTTCTTCGGTATGTTGCAAATAAAGTCTTCCAACTTCTTCTCTTGTGAAATTGCGAAGCGTCAACGAACTTGTAATAATGTTAAACGGACTTGCCGTTCCGAGCGTTTCCTTATTATCTCTTATTTTCACCTTGTAGTCGCGAATATTTCGCATGCCGACCAATGCCACCGTAGTAGGAAACGGCATGATCGAACGGTTGACATAACCGTTGCGGAGTTGGCGCAAAAACGACAGCAGGGCATCTTCGCTCAGACAGTCGGCTTCGTCCAGCAGCAGAATGAGGGGTTTGTCAAGTTTAGCGCAATATCTTGTCAGGAAATCTTTTAATACATTGGAATAATTGTATTCTATTAACGGCATTTCGTCCCATGT
>JAITMM010000276.1 GCA_031277335.1 Tannerella sp. | reverse complement strand
CAACTCTTACACATTAAATCTTTTGTCGGAACATCGGAAAATGCGGTAATGATACAGATTTGGACGGCCCTCATTACCATTCTCATCTTAAAGGCGCTCAAAGCATTGGCAAAATATGGATGACATTTATCCAACCCGGTAGCTTTTATCAGGCTCAATCTCTTTGTCAAGATTGACCTACAACTCTGGCTTGACAAACCCTTTGAAGAACCTCTTGAACCTGTCCCAATATATATACAGGGGGTACTTTTTCCCGATTATTAGGGAAATACGGCTGGAACAGATTGAGAAAGGGAATGTAGAGAATTATTTTTTTATTTGGGACAGCATTGATAACAAACCTCATTACCTCATTTTTTCACAACAAAACAGACAAAATGAGATAATATGGGTGATAACATATTTCCCTGCTACTGAGGTTTTTAAGTTTGTGAAATTAGGTTTTTTTTCAAATTCTCAAATCTTCAAATTCTCAAATTCTCCGTAATCAACACTCCGTTCGCCTACGGTTATGAATTGAAAATCGGCGGAGTCCCTTTCAGGACAATTCTCAAACCCGCCTGATCAGTTCGATGAAAAGTTGCGTCATTTTTTCGGCGGCATTGTTGGCGACTTTTATTACTTCGCTGCCGTCGTTCACGAAATCATCGGCAAAGTGGTATCCCTCGTTGGTAATCACCGACATGCCGAATACGCGCAGCCCCGCATGTCGAGCCACAATCACTTCCGGCACGGTACTCATCCCGATAGCGTCGCCACCGACTTTGCCGTAGAAGGCATATTCGGCGGGTGTTTCAAAGGAAGGTCCCGTAAGTCCCACGTACACACCCTTTTTCACTTCAATTTCATGCAGTTCCGCCATCAATTCGACGATTTTGATGAACTCGCGGTCATAAGCGCGCGTCATGTCGGGAAAGCGCGTTCCGAACGTTGCGTCATTTTGCCCGACGAGTGGATTGGGCAGCATATTGATGTGGTCGGTAATGATCATTAAATCACCGACTTTGAAAGTATTATTGATACCGCCGGCGGCATTGGAAACGAGTAGATTTTTGATACCCAACAGTTTAAATACTCTAACCGGAAATGTAACCTGCTGCATCGTATAACCCTCGTAAAAGTGAAAACGCCCCTGCATCGCGAGGATGGGTTTGCCGCCCAATTTGCCGGAAATCAGCGCTCCGCTGTGTCCGGGAGCCGTAGAACTCACAAAATGAGGTATTTCGGCGTATGGAATAAAAACGGGCTGCTGAATATGATTACTCAGCGGACTCAAACCGCTCCCCAGTATGATTGCCGTTTCGGGCTTTCCGTGAATCCTTGTCGCTATATAATCGGCTGATTCTTTGTAGATTGTATTCATAATTATTTGATATTTATTCTTTACAAATTTATCAATGAAACAACATGTTTAATTATGTTTATTGACGGGCAAAATTACAAATTTCCACTCAATCCGCAAAAATTTTCTTATAACATTTTTTCACTTTTTTGTGTTTTAATTAAAAATTAGTATCTTTGCGCGATTTCTAATGCTTTCAGAAGTGTCTGACAAGTTGGAAAGACTTTTTGAATAAAGCGTTTTTTTAGATTATCCAAAATCAGAATCTGGCGATTCATAAAACCAAATATGGATAATAGCAGCAGAAACGCCCACGTTTGTGTATATATTTCAATGTATATATATAAGCGTGGGTACTGTTGTCTATCAGTTTGGTTGGGCTTGCCAGAGCCTTTGATTAGGATAGACTACAGTACCCACGCTTTTTTTATTGTATAACCGCCGGACTTTGGGTGCAGGACAGGCAAAAAATTTTAACAGATTTTAACATCAATAAAAAATAAATTGTATGAAAAATTATCTCAAAATTTTACTGGCAGGGCTTATTTTGATAACGGTAAGCGCCTGTAAAACACTTGTGGCGGACAATCCGCAAGCCATCCCTCCCCTCGAGGCTGAAAGTAAAGGATACATCACGATCAGGACAACGGGGACAGGTTCGAAATCTCGCAGGGCAATGATTGACGGCGAAAGACAGGCGTTTAAAGACCTGTTTTTCAGAGGATATCCTCAAGCGCAGCAAAAAATCCCCATGATTGGCGTCAACGAAGTTGCCATCATGCAGCAGCACAAGGCGTATTTCGACCA
The DNA here is from genome assembly GCA_031277335.1 of Tannerella sp. Taxonomy (GTDB): domain Bacteria; phylum Bacteroidota; class Bacteroidia; order Bacteroidales; family Tannerellaceae; genus Tannerella. The sequence continues at coordinate 10,945 of JAITMM010000276.1, read as the reverse complement.
GTTTTTCGGAATGACCGAATTGGGACCCAATCGCTACCGTTCATTTGTTATCAGTTCGCATCCCGTTGGAAAATTTTCCAACAAGCAGTTGACCTTGGACGTAGTCATCAATCTTCGCGCGTTGCGCGCCGATCTTGAACAGAACGGGCTTATCCGGAAGTTTGGATATTAACGGTTTAAGGTTCAAAGATTTGAAAATTTGAAGATTTGAAGATTAACGCTCCAATACAAAATCAATCTAAATTTAGCAATATGGATACAATCAGACTTATCATTTTTTTCATGCTTGCGGGAGTCATGTCTTTGCCACGGGTGTATGCTCAAGACATGCAACAGGCAGAGCAGACACAAATATCCTTTCAGCCGGGTTCGGGAATCAATACCATTCAGCCGCGCATTATGGTTATTCCCTACACCAAAGAGGGTGAGGATATTCGCACCATCCTCGAAGACGATGTCAACAAGCGCATCGTGCTGACAAGAATCAGGGAGGCTTTCGACAGACGGGGTTTCACAACGGTAGATTTCACCGCCCGCCTCAAGTCGGCTATGGGAAATGCCGTATTTATGGGCGCCAACAAGAGCGACCTCAAGGCACAAATCATTCAAATGTCGGGCGCAGATATTTATGTGGAAGCGGAAATGGACTTCAACAGAGGGCAATACACGAACAATCTGCGACTGATATTGCAGGCATATGAATCTACAAGCGGCAACTCGCTGGCTAACATCGTCGGCGAGAGCAAACTATTCAGCAACGACGCCGGTACGCTTGGCACAAAAGCTCTCGAAAGTTGTATCGAAGAATTTCTCAACACGATGAATATGAAATTCACAGACATCGTGAACAACGGCAAAACAGTGCTCGTAACCATCGGTTTCGACAAAAACTCCAACTACGACCTTTCGTCATCTGTCGGCACGGAGGGTTTGCAACTGTTCGATGCGATCGAATCGTGGATGAGTGAAAATTCTTACAGGAACTATTACCACATGCAAGGCGCCACCGACACTGAAATGCTTTTCGATGACGTGCGAATCCCGTTGCGCGACCCGGCTACGAATAGCAATTACACGCTCAACCGCTTTGCGCTTATTTTTTATCAATACCTGCGTTCGCTCGGTTTGGATGTCAAACGCGACGTCAGAGGAAATACGCTGTTTGTAACTATTCAATAATCAGAAAGATATGAAAAAGAAAATTGTATTTGTCCTTTGTTTCGCCCTGGCATGGTTTGAATCCCTGCCGATAGCATCTGCACAAGACCGGTTTGTTCCCATAGCCATCGTAGTTCCCAACCAGGCAGAATCGCTCGACGAGGCGCAGGCTGCAAGGCTTGGTAACAAAATGCTTGAATATGTTACCCGTTCGGGAATGTCGGCTACCGCAGGCAGTTCGCCGATTGCCATGCTGCCCAGCATAGCCATTGAGCAGGAAGACGTCGTGGAAGGCGGGATGAAAAATATCGTCGTCCTCAATGCCGACGTCACTTTCTTCATTCAAAATATGGAAACCGGCGTCATCTATTCGTCTGTCAGCAAACAGGTTCGCGGCTCCGGCACAAGTCGCCAGAGAGCCTTGAACGACTGCATTACAAGAATACAACTCAGTCAGGACGAATTTTCAAAGTTTGTCAATCAGGGGCGTGAGAAAATATTCGACTATTACCGTGCCAACTGTTCCGCCCTCATCGCAAAGGCTGAAGCGTGCGGCAAAACGCAACAATATGAGGAAGCATTCGCCATTATTTCCTCTATTCCCTCAACGGCAAGTTGTTATAAACAGGCGCTCGCCAGTCTCGAAAAATACTATCCGCTGTATCAGAAAAAGAATTGCGACATCCTGCTCAATCAAGCCAGGACGCTTTGGGCAGGACATTCTTATCTGGATGCGCTCTCCATCCTCTCGGAACTGCGAGTGTTCGGAACCGACTGCAATAAGGATGTTACCGAACTGATTACCACCATCGAGAGCCGTCTAACAGAAAACGAGATGCGAGAATGGCGAATACTCGAAGAAAAATGGAAAACCAAAGCCTATCTCGAAGAAAAACGCCTCAAAGTCATCCGGGACATCGGCGTAGCCTACTACGGCAGAACAGTTTTTCACAACTACACCTATCTCGTCACCCAGCCGGAAAGGTCTGTCCGACCACGTTCCGGAACGGTTATTTATCAAAACCAAATCATCGAATAGTTATGGGAAAATTTTCTTTATATTCATTCATATTGTGTTTATTCATTTCGGCAACTGTACAGGCACAGCAAGACTTAAAAGTCGCCGTTTTCGACCCCGAAGGAACGGTTGAGAAAACTTTGCTTGAAATCGTCCGCGAGGAAATCAGTTCCGCCGTAGTCAATACGAAAGGCTATACGGTACTGGAAAGGCAGTTAATCAATAAAGTGCTGGAAGAGAACAAGTTTCAGGAGAGCGGATTGGTCAGCGACGCACAGGTCAGCGACATCGGCAAAATCATGGGAGCCGACTATGTATTCGTTACGACCATTTCCGCCCTTGCCGAGAATTACTACATTTCGTGCAAAATGATAGAAGTGGCGACTGCCCGCATCGAAAAACAATTTACGGGCACCACTACCGATGGCATTAACGATATTCCGCAGACTGCTCAATTCATTGTAAAGCGTTTGTTCGGTGAGAATGTAAAGCAGCAGGTGGCACAAAGAGCGCGCGAACAACCCCGTGAACCTGTTCAAAGACCTGTAACTCCTGTAACCCGGCAAGCCGAGCCGGTTTATTACGGCAACCTCACCGCCAGCGGGATGAACATCTATTCTTCCGGACGGGCGTTATCCCGTAACGACGTCAGGGCTATGATGGCGAATACGGATGCTTTGAGGTATTATAATGGTGGCATCAAGAAACGAAAAGCAGGAAATTTTTTGGTAACAGCGGGATTTGTCTTTATAGCAGCAGGTGCGGTATTGACGTATGCGCTTCCGATAGAATATGGCAGTAGTTACTATAATGGATCTTATTTTGAATATGATTATTATACGGAACCAGACTATGGTTTTCTGGCAGCAGGCGGACTTGTCGGTCTGGGGCTTGCCATACCCGGCTTTATATTGAAAGGGTCGGGAAAAAGAAACGTCCGAAAAGCGGTAGATGTTTATAACAGCGGCAATTACGGCTATTCCGAGCCTCCGGCGGCGTTTGAGATAGATTTTGGTGTTACCCAAAGCGGCGGTATCGGTTTGGTAATGACTTTCTGAAACGTGATTTTAAATCTTAAAAAATGATTCGAAAAGAAAGGAAAAAAATCAAAGAAAAAATATTTTTACCGGTAATCATGCTGTTTTTCAGTCTGTTATTGCAGGCGCAGGAAGACCGCAAGGTAGCCGTTTTCGACCCGGCAGGAACGATTGATAAAACCCTGCTCGAAATCGTCCGCGAAGAAATCAGTTCCGCCGTGGTCAATACGAAAGGTTATACGGTTTTGGAACGGCAATTGATCAACAAGGTGATGGAAGAAAGCGAGTTTCAGGCAAGCGGTCTGGTCAGCGACGCTCAGGTCAGCGACATCGGCAGGCTAATGGGCGCTGACTACGTGTTTGTTTCTACAGTTTCTATCCTTGGCAACAATTATTACATCTCCTGCAAGATGATAGAGGTTGCCACAGCCCGCATTGACAAGCAGTTCACAGGCACCACCACCGACGGTATGAACGATATTCCGCAGACAGCACAATTTGTTGTCAGGCGAATGTTCGGGGAGAATGTAAAGCCGATTGCCGGACAAACCGGTGGAAGACAACAACAGACAACCGCTAACGAAGTGGAAACTACAGGTATCTCAAAGCGACAAAATGCTGAATATCAGTTGTCAGATGATTGTGCTTTGCTGCACCTTTATCGCCCCAGTTCCGTAGTAGGCACATTGATCCGTTATAACTTGTATTTGGACAACGACATGATTTTTCTTGTGAAAAACAAAAGCAAAACGACTGTCAGGATTACGAACGAAGGATTGAAAACGTTGTGGGCAAAAGACGAATCAAAAACCGAATTACCTATTGATATTCGATTGGGACGCGAATATTACATCCGCTGCGGATTGGGAACAGGTCCTTTTGTCGGTAAACCCAGACTGGAAATCGTTGATAACGAGAAAGGAAAAGTCGAATTTGTTAAAATCCATTAGAGGAAAAAGTAAAGATATAAAATTTTACAGTAAAGATGAAACTTAGAGAAAATAGCAAACATGGAAGAAATTTGTATTTGTCCGCAATCATGCTGTTTTTCAGTCTGTTATTTCAGGCGCAGGAAGACCGCAAAGTAGCCGTTTTCGACCCCGAAGGCAAGGTTGATACTATCTTGCTTGAAATTGTCAGGGAGGAAATCAGTTCAGCAATAGTCAATACGCAAGGCTACACAGTATTGGAGCGGCAATTAATCAACAAAGTGCTGGAAGAAAACAAGTTTCAGGCAAGCGGATTAGTCAGCGACACGCAAGTCAGTGACGTTGGCAAACTGATGGGAGCCGACTATGTCGTCGTAACGAGCATCTCGGCGCTTGGCGGGAATTATTATCTCTCGTGTAAGATGATTGAAGTGGCGACTGCCCGCATCGAAAAACAATTCACCGGAACAACGACCGATGGCATGAACGATATTCCGCAGACTGCACAATTTGTTGTAAAGCGGATGTTTGGGGAGAATGTAAAACAGCCTATTGCAGTAAAACAAAACACTGTCAAGCAACAGCAAAAAACCGCTATTGATATGAAGAGTACGGAAGTAGACTCTGATGACGGTATGGAGTTACTGGTAATGTTGAAAAAATCAAAAGAAATCTTTTATGAGTATAAAGAAGGCGATGTGGTGTGGTTCGACTTCACGTCTGCGTCATGGTATATTGCCAAAGGGTTGGCACGACCATATAATCCTGATAACGACAAAACATATTCCAGTCCGGTCAATAAGAAAGTATTGATCGTATTTACAAGCAGTAAAGACGTAAGAAACCCTTTTGGAAGGACTATATACAAAAAAGGCGATTGGGTATGGCTCAACGACGATTTAGGTCGGCTTTTTGTTGTGAAAAATCTTGCTTTATTCAAGGATGATTTCCTGAAAATTTCCCCACCCTGAAAAATTTATGATAATTATACCTCTTATAAAAATATCATTTAAAGATTTTCCATGAAAATTTTATTTACAAGTATATTAATCAGTTACTGTTTTTTAGTAGCCGGTCAGGAAGACCGCAAAGTTGCCGTTTTCGACCCCGCAGGCTCGATTGACAAGACCCTGCTCGAAATCGTCCGCGAGGAAATCAGTTCCGCCGTGGTCAATACGGAAGGCTATACCGTACTGGAGCGGCAATTGCTCAATAAAGTGATGGAAGAAAACGAGTTTCAGGCAAGCGGATTGGTCAGCGATACGCAAGTCAGCAACATCGGCAGGCTGATGGGTGCCGACTATGTGTTTGTTTCCACAGTTTCTATCCTTGGCAACAATTATTACATCTCCTGCAAGATGATAGAGGTTGCCACAGCTCGCATTGACAAGCAGTTCACAGGCACCACCACCGACGGTATGAACGATATTCCCCAAACCGTTCTGTACGTCGTAAAACGTTTGTTCGGCGAAAACGTGAAACAGCCAGTAGTCAGAAGGCAGCGTGAGCCGAGTCAACAGCAACCTGAGGAACCCAAACAGTCCGAACAACATGAACAGGTTGAACAGACTGACAACCCCCAACAGCGTGAACAGCCCGGAACAGTCTCATTTTCCAAGTGGTTGCAGGAATATTTTACTCCCGAAAAGATACAGGACACACCGGAATACATACCCGCCAATTTGATAGATCCCGCAAATGTTGTTGACGATATGCGACTGCTTGAGATCGTGGTGAAGAAAGTGAAAGTGTTCTATCAAACCTACAGAAAAGGCGATATTGCGTGGTTCGACGAAACCTCAGCCCGGTATTACATCGCCAAGCGCTGGGCGCGAACCTTTTACCCCGATAACGAATCGTCAACCATCAGGGTAGCCAACAAAAAAGTGCTGGTCGAGTTCAACAGAGAGACAAAGCACCATTTGGGAGATAAATACTATCTGATAGGTGATTTGGCGTGGTTCAACGACGATATCGGTGAATATTATGTCCGAAAAAAAGTTGCCATCTATAAATGATTCAAAAAATCATCAAAAAAGATAATCATGAAAATCTTAATTACAAGTATTTTAACATTGTGCTGTTTTCTTGCAGCAGGTCAGGAAGAACGCAAAGTAGCCGTATTCGACCCCGCGGGCTCGATTGACAAGACCCTGCTCGAAATCGTCCGCGAGGAAATCAGTTCCGCCGTGGTCAATACTCAGGGTTATACAGTGCTGGAGCGGCAACTAATCAACAAAGTGATGGAAGAAAACAAGTTTCAGGCAAGCGGCTTGGTCAGCGACGCTCAGGTCAGCGACGTTGGTAAACTCATGGGCGCCGACTATGTAGTCGTTTCTACCGTCTCCGGTCTCGGAGCCAACTATCACATTTCCTGCAAGATGATAGAGGTAGCGACCGCCCGTATTAACCGGCAATACACAGGCATGACGAAAAACGGACTGGGAGACCTTACCGCTGTTGTCCGGAGCGTAGTCAATTCGATGTTTGAACAGGACAAAACCGAACCTCCCTCCAGGCAGCCGGAAAAACCGTCAAACACGCTTCCGGAAGATCTTTCCAAAACGTTCTTGCAGACCAGAAGCGCCGGCGTATATGCAAACGGCATAAAGTTGAGCACGAAACAGACGCGGTCACTGATGAGCAACACGCCCTCCTGGACGCTTTATAATTCGGGAAAAAGTAAACGGAATACAGGTAATATTCTGATGTACAGCGGTATAGCCGTTGCGGCAGGATGTCTCGTAGGAGGTTTTTTACTGACTCATATCGAAACTACCCGCGAAGGGGACGACATAATAGAGAGAGAATATACCTATCTGAAGGAGGGATTGATTGGAGCCGCTGTCGCCGGTGGAGTAGCCATACTGGGTATCAGCATGAAAGTAAGCGGCAAGAAGGAGATACAAAGAGCCGTTGACATGTATAACAACAAAAAAATACCCGTTCCCGAAAACTCCCTTAAATTTGAGGTCAAACCCAATGGCGTCGGACTGGTATATAATTTCTAAAAACAGAAGTAATATGAAAAAGACAGCAATTTATATCATGGCAAGTACTGTATTTTTTGCCGCATGCGGACCTGTTGATGAATGGACAGTAGCAAGCTTCAGAGATGTGCCCTCTACTTTATATTTTGAAGCAGAGGCTTCATCGCAAGACATTAAGATTGAAGGCAATTATTGGATGTGGATGTTTGAATATTCCATTGATGCTGATTGGTGCACGGTTGATTATGATGATTATTATGGTGAAAAAGTATCCGTAACAGCAAACACAGGTCCGGCAAGAACCGCCACAATCATAATCACATGGGAAAATGAAGTCATGAAAACCGTAACTGTTGAACAGGCAGCCGGTAGTCCTTATGTTACCGGAAATCTTATGGTTCAAAGAACGGATGCCAGTCCGGATATAGTAACATGGACTACGGCAAACATTCTTTGCAACAATTTAACGGTTAATGGGTACTCGGATTGGCGACTGCCAACTTCAACAGAATTAGAAATAATGTATGAACAACGAAATGCTATTGGAGGATTCAAAACAACTTTACAAGATATCTATACAGATACAGATGGCAACTCCCGTGGGTATTATCCAATCTATTGGTCTTCTACTTACGGTTATGATGGTAATTACTATTATTATGTAATAAATTTTTATGAATACAATGATTGGGATAATAATTGGTCTTGGTGGAGAGATAGCGACGTAGGTGCAAACTCATATCATATTTATGCCCGTTGCGTCCGAACAAGATAGTAAAAATTATACGCCATGAATCCAATAAAAGCAAAAATTTTCCGTTTCCGGCTTCGACTCTTGCTCTTTTCATATTTCCTGTTCTGCATGACCATTGTCGTTATACAGGTAAAGGAAACCCGCAAGGTAGCCGTTTTCGACCCCGAAGATCAAGCGAAAACAGTCGCAAAGGAAATCGTCCGCGAAGAAATCAGTTCCGTAGTGGTTAATATGCAAGGATATAACCCATTGAAGCAAAAACAAAAACGGCTGGCACAATACAATAATTACAAAAAAATGTAAAAATTTTATTTATCTGTGTGTTATATCAAAAATTTCATCTATATTTGTAGCGATTTTCAACCGTTTCGGAAGCGTCCGACAACCGGAAAGACTATTTGAATAAAGCGTTTTTTAGATTGAATCCGGCGATTCATGGAACCAAACATGGATAATGGCAGCAGAAATGCCCGCGTTTATAACCGCCGAACTTTGGGTGCAGAAAAGATAAAAATTTAAATAAAATATATCATGAGTATTCTTAAAAAGTTATTCGCATGTTCGCTGCTGCTTTTGGTAGCATGCCAACAGACTCCGATGGAGGAGGAAGAGAAAGAAAGAGAAAAAGAAAAAGAAAAAGAGGAAGAAACAGTGCCTTCTGTCAATGGCATGCCCGATCTCATACAATTCAGTTGCGAAGCCTCAAAACTTGTTCTTGAGGGATACGTCGCTACCCTTACCTATTCAAGCGATGAAGATTGGTGCACTGTGTCAAACGGCAGCGTCAGCGTGGAAGCCAATTTTGCATGGGAAGATCGCTCGGCGACGATAACTGTCAGCAGGGAAGACAGAACAATGAAGCGGATTTCCGTCAAACAAAGCGCCTATATGCTCTGCACCAATCCGACCGCCTCCGGCACAACAGGCTCTCTGAAATGGATACTCTGTCCCGACGGGACGCTCACTGTTAACGGCAATGGGGCGATGCCGGATTATGAATTTAAGGTTATTTCAATTGGTTGCTGCGCGGATAGCATTGTCATATCAGTTCCATGGTCTGATTACGTGACATCCGTGAAATCTGTAGTCATAGAAAAAGGAGTAACTTCGGTAGGAGATTGGGCTTTTTCTGGTTGCAGTAACATGACTTCCATCAGTTTACCCGATGGCTTGACCGGTATAGGAGATCAAGCATTTGCAGGGTCAGGTCTTACTGCCATTACCATCCCCAATACCGTAAAAACAATCGGTAATGGCGCATTCTCCGGGACTGATATTTCCAATTTACACATTCCGTCTTCGGTTCAGGACATTGGATTTGGAATCGTTCAAAATTCATATAATCTATCTGCCATTACAGTGGATGCTTCAAATCCCTATTATTCAAGCCTTGACGGCGTCCTGTTCAACAAGGATAAAACACTGCTGAAAATAGTACCTTACAATAAAAGCGGCAATTATACGATTCCAAACTCGGCAACGACAATAGAATACAAAGCATTTTCAAATAATCGTCTGTCTTCCTTGACCATACCTGCTTCACTCCGATATCTCCAGGACAACAACGGAAACAGGGTTGACTTTGAAATTTCCGGATTTAACATGACTGACTATTTAGGCTTCGGTGAAACTTTTACCGGTTACACGGTTGATAATGCCAATCCGGTATTGTCTTCCGAATCCGGCGTTTTATACAACAGGAATAAAAGCAAACTGTTTATCTATCCAACAGGTAAAACAGGAACTCTTTTTACTGTTCCCAACACGGTAAAAGAAATAACGCCTTATGCCGTCAGGAATAATCCTTATTTAACGGCGATTATTATTCCCAATTCGGTAACTACAATCGGATATTCAGCGATCGTATCTTCCAATCCATTGATTGTTACAGCATTTAGCAATAATCCTCCTGTTATAGACAGTTATGCTTTCGGCGGCAAGGAGTTCAACTGGAAACTGATTGTCCCGCCGGGTCGCAGTTCCGCCTACAGGTCTGCCGCCGTATGGAAAAATTTCAAAACAATTACGGAATCGTCGGAAGCGACAACAGATTTTGTGCTGATCGGAAACGTGGCTATTCAGAAAAAAGATATTAACACGGAGCATGTAACATGGATTACGTCAAACAACAGTTGCCGCAATTCGCGTATCGGAGGCTATTTGGACTGGCGGCTGCCGACACTTGCGGAACTTGAAATGATGTATAACAACAGAAATCTCATAGGCAATTTCCGGGAAGGAGGGTATTACTGGACTTCCACTTTTTACAATGTAATCAGTGGCGCCGAGTGGTATTGGTTCATGGAATTTCAGAACGGCACACAAGGTCATGCAATTTATAACGGTGCTTATTTGAATGCCCGCTGCGTCCGGACATGGAATTAACGAATCAAAACATATATTTCGCCCGGTAGAAAAACGGCTTGATACGCGATTTCAACCGGAATTATTCATTGTGGCATATCCGCCCGGCACGCGCAACCGGGTGGACTACCGCATTTCTACCCCAATCCCATTCATTCCGATAAATCAAAAAAATCACAGTCAAAAATCACATTCATCCCAATAATCAAAAATGAGCATCCGTATATTCTCCTAAAATCCCGTCAGGGATGTAATATTGGTAGAACAAACGGTAATTCCCGGAGATGCGTGCCTTTAGGTACGCGATATGGGAAAATGATTCAGCATATTGCGTACCTGAAGGCACGCCGATTGAGGAGATAATCTATTTTCTACCAATATATTGTCCCGACGGGACAGAGCAATGAAACATCAATCATTGTATTGCATAATTTTTCAGGTTCTTATACGGACATTCATTAATCAAAAAAATCACATCCAAAAATCACATCCATCCCAATAAATCAAAAAAATCACAGTCAAAATCACAGTCAAAAAAAGAGGCGCCAATCCCGGCGCCTCTCCAACAAAAATTAACCTTTAAAAAAAATCACTATGAAAAAAGTAAAACTGTCATTCTATGATGATCTTGTGTCCGAAACTGCTGTCAAGCGTTACGATATACACGCCGCGCGGCAGTTTGATGGTGGTCGTGC
>JAITMM010000248.1 GCA_031277335.1 Tannerella sp. | reverse complement strand
TCGGCCGGTGGCGACGGCGGCGGGCCCGGCGGGGGCTCCAACAGCATGGCCCAATCCGGCAGCATCACCTATTCTTTCTGGAACGTCTTCCTCAACCCCTTTATGATCCCCTCCGAAATACACCCGATGATCTGGCAAGACACCATCATCAAAAGCCGCATCTTCCTTGCTCTGGGCGGCGTTGTCTTTTTACTTATCGGACTTCTTAATCTACAGAATCGGGAGAAGTTTGTGTAAAAAGGGGCAATGAGTATAATCATTTTTTATGAATCACTTTTTTTCCTTTGTTAGTTGTGACGTATTTTTGATTTTTACTTTTAGGCTTATCCGGCAAAGTCATTGTTAAAAAACCTTTTTGAAGTAATGGAACAATATGGCGTGCATAATTATTCGGATGTGGACTGATTTTCAATAAATTCATTATATCCTTTCTGGATTTTGGCAATAAAGTAAATAACAGGATTTTTTCATCATAATTATATTCTTTGAATCTATCTTTTTCATTATTACTTTTGTTAAGAACGCTTTCATTTTCATTTGTATATGTATCATCATATACACCATCATGTACACTATCATATACACCATCATGTGCACCATCATATACATCATTTCCTAAATTATTATATTTATAACTGTCACTTATTTGCGCCGGATAGACGTATACATCAGGCAGTTCTTTCGATCTTTCAGCTGTTATGATAAATTCTTCACGAATGTAGTCGTTCTTGAAGGTGAGGCGTTTATAACTTTTCAAAGCTCTTACAATTCCACTGCCTATGCCGGTATAAGGCAACAGGTATTTAGAGTTTTCAAAAAGGAGTTGATTGCGTGGTTTTGAAATCCCCTGTCTAATAGATTCTTCTGTGACCGAGTCCGGCAATATACCCGGTGAAATAATTTCTACTCTATCATCGAAGATAAACAGCCGGATTGGTGCATTTTGATAATAATCCCTATGTATCAGTGCATTAGTCAATGTTTCGACAAACACCTCCAAAGGTATTTCCAAGCGTGGAAGACTATTGAACTCTTTCTCTACCTGAATGCTTTTCAAATTGCGATTGATAAACGAAATTGCCGCTTTGTATTGGTGTTGTAAATTCCCTTCCATTTCACTGTCCGGCATTTTGTCTCTGTAAGCGGTGGTTGCCAGACTGTTTCCAACAAATGATATACATTTTATCGTAAACACCGGTTTGTATCGTTGAATTGATTGTCCCAATAAAAGCAATCCTGACAACGTTAGCTGTCCTTTTGAATCCATCAGCGATATATTTTGCAATAATTTTTCGAGTGTGAAATTTATATCGATTGCCTTTACAATATTCTCAATATTTGATGTTTGAAGAGTATTAACAGAAATTCCGGCAGCCTCACATTCTTTGGTATATCTCATATAGAGAAATGTCTTCAAGACCGGTTCTGCGATGTCGTTGATAGATGTTTCATCAATGCTATCCTTATCAGCAATCAGATTTCCACAACTTTGCAACATCACTCGCAGTTCGGAATTTGAAAAGACCTTCCGCTTGTCAGAACCGTTTTTCACCCAGATAATGCCTTTGTTATCCTTATAGGGTTTATCTTTCCCTTGAGGGATGGTAGCTACAATAATATGCTGTCCTCCAATGTCTACTGTTTGAGTCGAAATAACAATGGAGGGTTTTACATTTTCTGATGCAGCATTTGAAAGCAAGGCATTTGTAGCCTGTAATTCCTCAAACGATAAACCGGAAAGAGACCCATTCTTGTCATTTACGCCTACTATTAATCTGCCACCCTGAGAATTACTGAAAGCAACCATCTCTACTCCAGTTTTATAACCGTCTTCGGTTCTGACTTTGAATTGAACAGTAGTAGTTTCTCCCTGTGAAATAAGTGAGAGTAAATCTTGCGATGTCATCATAAAATAATGCTACGGTTTAAAAAATTGAAATATTGGATACAAAGGTAATACTTTACTTTTTGATATGAAAAAAATTGGACTTATTTATACAAACAATCAGAACCTTATGTTTGTGTCAATAAAAATTTGTGCATGGCGGCGTTTATGGCAATTTCGGTACGTATCACACGCATATTATCCGCGTTTTTACATCATGCGAGGAACAAAGCGATCCAAAAAAACTCAACCGATTTGCAAAATCTACAACAGCTTTGAAATCTCGCTCTCGATGCCGTTTATATCTTCAATCCGCTTGACTATCAATCCTTTTCTGTCAAAAACAAAGATGGCCGGCAACTGTTTTACATTGTAAAGTGCCGCAGCCTGGGAATAGACCGTTTGCGGGTCATGTACGCAAATCCATGAAAAGTTGAGGGCTACGTTTTTCCAGAGATGCAAATCGCTGTCCAATGATACTTGATAGATTTCCAGCCCTTTGCGATGATTTCTGGCGTAGATGTTTTCCAAAATCTCGTTAAGTTGGGTGGAAAATTCGGACTGGTAGGCCGTGAAATTGAGAATTACGACATTGCCTTTTGAGACTTCGGACAGTTTGATTTTCTGATTGGCCACGTTGGGCAGTTCAATCTCAAGGAAGTCAATTTCTTTTGTATCAATCAGATTCGAATCCAATAGCTGTTCGTTTCGGATGACTTTCAGTGATTGCAATGCAACATTCGTCAACTGCATGGCGCGCGGACTTTCAGGAAAGCGGTTGCTTAAGCTCGTGGCAACGGCGCCATAAGCGCGTGAATCGGTTCTATTATACGGGTCAAAGAACAACAGCCCGTCAATCTTCTGAAACAGTGCAAAATAAGCGGCAGTAGACATCGGCTGTCCGTAAATATATTTCAGCGCAAGTGTTTTGTAACGGTCGATCACTTCGGTCGATTTGCGCTGATATGTCGTGTCCGCAATGCTCTTTGCCTCAAAGTCCTTGCGCAATTGTCTGTATTCCCTGTTCGCCTCCAGTTGAGCAAGCGTTATTTCCTTGATAACAATGCAATTATCCGAGCCCTCGACCGTATAGGACGTGGCAAAATTGGCCGAATCGGCTTTCACGGTCACGGTCTCTGTGGAGTCGATGGCCAGGTTTATCCATTGATTTTTAAGCCTTAAACGGTAAAAATCGGGATATTCGGGACGCTGCTTTTTGAATGTGAACTCGCCGGATGATTTCAACTTGACCGAATCCATCAGCGTCACTGCCGAAAGACCTACATTTTCAAAATAGACCGTTTGACCTTCCGCCCCGGTTACGGTGCCTTTTACGACGAAAACGGGCGCCTGCCGACATGCGATGGCCATCCACAGTCCACAAGTCAACATCAAGACATTAAGTAATTTATTGCGCATAAAAAATTGGTTTTATATTGTCTGCCGATGCAAATATACGCCTTTTTATATTTGTATGAAAAAATAATCCATTACTTTTGCAAGCATGAATAGAGAAGATTTCATTTCCATCTTGGAACAGGAAGCCGCGGCGATTCGCAATATCCCTGTCACAGAGGAATATAGCAAAGCCGTTGATTTGATCATGCAGCAAGTGCACCGGTCAGGCGGCGTTTTGATTACGAGCGGAATGGGCAAGGCGGGACAGGTGGCGATGAATATTGCCACCACCTTCAGTTCGGCCGGCACGCCGGCTTATTTCCTGCATCCGAGCGAAGCACAGCATGGCGACTTGGGGATTGTACGTCAACATGATGTGATGCTGCTTGTTTCCAATTCGGGAAAGACGAGGGAACTGCTGGAATTGGTGCAATTGGCGAGGGGGCTGGTGGGAGATATCAAGTTTATCGTGGTCACTTCGAATCCGCGAAGCAGCTTGGCAAAGGTGGCGTCGGCGCTGCTGCTAACAGGCTCGCCGAAAGAGGTTTGTCCGTTAGGACTGACGCCGACGACTTCAACGACGACGATGACCGTGATCGGAGACATGCTGGTGGTGGCGGTGATGAAAAAAATCAATTTCAGCAGCGTAGACTATGCCAAACGCCATCACGGCGGTTATTTAGGCTCTAAAAGCCGCAAACTAAGCCAAACAAAATGAGAAAAGTTATAGGAATTGGGGAGATTATCCTGGATATCATTTTCAAGGACGGACAGCCTTTTGCCGCCGTTCCGGGTGGTTCCGTATTCAATGCGATGGTGTCGCTAAGCCGGCTCGGCCTTCCCGTTTCGTTTATCGGGGAAGTCGGCAATGACCGTGTGGGGAGGATGATCACCGGATTTATGCAGGCCAATGGGATGACGACGCAACATATTGATTTCTTCTCCGACAGGAAAACACCTGTCTCACTGGCGTTTCTGGATGAGACGAAGAATGCAGAATATGTTTTTTACACCTCGCAACCGACATCGCTGTCCAATATTTCGTTGCCCGCTATCCATCAGGATGATATCGTCGTCTTCGGTTCGTTTTATGCCTTGAATCCCGTCTACCGGCAACGCATCGCCGAGCTGCTGGATTATGCCAAGTCGCAGAAAGCCATTATCTTTTACGACCCGAATTTTCGCAAGGCGCATATCCATGAAGCAATACGGGTCCGCCCGTCCATCATTGAGAATTTTGAGTTTGCCGACCTGATCCGCGCGTCCGACGAAGACTTCTTCAATATCTTTGGTAAAACTGATATGTCGCAGGTTTACAGGGAAGAAATCCAGTTTTACTGCAAACGGCTGATCGCGACGCACGGCGCGGAAGGTGTCAGCCTCTTTACCGAATCGATGCAGTCGCAATATGCAGCGCGCCCCGTCGAGCCGGTCAGCACCATCGGCGCAGGCGACAATTTCAATGCAGGCATTATCTACGGACTTATCAAGCATGAGATTGGTTATCAGGATTTGACTTCCATCGACAGCGCCGTCTGGGATCAAATGATCCGCTACGGCATTGACTTCGCTACGGAAGTCTGCCTGAGCGATTCCAACTATCTGTCGTCGGAATTT